>JBGSMP010000052.1:0-3957 GCA_041740105.1 Sphingomonadaceae bacterium
AGCATGAACGCCCGTTAGCGCAATTGCTGCGTTGCGGCAATTCCCGTCATTGCGAGCGCAGCGAAGCAATCCAGTTCCGCCCTCATTCTGGATTGCTTCGCTACGCTCGCAACGACGCGCTACCCGTTCACTGCCGAAAACGCCTGAATCCCCGTGATCGCTCGACCCAAAATCAGTGCATGGATGTCGTGCGTGCCCTCATAGGTGTTCACGGTCTCCAGATTGATCATGTGGCGGATGACATGATATTCGTCGGCAATGCCGTTGCCGCCGTGCATGTCGCGCGCCATCCGCGCGATGTTCAGCGCCTTGCCGCAATTGTTGCGCTTGATCAGGCTGATCTGTTCAGGGCTCCAAGTGCCCGCGTCGATATTACGCCCCACGGCAAGCGCCGCCTGTAGCCCTAGCGCAATTTCGGTTTCCATATCAGCGAGCTTCAGCTGCACGATCTGATTTGCGGCAAGCGGACGCCCGAACTGATGCCGCTCGAGCGTATAACTCCGCGCGCGCGCAAAACAGTCTTCCGCCGCGCCCATCGTGCCCCACGCAATCCCGTAACGCGCTTTGTTCAGACACCCGAACGGCCCGCCAAGGCCGCGCCCACCGGGCAGCAGATTTTCTTCAGGAATGAACACATCATCGCACACGATTTCGCCCGTGATCGACGCGCGCAAAGAGAGCTTGCCGTGAATTTCGGGCGTCGAGAACCCTTCCATCCCGCGTTCGACAATGAAGCCGCGGATTTGCCCGTCAAGCTTGCCCCACACAATCGCGAGGTCAGCAATCGGCGAATTGGTGATCCACATTTTGCTGCCCGACAGCCGGTAGCCGCCATCGGCCGCAATCGCCCGCGTCTTCATCCCCGCCGGATCGGAACCCGCATCGGGCTCGGTCAGGCCGAAGCAGCCGAGGATGTCGCCATTGGCCATGCCCGGCAGGAAGCGCTCGCGCTGCTCTTCGGTGCCATAGGCATAGATGGCTTCCATGGCGAGGCCCGACTGCACCGACGATGCCGAGCGATAACCTGAGTCGACGCGCTCGATCGCGCGCGTCATCAGGCCATAAGCGACGTAGGAAATCCCCGCGCAGCCATAGCCCTTGATCGTTGCGCCCAGAAATCCAAGTTCGCCGAGTTCATGCATAATCTCGCGGTCGAATTTGCCTTCGCGATTCGCCATCAGGATGCGCGGTTGCAGCTTGTCCTGTGCATAGGCTTCGGCGGCATCGCGGATCATCCGCTCTTCGTCGGTTAGCTGCGTATCGAGGAGAAACGGGTCGTCCCAGCGATAGGGCGTGAATTGCTGGGCAGCGCGGGGGGGTGTGAAATCGGCCATAGGCCGCTTGTATCGCGCCGCAGCCGTGCGGTCTAGATTTGAAATAATATTACAACGCGGGCATGGTTGCCCGAGGAGACGCCATGCCCATTGATTCGCCCGTTCGCGCCAATTTGCCGCCGCTCTCGCTCCACATTCCCGAACCACAATACCGCCCTGGCGACACCGCCGATTTTTCCAACATCGAAGTGCTGGCGGCCGGCGTCACGCCGCGCCCCGACAGTGCGGCGGACGCGAGCACGATGCGCGATATGGTCTATGGTCTGGTCCGCGTGCTCGATGACGAGGGCAAAGCCGTCGGCGCGTGGAACCCGCGTCTCGATGCCGAAACCTTGCGCAAGATGCTGCGTGCGATGGCGCTGACCCGCGCTTTCGACGAACGCATGTTCCGCGCCCAGCGTCAGGGCAAAACCAGTTTCTACATGAAGTCGACCGGCGAGGAAGCCGTGGCAGTCGCGGCAACTTTCGCGCTCCAACGCGACGACATGTGTTTCCCGAGCTACCGCCAGCAGGGCATCCTGATCGCGCGCGGCTGGAGTCTGGTCGACATGATGAACCAGATTTATTCGAACAAGGCCGACCGGCTGAAAGGGCGGCAACTCCCCATCATGTATTCGACGCGCGAAGGCGCGTTCTTCTCGATCAGCGGCAACCTCGCCACCCAATATCCGCAGGCCGTCGGCTGGGCGATGGCGAGCGCTGCCAAGGGCGACACGCGTATTGCGGCAACATGGTGCGGCGAAGGATCGACCGCCGAGGGCGATTTCCACTCGGCTTGCATGTTCGCCACGGTCTATCGCGCGCCGGTGATCCTGAATGTCGTCAACAACCAGTGGGCGATTTCGTCCTTCGCGGGGTTCGCGGGCGGCGATGAAACGACCTTTGCGGCCCGCGCCGTGGGGTACGGGATGGCGGGCCTGCGCATCGACGGCAACGATGCGCTTGCGGTCTATGCTGCCACCGCCTGGGCTGCCGAACGCGCGCGCACCAACAAGGGCCCGACGCTGATCGAACATTTCACCTTCCGCGCCGAAGGGCATTCGACGTCGGACGATCCGGGGCAATATCGCAGCGCGAACGAGGGCGCGGCATGGCCGCTGGGCGATCCGATCGCGCGGCTGAAAATGCATCTGATCGGCCTTGGCGAATGGGATGAAGAGCGCCACGCCGCGCAGGACGTCGAGCTTGCCGAACTGGTCAAGGCATCGGCAAAAGAGGCGGAGAAGAACGGTGTCCTCGGCCACGGCCTGCACCAGCCCTTCGACACGATGTTCGAGGATATCTTCGAGGAAATGCCGTGGCACCTCGTCGAACAGCGCGACCAGATGCGCACCGAACGCGCGGATGCGGGGATTTAACGCCGTGCCCCGCATGAACATGATCGAAGCCATCAACAGCGCGATGGACGTCGCAATGGCCGCAGACCCGAATGTCATCGTGCTCGGCGAGGACGTCGGTTTTTTCGGCGGCGTCTTCCGGGCAACCGCGGGGTTGCAGGCCAAGCACGGCAAGACCCGCGTGTTCGATACGCCGATCACCGAATGCGGGATTATCGGCGTGGCCGTCGGCATGGCAGCCTACGGGATGCGCCCGGTTCCCGAAATCCAGTTCGCCGACTATGTCTATCCCGGCCTCGACCAGATCGTCAGCGAAGCCGCGCGGCTTCGCTATCGCTCGGCGGGCGAATTTCCGATGCCGATCACCGTGCGCACGCCTTTTGGTGGCGGCATTTTCGGCGGGCAGACGCATTCGCAATCGCCTGAAGCGATCTTTGCGCATATCTCCGGCGTCAAAACCGTGGTGCCTTCGACGCCCTATGACGCCAAGGGGTTGCTGATCGCTTCGATCGAGGACAATGACCCGGTCATCTTCTGCGAGCCCAAGCGCATCTATAATGGCCCCTTCGACGGTCATTACGACCGCCCCGTCCAGCCCTGGGCCAAGTTCGACGCAAGCGAAGTGCCCGAGGGGCATTATACGGTCCCGCTCGGCAAAGCGGCGATCGTCCGCGAGGGCGGCGATGTTACCATCCTCGCTTATGGAACCATGGTCCACGTCGCGCGCGCCACGGTCGAGGAAATGGGCATTGATGCCGAAGTCATCGACTTGCGGACGCTCGTCCCCCTCGACATCGAAACCATCGAGGCCTCGGTCCAGAAAACTGGCCGCTGCCTGATCGTCCACGAAGCGACACGTACCGGCGGTTTCGGTGCCGAACTCTCGGCACTGGTGCAGGAACGCTGCTTCTACCATCTCGAAGCCCCCGTGGAACGCGTCACCGGCTTCGACACGCCCTATCCGCACAGCCTCGAATGGGCCTATTTTCCGGGCCCGATCCGCATCGGGACTGCGCTCAAAAAAATCATGAAGGACTAAGCGATGGCCCGCTTTACATTCCGCCTGCCCGACATCGGCGAAGGCATTGCCGAAGCCGAAATTGTCGCGTGGCACGTCAAGGTCGGTGACCGGATCGAGGAAGATCAGGGCATTGCCGACATGATGACCGACAAGGCGACCGTCGAGATGGAATCGCCGGTGTCGGGCATCGTTGTCGAGCTGGCGGGCGCGGTCGGCGACATGGTGCCGATCGGCTCTGCGCTGGCGGTGATCGAGGTGGAGGGTG
>JBGSMP010000073.1:0-1610 GCA_041740105.1 Sphingomonadaceae bacterium
AGGCGTATCCATCGTAACCAATGCATCGGCAGAACGACCGCCGAGCAACCGATCCCAGAGCTCACCCTTTTCGCGGTATCGAAATGCGAAATGCGGAACGAGCACGCGGTCGAGGAACCCTTTAAGTAACGCAGGTTCAGCGCCCCACCACATTGGAAAAGCAAATACCACATGGTCACAGGCGTCGATTACCCGAGCGACCTCAACAAGTGCCGGTTCCCACTCCTGACGAACGGCATAACCTTTTTTCAGGATAGGATCGAACGCAATATCCCGGATAGCGACACGATCGATTGTCGCGCCCTCGGGGCAATTTGCAGCATAATGATTGAGAAGATGCGCAGATAGTCTGTCCGCATCAGGATGTCCGTCAATCAACAATATCCGCACGCTCAATGCCCCTTAAGCTCGTCTCCAGTCAGCCTGACAATGTGCAACACGTTGGTCGACCCTGGCGTCCCGAACGGCACGCCCGCCATGATTATAATCCGGCCGCCGGCTTGCCCCAAATGATAACGCAGCGCCATGCGTTTGCCCTTGGCGACCATTTCTTCAAACGAACCAATGTCGCGGGTGCGCACTGAAAAAGCGCCCCAAAGCAGTCCCTGTCGGCGCGCCGTTGCCATGCTTGCGGTGAGCACCAGAAGCGGTACCGATGGACGCTCGCGCGAGATCCGCCGGGCGGTTGAGCCCGACGAGGTGAAGCAAACAATCGCGCTGGTATCGATAGTATCGACAATCCGTCCGCTGGCCTCGGCCAGCGCATCCGCCGTTGTCGCATCGGCGGGGGTCTCGGTAAAGTGGATGCGTTTATAAAAATCGGGGTCGCTTTCGACCTGCTGCGCGATCCGGTCCATGATCGACACGGCCTCGATCGGCCAGGCACCGGCGGCTGTTTCGGCCGATAGCATCACTGCATCTGCACCATCGTAAATCGCAGTCGCCACGTCGGACACCTCTGCGCGCGTCGGGGACGGCGATGTAATCATCGATTCAAGCATTTGCGTGGCGACGACAACTGGCTTGCCCATCCGCCGCGCGGTCGAAACTATCTTCTTTTGAAGCGGCGGCACCTGTTCGGGCGGCAGTTCGACGCCCAAATCGCCGCGCGCGACCATGACGCCGTCGGCCAGTTCGAGGATTTCCTCTAAACGCCCGATGGCTGCTGGCTTTTCTATTTTGGCGAGCAAAGCTGCTTTATTACCGATCAGCTTCTTGCCCTCAGCCACGTCTTCGGGCCGCTGAACAAAGGACATCGCGATCCAGTCGACACCCTGTTCGAGCGCAAATGCCAAGTCAGAACGGTCCTTCTCGGTCAGCGCGGCAATCGGGACGACGACATCGGGGACATTCAGCCCCTTGCGGTTCGACAGCATCCCTCCAACTTCGACGTTCGTATTGATATGGTCAGGACCAATCTCGGTGACTCGAAGGACCAGCTTGCCATCGTCGAGCAACAGCCGCGCGCCGATTTCGAGCGCCGCAAAAATGTCCGGATGGGGAAGATAGATGCGGTCGGCATCACCGGCCTTCTTGTCGGTATCAAGCCGGAAATTTGCGCCAGTTTTGAGTTCGACTTTCCCGGCGGCGAAAGTCCCGACCCGCAGCTT
>JBGSMP010000104.1:0-31989 GCA_041740105.1 Sphingomonadaceae bacterium
TGTATTCGCCGCGCCTCGAAGGGATCCATTTGCGCGCGGGGCCCGTCGCACGCGGTGGCCTGCGCTGGTCCGACCGTCGCGACGATTTCCGCACAGAAATTCTCGGGCTGATGAAAGCGCAGCGCGTCAAGAACGCTGTCATCGTGCCGACCGGTGCGAAGGGTGGATTCTATCCGAAGTTCCTACCCGATCCCGCTGCCGACCGCGCCGCATGGCTTGCCGAGGGCACCGATAGCTACCGCATCTTCATCCGCACGCTGCTGTCGGTCACCGACAATATCGTCGACGGCAAAGTCGTGCATCCGCCCCACGTCGTAATCCACGACGGCGAAGACCCCTAGTTTGTCGTCGCAGCGGACAAGGGAACCGCGACCTTCTCGGACGTCGCCAACGCTATCGCGCTCGACCACAATTTCTGGCTCGGCGATGCTTTCGCGAGCGGCGGCTCGGTCGGTTACGACCACAAGGCGATGGGCATCACGGCAAAAGGGGCGTGGCTATCGGTCCAGCGTCATTTTGCCGAAGCGGGTCTCGACGTGCAGCACGATCCGGTCCGTGTCGTTGGCTGTGGCGATATGTCGGGCGATGTGTTTGGCAACGGCATGCTGCTGTCGAAATCGTTGCAAATCGTCGCTGCCTTCGATCATCGCCACATTTTCATCGATCCGGCGCCCGATCCTGTCAAAAGCTGGGACGAGCGTGCACGTCTGTTTGCCCTTCCGCGCTCGTCATGGGCCGATTATGACTCCGCCCTCATCTCGAAGGGGGGCGGCGTCTTTGCGCGCACCGAAAAATCGATCAAGCTATCGAAGGAAGCGCGCGCGGCGCTTGGCGTCACTGACACCGAACTCGACCCCGCAGCACTGATCACCGCGATCCTGAAAAGCCCGGCTGATCTGATCTGGTTTGGCGGCATCGGGACTTATGTGAAAGCAGCCAGCGAAGCGCATAGCGCAGTTGGCGATCCCGCCAATGACGGCTTGCGCGTCAATGCCGAGGATATCCGGGCCAAAGTCATCGGCGAAGGGGCCAATCTGGGCGTCACGCAAGCGGCGCGCATCGCGTTCGGCTTGCGCGGCGGGCGGATCAACACCGATTTCATCGACAATTCGGCGGGCGTCGATTGTTCGGACAATGAAGTGAACATCAAGATCGCGCTGAATGCCGAAGTCGCCAGCGGCGCACTGACCATGGCGAACCGCAACAAGCTCCTCGCCAAGATGACCGACGCTGTCGCCGAACTGGTGCTCGAGGATAACCGGCTCCAGACGCTTGCCCTTTCGATCGCGCAGCGCGGCGGCGCCAATGCCATGCCGTCGCATATCCGCCTTATCGAGACGTTCGAAGCCGCCAAAAAGCTCGACCGCGTCGTCGAAGGGCTTGCGCCAAACGATATTCTGATCCGGCGCTCACAGGACGGGCTGGGGCTGACACGGCCCGAACTCGCGGTGCTTTTGTCGACCGCCAAGCTCGCGCTTCAAGATGCGATCGAACATAGCGATGTCGCGCAAGACCCCGCGATGATCGACGATCTGCTCGCCGGTTTCCCGCCCGCGATGGTCAAGGGGCACCGCGCGGCAATCGAAAACCACCAGCTGCGTGGGCAGATCGTTGCGACAAAGACCGCCAATCGCCTGATCAACCGCCTCGGACTCATTCATCCATTCGAGCTTGCGGAGGAAGAAGGCGCCTCGCTTGGTGACATCGCCGCATCATTCGTGATTGTCGAGCGACTCTATGGTCTTCGTCCGCTTTGGGATGCGATCGACAAAGCCGACGTTACCGAAGGCGCACGCCTGATGCTGTTCGAGCAAGTTGCCATGGAAGCGCGCGCCCAAATGGCCGATTTGCTGCGTAATGCCGTCGTCGGCCGATCGGTCGGCGATACGATTGCCGCGCTTGCCCCCGGCGTGTCGCGCCTTGCAGCACAGCTCGACGGGCTGCTGCAGGATGAAGCGCGTGCGCAAGCCAGCGATTTTGCCCGCCGCCTCGGCGAAGCGGGGGCACCGAACAAGCTGGTCGACAAAGTCGTTCGTCTCGCCGAAATGGATGGGGCGATCGGGCTTGCAGCGCTTGGCAACCGGACAGGCACCGACGAGCTCGAATTGACGCGCGCATTTGTCACGCTTGGGGCTGCACTCGGCCTCGACTGGGCGCAAGGGGTGGCGATGCGCCAGTCGCCGACCGATCCGTGGGAGCGGCTGCTTATTTCAGGCCTTGCCCGCGACTTCGAAACCATCCGCCTCGAATTCCTTGCGCGCAATGCCAAGGAACCCGAAGCGCGTGTTGGCGCATGGCTCGAAGCACAAAGCCCGCGCATCGCTCAATTCCGCGCTCTCATCGATCGAGCGCGTATGGTTGCGGTCCCGTCAGGTGCCATGCTTGCCCAGATCGCGGGGCAGGCACGGGTGTTGCTGGGCCGCTGAGTCGCCAGAACTTGGACGATCATCGCCGAATTGCAGCAGCTGGGCCGGATCAGGTGTTGCAACTGCGAATGATTATCAATACGAGAAACCCGTGCTGCGAATGACTCGCAGAGATTACGGGGATTTATATGCGGCGTTTGCCAACTCTGATTTCGGTTCTGATGCTGACGACCGCTTACACTGCACGCGCCGAAGAAGCGCAAATCGATGGCGAAGCAATCATCATCACGGGAAAAATAGAGGGCTATCGCGCCGTCGATACGACAAGCGGCACGAAAACAAGCACGCCGATTCTCGACGTCCCGCAGACCATCAATGTCATCACCGACGAACAACTGCGTGATCAGGCGATCCGGTCGGTCGCTGATCTGGTTCGTCTGTTGCCCGGTGTCTCTGCGGGGCAAGGCGAGGGTCATCGTGACCAGATCACCCTGCGCGGCAACAACTCGACCGCCGACTTTTTCGTCGATGGTCTGCGCGACGACGTCCAGTATTTCCGCAGCTTCTACAACATCGACCGCGTCGAAGTGCATAAAGGCCCCAATGCCATGGTGTTCGGACGCGGCGGCGGCGGCGGGGTGATCAACCGCGCGACCAAAGGTGCGCTGATCGGAGAGAATCAGGTGCAGGCGACCGGCTCGGCCGACACGTTCGGAAGCTGGTACGGCGCGGTCGACGGCAACATCGGTCTGGGAAGCAATACCGCGCTGAGGCTGAATGGCTTCTACGAAAGCCTCGACAACCACCGCGACTTTTACGACGGCGAACGCTTCGGCATCAACCCGACCATTGCAGCGCGCCTCGGCGATGCGGCCCGACTTCAGCTCGGCTACGAATATGCCCGCGATGACCGCGTGGTCGATCGTGGCATTCCGTCTGCCTTTACCGGCAGCATCACGGCACCAGCCGGGCCGCTTGCTGGTTATCGCGACAACTTTTTCGGTATACCCGGCGTCAACACGTCGGACTTCGAAGCGCACATGGTCCGCTTCCGCAGTGAAGTCGATCTCGCCACGGGGCTGACCTGGTCGACGCAGGCGCTTTATGGCGATTATGACAAGTCATACCGCAACGCTTTTGCCGCGACCGCCGTCGGGACCCCAGCCACTGGCGCATTCGCGGGCATCCCGTCGTTTGGTGCCGAAGCGTATATCGACACGACGAAGCGCACGAGCCTGATCGGCCAGACCAATCTCGAATGGCGTGGGACTACGGGATCGATCGAGCATGTCGTTCTGTTCGGTGCCGAATACACTGATCAGGACAGTGCCAGCGCACGGATCAACGGCTTTTATCCGACATCTACCGTGCCGTTCAACCGCCGCGTCACCGTCGCCCTTTCGCCGACACCCATTATCCCCGCGCCAACATTCATCGCGGGCAACGTTCCGGGAACCGGCAACCGGCAGATAGCAAGTGCCGTCGATCAATTGTCATTCTACCTGCAGGACCAGATCGGCATCACCGATTTTGTCGATGTGATTGCTGGCATTCGCTATGACCGGCTTAAGATTAGCATCGACAATGTCTTTGATGCGTCGCGCGTGGTGCGCACCGACAATCTGTGGAGCCCGCGCGTCGGCCTCGTGGTCAAGCCGGTGCCCGAAGCGTCGCTTTATGCCAGCTGGTCGAAATCCTTCCTACCGCAATCGGGTGACCAGTTTCTGACGTTCGATGCAACGAATGCGAACCTCAAACCCGAAGCGTTCGACAATTACGAGCTTGGCGCAAAATGGGACATCAAGCCCGGCCTTTCGCTTGCAGCAGCCGTCTACCAGCTTGACCGCAGTAACACGCGGGCGACGAACCCCGTAGCAGGCGAACCTCCGCTTCAAACGGGTGCTCAACGCACCGAAGGCTACGAAATCAGCGTCGTCGGCCGAGTTACACCACAATGGCAGACCGCAATGTCGTTTGCACATACCAAGGCGGTGATCAGTGCAGACACGTCGGCGGCGCCAGTAGGTCGCACCGTCGGGCAGGTGCCGCGCAATCAGTTGTCATTGTGGAACCGCTATGATTTTACCGACCGGATCGGCGCGGGTCTCGGTATATCGCATCAATCGAGCCAGTTTGCCTCGATCAGCAATCTCACGCGCCTGCCCGCCTACACGCGCGTCGATGCCGCATTGTTCGTCAAACTCACCGACAAGTTCAGCGCGCAGCTAAACGTCGAGAACATCGGCAACGTCACCTATTTCCCGAACGCGCACAACGATAACAATATTTCGACCGGCGCGCCGCGTAATGTGCGCCTGACCGTTACGACGAAGTTCTGAAACGGAAACGGACCCGAATGCCAGAGCATTCGGGTCCGCCTACTCTAGCACCGGAAATAGCAGTTATGCCTTTGCTTTGGCATTGCACTTGGCAAGCGCAGCATCGTCAAACGCAACCGCACCGACCGTGAAACTGGCAAGCTTGCCGACTTTGCGGACGGCCTGCGCACAAACAATTGCCGGGCGCGATGTCGCGTTTGTCGCCGTGCATCCAGCGTCGCCGCAACGCCACAAAACACCGTCGGCAATCATCGTTGCGTCAGCGGCCGCAGCCACAGGAACAGCGCGATACGCTGGCGACTGCGCCAGGGCCGGCGATAGGCTCAACAAAGTAAGTGCCGAAGCTGCAAATATTTTCGAAAAACGTGCCATTGGGGAGGCCTTTCAATTAGGTTGCGAATCACTACCTAGTTAAATAAGTTTCTAGTTGCAACATAAAACTGATATCGTGTTTGCATGACAGTGAAATTACGATAGGTTGGGCTCAGGATGGGAATGCTGAAGGAAAATCTCCGCGAATTAGCGGACTGTGCGTTGCCGGCCGCGCTGGAGGCGATGGGTGAGCGCTGGTCTTTTCTCATTCTGCGTGCCGCGTTCAACGGCTTGCATCATTTCGAGGAGTTTCAATCGACGCTCGGTATTGCCCGCAATATCCTTGCAAACCGACTCGGACGGCTGGTCGATCACGATATCCTGTCGCGTGAAGCGATGGCCGACGATCGCCGCAAGGTCGAGTATCGCCTGACGCAAAAGGGTGCGGAACTGCTGCCAGCGATGCTTGCGCTGCGTCAATGGGGCGAACGGTGGGAGTCGGGGGTTCCATCGACCCCTGTTCTGGTCGACGAGCGCCACCATCAGCCAATCCGCCCGATCGAAATTCTGTCTCACGACGGGCGCGTGCTAGGCCTTAAGGACTTATGCTGGGCACATGCCGAAGACATCTGCCCGCTCGAAACCGTCAAACTCCACGCGGTCGCCTAACGCGACGCGCTGACCCGCCAGATCCGGTTGCCGACATCGTCCGCCACCAGCAGTCCGCCAGCTTTATCAACGATTACGCCGACGGGACGGCCCTGCGCCTTGCCGTCCTTATCGAGAAACCCCGTCAGCACATCGCGCATAGGCCCATTCGGATAGCCATTGGCGCCGAACGGCACAAACACGACCTTGTATCCTGACACCGGCACACGGTTCCATGATCCATGCTGGCCGACGAACATGCCGTTCTGGAATTGGCCCAGCGATCCAAACGTGAGACCAAGCGATGCCGTGTGCGGACCCAGCGCATAGTCGGGTCGCTTTGTATATTGCAGCAAGTCGGGCCGCGGCTCGACTCGCTTGTCTTCGTAACCACCCCAATAAGTGTAGGGCCAGCCGTAAAAGCCGCCGAATTCCACGCGGGTCATATAATCGGGCGCTAGATCCGATCCCAGCATGTCGCGCTCGTTCACCGCCGTCCACAAGGCCTTGTTCACGGGTTCCCACGCCATCCCGACCGGATTGCGTAAGCCACTGGCAAAGATGCGCATCGTTCTGGCCTCGATGGAGACCTCCAGAATATTTGCGCGGTGGTCTTCGGCTTCCATGCCACGCTCGCCGATGTTCGATGCCGAGCCGACGGCGACATAGAGTAGTTTGCCGTCTTCACTGGCGACGATATTCTTTGTCCAGTGATTGCCGCCACCGGGCAGCTTGACAATCTCGGTCGGTTTCGCCGTGATCGATGTTTGACCGGTCACATAGGGAAACGCCCAGACCGCGTCATGATTGCCGATGAACAGCCGGTCACCGACCAGTGCCATGCCGAACGGCGAGTTGAGGCCCTTAAGAAACGCCGATCGCACGTCGGCAACACCGTCGGCATTGCTATCGCGCAGCAATGTAATGCGGTTGGCCGAGGGAACGCCCGCGCCCGCGCGCTTCATCAGCCAGCCCATGACGACGTCGGTGAGCCCTTCGGGCGCGGTCGGGGGCCGGTTCGATTCGGCGACCAGCACGTCGCCGTTCGGCAATTCATAAAGCCAGCGCGGATGATCGAGCCCGTCGGCAAATTGCGTGAGTGACAGCCCTGCCGCCGTAACCGGTTTTGCGTCGCCCTGCCACCCGACAGCTTTGGCGATCTTGATCGTCGGTATCGTCTGCTGGCGCGCGTCGGTGATTTTCGGCTGTGCACCACTCACGGCTTCCAGCGGTAGACGCGCGACATCGGCACGTCCGAACAGATACCACAAGCCGCCGCCGACCAACGCAAGAAGAGCCAGCAATACCAACAACTTTACACGCACACCTATGCCTCCGCTTGCACATCGACCGGCGGATGCAGACGCACCCGTGTCGCCCGCCGCGCATCGCCTTCAATAACTTCAATTCGCCAACCGCTAGCGTGCGTCAATGTTTCGCCGGGCTGCGGAACATGCCCCGCAAGCATGAACGCCAAACCACCAATTGTGTCGACATCCTCGTCGATCTCGCCCAGTCGCGCATCGATTGTGGCGGCGACATCCTCCAGCTCGGCGCGCGCATCGGCATCCCACATGCCATCGTCGAGCGGCACGAGCAGCGCTTCGGGGGCGTCGTCATGTTCGTCCTCGATGTCGCCGACGATTTCCTCGACCAGATCCTCGATCGTGACCAGCCCTTCGGTCCCCGAATATTCGTCGATCACGATTGCCAGATGCACCCGCTGCCGCCGCATTTCGGCAAGCAGATCGAGCACGCCCATCGACTGCGGGACGTAAAGAGGCTGGCGGATGAATGCGGCGATCCCGTCCGGGTGCGGCCCGCCCTCCGCGAGGATCGCGAACACATCCTTCATGTGGACCATGCCGATGACGGCATCGAGGCTTTCGCGATACACCGGCAGCCGGCTGTGTCCCGCATCAGCCAATTGGGCAACAAGCGCAGCGAAGCCAATCGTCTCGGGCACGGCTATGATATCGCTGCGCGGCACTGCGACGTCATCGACCGTGCACTCGCCAAAATGGAGAAGGTTGCGCACCATTTGCCGCTCGACCGAAGACAGATCGCCGTCGGTATCGGGACCGGCGTCGTCTTCATGGTCGGAGATCGCTTCCTCGATCTGGTCACGCAGCGTGGGCTCGCTCGTTCCGCCAAACAGCATCGCCCGCAGATTGCCCAGCAATCCCCCATTGACGGTTGCGCCGCTCCTACTCTCGCCTTCTTTCATGGTGTTGCGTCAGTCCTGTATCGGATAAGGGTCGTGAAGGCCGAGCGAAGCCATGACATCGCGCTCAATCGCTTCCATCGCCTCGCCCTCGCTATCGGTCATGTGATCATAGCCTAGCAGATGCAAAACCCCATGCACAATGAGGTGTGCCGCATGATCCTCGAGCGATACGCCGCGCTCATTGGCTTCGCGCGCGCAGGTTTCGTGCGCGAGGACAATATCACCAAGCAAAACCTCGCCATCATCGGTATTCGCGAGCGTCTCGATGAGGTCGGGTTGCACCATCGGAAATGACAGCACGTTGGTGGGTTTGTCCTGCTGGCGATATTGGCGGTTGAAAATCCGGACTTCGTCGTCGGAAGTCAGACGGACAGAGATTTCGATCGTCGCAGCGGCCTTTGCAAGGTCGGCAAAAGGTGTGAGGCCGATCGTCTGCCGCGCGATTGCGGTTGACCGCTTTTCCCAGTCACCCTCCGGCCATGGTTGTTCACGAAGCAGCGCGACGTCGATCATGCGCTAGACGCCTGACCCCTCATATGCCTGAACGATCCGCCCCACGACCGGATGACGCACGACATCGCCGACGCCGAAGCGGACCATTTCGATGCCTTCGACGCCTTCGAGTTTATCGACGGCGTCATTCAGGCCCGAAATCTGATGCGCGGGCAGATCGGACTGTTTGGGATCACCGCAGATCACCATCCGGCTGTTCTGGCCGAAACGGGTGAGAAACATCTTCATTTGCGCCGGCGTCGTGTTCTGTGCTTCGTCGAGAATGATGAACGATTCTGCCAGCGTCCGCCCGCGCATGAAGGCAATCGGCGCGATTTCGATTTCGCCCGACGCAATCCGCCGCTCGACCTGTTCGGCAGGCAGGCAATCATACAAAGCATCGTAAATCGGGCGGAGATAGGGATCGACTTTCTCCTTCATGTCGCCCGGCAGAAACCCCAGCCGCTCGCCCGCTTCGACAGCGGGCCGCGACAAGATGAGTCGATCGACCGATCCGGTGATCAGCTGGGCAACGGCCTGTGCCACGGCAAGATAGGTTTTGCCCGTCCCCGCCGGTCCCAGTGCAAAGATAATGTCGTTGCGGTTCAACGCTTCCATATAGCGGATCTGCGTCGCCGATCGCGGCACAATGGTTTTCTTGCGGGTGCGGATCATTACTGTCGGCGGTTCGGCCACATCATGCCGGATGATCCCGTCGAGTGTGGGCTCGGACGACATGGCGATCACCGCGTCGACCGCGCCCGCATCGATATCCTGTCCCTGAACGATGCGGTTATAAAGACCGGTCAGGACATCGCGCGCCCGCGCAGTGGCCCCGGCTTCGCCTTCGATCTGCAGCTTGTTGCCGCGTGCGGCGATATACACCCCGAGCCGGTTTTCGATCGCGACCAGATTCTGGTCGAACTCGCCGAACAGGCGGCCCAAAAGTTGCGGCTTGTCGAAGATGACTTCGAGGCGGCTACGATCGCCCATCTGGGCCTGAACGGGTTTACGCGGCATTCATCATGGGGTTCATAAGAGGCTTTCCTGTCAGACTATTGGGCCCGGCGGCAACAAGTTCGACGTCGATAACATCACCGATGGCATGCGTGTCCCCGACGACGTGGACCGATTGCAGCCACGGCGATTTGCCGATGAATTGGTCGGCGAGCTTGCCGCGCCGTTCGAGCAAAACCTGTGTCGTCGTTCCCACGCTTGCCTGGTTAAACGCATGTTGCTGCACATTGATGGCAGCTTGCAGCGCCTGAAGGCGCGCGCTCATCACGTCCTTCGGAATCTGCATGTCCATTGTTGCCGCTGGCGTGCCGGGGCGCGGCGAATAGGCAAAGCTGTAGGCCTGCGCATAGCCGACTTCGGCAATCAGACTGAGCGTTTCATCAAAATCGGCATCGCTCTCACCGGGAAATCCGACAATGAAATCACCCGACAGCGCAATGTCTGGCCGGGCTGCACGCACTCGATCCAGCAACCGCAGATAACTGTCGCGCGAATGGCTGCGATTCATGGCTTTCAGGATCGGGTCGCTCCCCGACTGCACGGGCAAGTGAAGATAAGGCATCAGCTTTTCGACATCGCGGTGCGCGTCGATCAGGCCCTGCTGCATGTCGTTCGGGTGGCTCGTCGTGTAGCGGATTCGGTGCACCCCCGGCAGCGCGTCGAGCGCCGCAATGATGTCATGCAGCCCCTGTCCGTCGTGGCCCCACGCATTCACATTCTGCCCGAGCAGCGTGATTTCCTTCGCCCCGCCCGCAATCAGCGCTTTGGCTTCGTCGACGATCGCATCGAACGGCCGCGAAACTTCCGCCCCCCGCGTGTAAGGCACGACACAGTAAGTGCAGAATTTGTCGCACCCTTCCTGCACGGTCAGAAATGCGGACGGTCGCTGCACACCCCGCGCGGGGAGTGCCCCGAATTTCGTCTCGACCGGCATATCGGTGTCGACCGCGCGCTGCCCCGCTGCCGCTTTTGCCACCAATTGTGGCAGCCGATGATAGGCTTGCGGCCCGACGACGATATCGACCTCGCGCGCGCGCCGTGAAACTTCGGCCCCTTCGGCCTGCGCCACGCATCCGGCGACAGCAATCATCGGCCGCGAGCCGTCTTCGCGCTTCAGCGTCCCGATCTCCGAATAGACGCGGTGCACCGCGCGTTCACGGATATGGCAGGTATTAAGTACCACCAGATCGGCATCACTCTCGCTTGTTGCGACCATCCCTTCCGCGCCCAGCAATTCGCCCATGCGCTCGCCGTCATAGACGTTCATCTGGCAACCGAATGATTTGACATGGTAGGTTTTGGGTGATGCCATATGTCTCACTATAGCGTCGCCGAACCGCCAGCCCAATGGTCATGGCCGATAAATTCGCGGACTGTGTCGCCGGTGACACGCTCGAGTGCTGCTGCGATGCGTGCCCTGCTTTCCGCCGCGATGGCCTTGCGTCCGGGAAAGTCGCCCGGATTGAACGGCTCGAGAAAATGGAGCCCCAGCGGAAATGTGCCGCGCCGCGCCATGATGCGGAGCGCATTATCCTTGCCGCGCTCTGCGCCCAGCCACGAGATCTCGGGGCCAACGTCGCCGTAATCGAGCACCATCGGCTGCACAACCACCCCTTCGGGTGGGGGTTCGAGGATCTTCAGCAACGAAGTTTTGAAGGGCAGCAGCGTCTTGCCGTCGTTGGTCGTGCCTTCAGGGAAAATCGTGACCGACCAGTTTTCGTCAAGCGCGACGCGCAGCCGGTCAATCTGTTCGGCGACACCACTGCGGTCCTCGCGCGAGACATAGATGGTCCGGTTCAGGCTTGCGAGCCAACCGACAAAGGGTGCCTTTTCCAGCTCGGCTTTCGCCACGAACGCACTCCCGCTCGCGCCCGCAATTGCCAATATGTCGATCCAGCTCACGTGGTTCGAGATATAGACGACGTCGCGGCGCATCGGTTTGCCGTGCCGCGTGATCCGCGCACCCGCGATCCGCGCAATGCTCCCGAGGAAAAATCGCGGCCATGGCGAACCCAACTTGAGCAACTGCCATATCCCGTGTCCGAGCAAACACGGCAGCAGCACCGCAATGATGCCGCCTGCGCGAATGTAAATCCGTATCCAGCCCGCCCAACTGATCGGCGGCGGACGCCCCGCGGCGGCCTCAGCTCTTGCGGTCGACGGCAACGCCATAGAGCTCCATGCGATGGTCGACGAGGCGGTAGCCCAGCTTTTCGGCAATTACTTTCTGCAGAGCCTCGAGTTCGGGATCGACGAATTCGATCACTTCGCCCGTCTCGACATTGATCAGATGATCGTGATGCGCTTCGGCCGCCGCTTCATATCGCGCGCGGCCATCGCCGAAATCATGCCGTTCGAGGATGCCGGCTTCTTCGAACAAACGCACGGTCCGATAGACCGTAGCGATCGAGATACCCGGGTCGATCGCCGAGGCGCGCACATGCAGCGCCTCGACATCGGGATGATCCTCGGCTTCGGAAAGCACGCGCGCGATCACGCGGCGTTGCTCGGTTATGCGCAAGCCCTTTTCAGCGCACAGCGCTTCGATGTCGATCGGTCGATGCATGCTGGTGACGCTAGCGCAAAGCCCTCCGCTTCGCAAAGCCCGCGTCACCGCAACGTAAGATTATTTGGCGACGCGCTTGCGCTTTGTGCCCAGACCGATTGCTTTGGCCAGCGTCCGGCGCTGTTCGGCATAGTTCGGCGCGACCATCGGATAATCATTGGGCAGCCCCCACTTCGTGCGATACTGGTCGGGCGTCATGCCGTAATGCGTCATCAAGTGGCGTTTAAGCATTTTCAGCTTTTTGCCGTCTTCGAGACAAATAACATAGTCCGGCTTGATCGACGAACGGATCGAAACCGCCGGCTCCTGCTTTTCGACGACCGGCGTCGACGGCGTGCCGAGACTGGCAAGTGCCGTATGCACATTCGAAATCAGCGTCGGCAGGTCGTTGACCGCAACACTATTGTTGCTGACATGCGCTGCCACGATGTCAGCCGTCAGGGTGATGAAGGTTTCTTGCATTTCCGAAGAGTCAGTCATTTTCAAATTCCACTATAGATCAAGTTCTGATGCCGATGCGATAAAGCACTTATGACACCATAGTTACAGTGTTAGCTGATCCTTAACGACTTAGGCAGTGCAAATTTTACGACAATAAGAGGCGATAGGTAAGTGCGTCGAAAGTCTCGCCGTGCGCGCCTCGATAATAACCACGCCGCCGCCCCACTTCGGCAAATCCAAACGAAGAATAGAGCGATATTGCTGGATTTCCGCTACGAACTTCAAGGAAGATACTCGCGACATTGGCTTTGCGCGCTGTTGTGACCATCGCCGCAAGCAATTGGCGGCCTATTCCAAGATGCTGCACAGAGGGCGAAACCGCAATCAACATCAATTCGCATTCGTCCAGAATTACGCGCGAGAGGGCAAACCCGACAGGCAATTCCTGACACGCAATCGCGAGATGGCTGCCGGGCATCGACATGACACCCAGGCACTGCGATTCGGTCCATGCTTCACCGAAACAACTGTCGAATGCGCTTGTCATGACCGGCATGATCGTAGGCAGGTCCGCCGTACCGCCGCTTGCGATTTTGATGTCAATCACGATGCCATCGGCAGTGCGTCGGGCGCACGTCCATAAATCGGACGGGCAACTAGCGTAGCTTGCGAGAGCAGGATAGCGTCGCGCGCATCGGGGGGCGTTTCGCCCGCTCGCCCGCCATCGACATTGGCGGAATCGCGCGGGATCGAAACCAGTGCCCCCGGCGCGTTCATCGCTTGCCGCGCAAATGGCTGCACGAAAACTTCGCCGTGCCCGCCTTCGATCACAACGGTGACATCGCCGTCCTCATGCCGGGCAAACCAAGTCGCGGCAATCAAGGTCATCGACGAAAAACCAGCGACCGGAATACCCCAGCCAAAGCCAAGTCCACGCGCTGCCGCAATCCCGACACGAATGCCGGTAAAGCTCCCCGGCCCGCAATCGACCCAGATTGCATCGGCACACCCACCACCCGGCAAAGCCGCAATCATCGGCATCAACCGTTCGGCATGGCCGCGCCCGACGACGGCGGCATCGGATGCAATGACGATATCGTCTTCAATCAGCGCAACCGAGCAGGCCGAGGTTGCCGTTTCGATAACGAGCCGCCTCACCCGCGTTCAGACAATGGTATTGAACCGGTCGAAGCCGGGACGCGGCAACCGGCCGAAGATCGTCGCGGGATCACCCACGCCTAATGTCGATATGAAATTGGACTTGAACGTGGTGCCTGCAAAAAAAGCCGCATCGACAGCGGGCTGGTCGAAGCCCGACATCGGCCCTGTATCGAGGCCCAGCGCACGCGCGGCCATGATGAAATAAGCGCCCTGCAGCGAGGAGTTGCGCAGTGCGGTCGCATCGATCATCGGCTGATTGCCGACAAACCAGCTGCGCGCGTCTGCTGGTGGGAACAGTTCGGGCAATTGCTCGTAAAATTCCATGTCCATGCCGATGATGACGGTGACCGGCGCCTTGCGCACCTTGTCCTGGTTATTCGCTGTCGTCAGCGCCGCGAGCTTTTCCTTGGCCTCGGCACTTTCACACCAGACCAGCCGCGCGGGCAAACAGTTCGCTGACGTCGGCCCGAATTTCATGATTTCCCAGATCGCATCCATCTGCGCGCGGGTCACGGGTGCATCGGTATAGCCATTGTAACTACGGCCTTCGCGAAACAATTGATCGATCGCGGCATCGCTGATCGGTGATTTCATCGGGGAATCCTTAAACGGCGAGAACTTCGGTCACTTCGGGGACATAATGTTTCAGCAGCGATTCAATGCCATGCTTCAGCGTCGCCGACGAAGACGGGCATCCCGCGCACGCCCCCTGCATTTTCAGGTAAACCGTCCCCTTGTTGAACCCGCGATACACGATGTCGCCACCGTCATTGGCCACAGCCGGTCGAACCCGCGTTTCGATCAGGTCCTTGATCTGGTCGATGATGTCGGCATCTTCCGGGTCGTCGGTGAAAGCCGCTTCGGGCGCAACCGAAATGCCGGCGGCCGATGCCGGTTTGAACAGCGGCATCGCAGCACTGAAATGATCGAGCATGATCGACAGCACATCGGGCTTCACATCGGTCCAGTTGCTGCCCGGCCCGACCGTCACCGACACGAAATCATGGCCAAAGAACACGCCTTCGACATCGCCCAGCGTGAACAACGCTTCAGCCAGCGGCGATGCGTCGGCTTCCTCGGGCGTCGCAAAGTCGCGTGTACCCATGTCCATGACTTTTTGCCCGGGCATGAACTTCAGCGTCGACGGGTTGGGCGTGGTTTCGGTTTCGATCAGCATGATGTGCATGTGGGGGGTTGGCGGGCGGGGGTCAACCTTCCGTCTTTGCGAGCGCAGCGAAGCAATCCAGAGTGCGCTGTTCGACTGGATTGCTTCGCTGCGCTCGCAATGACGAAGTCATAATTCGAACTGGCTCCCCAAATACCTTTCTGCCATCATCCGGCCATGATCAAAAACACTGCATTCCTCACTGCCCTCCTCCTCGCTGCCCCCGCCCTCGCCGATGGCTGGGTCGATAACGTCAACGGCGTCACGCTCGACAAGGACGGCAAAGTCGTCCGCTTCACGGGCCTGACAATCACCTCCGACGGTAAAGTCGGCAAACTGCTCCAGCGCGGCGACAAGGTGTCCAAGCCCGACTGGAAGTTCGACGGCAAGGGGCAAACGCTGCTGCCCGGCCTGATCGATGCGCACGGGCATGTCATGAATCTGGGCTTCGGCGCGCTGACGCTCGATTTGTCCGAAACGACAAGTCTCGACGATGCCAAGGCAAAGATCGCAGCCTATGCCGCTGCCTATCCCGATCGCCGCTGGATCATCGGGCGGGGGTGGAATCAGGAGAAATGGGGCCTTGGTCGTTTCCCGACAGCCGCCGATCTCGAGGGCCTTGCGGGCGACCGTCCGATCTGGCTGGCGCGCGTTGACGGCCATGCTGGCTGGGCCAATGCAGCGGCCATGAAGGCTGCTGGTGTTACATCCGCCACCAAATCGCCACCCGGCGGGCGCATCGAAAACGGCATTTTCGTCGATGCTGCCGAAGAACTCATCAACAAAGCGGTCCCGCCGCCGCTGTCGAAAGACAACGACGTTGCTTTCCTCAAAGCACAGGAAGTCCTGAAAGAATTCGGCATCACGTCGATTGCCGACATGGGCACGTCGGTCGCTGACTGGAACACCTTTCGCCGCGCGGGCGACGGCGGGCGGCTGCAAGTCCGCATTTTCAGCTATGCTGCCGGTGTCGACCCCATTCTGACCATTGCGGGCGGCGAACCGACGCCGTGGCTTTATAACGACCGGCTGCGCCTCGGCGGGGTGAAACTATATACCGACGGCGCGCTCGGCTCGCGCGGGGCCTGTCTGAAGAAACCCTATGCCGATGCACCGACCCAGACCGGTCTGTGTTTCCTCGACGATGCCAAGCTGCGCAATCTGATGACGCGCGCGTCGATGGACGGGTTTCAGCTTGCGATCCATGCCATCGGTGACAAGGCCGATGCGCAAGTGCTCGACGCGATCGAAGATTTGGCTCCGACCTTCAAGGGCGACCGGCGCTGGCGCATCGAACATGCCCAGATCGTCGATCCGGTCGACCTCGCGCGTTTCGGCAAAAACGGGATCATCGCGTCGATGCAGCCGGTCCACCAGACCAGCGACCGGACGATGGCCGAAGTCCGCCTCGGCCCCGACCGGCTGAGCGGGGCCTATGCCTGGGCAACGATGCTGAAAAACGGCAGCCGCCTCGCCTTCGGGTCGGACGTTCCCGTCGAAAGCGCCAACCCATTTCCCGGCATTGCCGCCGCAATCACCCGCGAAGACGAAAAAGGGCAACCCTTCGGCGGATGGCAACCGCAAGAGCGCGTGACGCGCGAACAAGCGCTGGCAGGCTTCTCGACTGGCGCGGCCTATGCCTCCTTCGCCGAAGACAAAGTCGGCCGCCTTGCACCCGGCTTCCGCGCCGATTTCATCATTGTCGATAAAAATCCGCTCGAAAGCGCACCTGCCGCCATCCGCACGACCAAAGTGCTCGAAACGTGGATCGGCGGGATCAGGGTCTACAAAAGGAAATAGCATGACGATCCAAGCGCTGCGCACACCCGACGCCCGGTTCGAAAATCTACCGGGCTATGCGCTTGCGCCGAACTATCTCGACCACACCAACGGCCTGCGGATGCACTATCTCAACGAGGGAGCCGGCGACAGGACATTTCTGTGTCTGCATGGGCAGCCGAGCTGGTCGTATCTTTACCGCAAGATGATCCCCGTGCTGACGAACGCGGGTCGGGTCGTCGCGCCCGACCTGTTCGGGTTCGGCAAAAGTGACAAGCCGGTCGCGCAACATATCTACAACTTCGATTTTCACCGTCAGTCGCTCGTCGATCTGATTGTGGCACTCGACCTCAAGAACATCACACTCGTCTGTCAGGACTGGGGCGGCCTCCTCGGGCTGACCATCCCGCCGTTCATGGCCGACCGGTTCAAACGGCTGATCGTCATGAACACCGGTCTCGCCACGGGTGAATCGCCACTCGGTCCCGGCTTCCTTGCATGGAAAGCTTTCAATCGATCACAGCCGGATATGGACCTTGCCGAATTGTTCAAGCGCGGGACGCCGATCCTGTCCGACGCCGAAGCGGCCGCCTATGCCGCGCCCTATCCGGACGTCACCTACAAAGCGGGTGTCCGCCAATTCCCCGAGCTCGTCCCCGACAGCCCTGATGCAGGCGGCGCGCACATCAGCCGCGCCGCGCGCAACTGGTGGCGCGACGAATGGACGGGCCAAAGTTTCATGGCGATCGGTGCCGCAGACCCCGTCATCGGCGTCGGTGCCATGCAGGCATTGCGCGCAAATATCCGCGGCTGTCCCGATCCGCTGATCATTGCCGAGGCAGGGCATTTCGTGCAGGAATGGGGCGTCGAAGTTGCCGAAGCCGCGCTCAGTTCGTTCGGCTGAGCCCAGCGAGTAATCCCGGCGTCAATATCTGCGGCAACTGCTGCGGCGCACCCCCACCGGCAGGATAATATAGATAAAGCGGAACGCCCGATACGCCCTGCTCGCTAAGGAACCGCGTGATCGACGCATCGCCGTTGGTCCAGTCGCCGGTCATCACCGTAACGCCCGCCGCCTTGAACGCCGCCTGCGCCACGCGCGTGTCAATTGCGCTTTTCTCGTTGACCTTGCAGGTCAGGCACCAGTCGGCGGTGAAATAGAGGAACACGGGCTTGCCCTCCGCCCGCAACGCCGCCAGCTTTTCACCAGAATAAGCAATACCGGCATCGGCAGACACCGCATTGCCGTTGATCCGGTCGACCTTGATCGCGGCCGCGCCGCTCGCCAGCATCACGCCCATGATCGTCGCCATCACCACCGGCCGCGCCGGGTGCCGGAACCGCGACCAGAAGGCACCAACGCCGATGACGGCGACCGTTACCAGTGCCCAGTCGCCCGCGACATTGCCTTGCTGCTGATACACAAGCCACAACAGCGCGACGACGGTCAGCGCCATAGGAATGCTCAGGAAACGCTGGAATTTGCCCATCCACGGCCCCGGCTTCGGCATCATCCGGCGCAGCGCCGGGACGAACCCGATCGCCAGAAACGGCAAAGCGAGACCAAGGCCAAGCCCCGCAAAAACCGCGAGCGCCGCTGGAATCGGCAATACAAGCGCCGCCCCCAAGGCCGCTGCCATGAACGGCCCGGTGCATGGCGTCGCGACAAACGCTGCCAGCACGCCGGTCCAGAACGACCCCTGCACGCCGCCTTTTTGCACCAGCGCTTCGCCACCGCCAAAACCGCGCAGTTCGAACGCGCCCGCCAGATTGAGCGTGATTGCCGTTGCCAGCAGCAACAGCGCGAACACGATCCACGGCGACTGCAACTGGAACGCCCAGCCAACCTGTGTGCCCGCTGCGCGCAGACCAAGCACGACTGCTCCCAGCACAACGCAAGTCAGCATCACGCCGCCGGTATAGGCAAGCGCCTCGCGCTTTGCCGCGCGTTCGTCGCCACCAGCCCGCGCCAGACTGAGCGCTTTCAGACTGACGATCGGAAACACGCATGGCATGACATTCAGGATCAACCCGCCAAGCAGCGCGCCGCCGATCGCGAGCATGATGGCCGCAAAGGCACCAGGTGCTGCCCCATCGGCAGGGACTACACCCGATTGTGCGTTAACAATTAGCCCGCGGCCGTTGCCCAGCGACAGGACGCCACCGACATCGCCCGTCGCACCCTTCGGGGCGGCCATCGTCAGGATCAGCAAATCGCCCGACCGGCTGAATTTCTGAGGCGCGGCATCAACGATCAAGCCCGGCGTCGCGGGGAAAAAGTGCGGTTTGGCAAGTGTGGCTGCCGCCGGAAACGGAATCGCCAAGCGCAATTGATCGCTTGTCCGCGCAAACCTAGCTGTTGCGCCCAAAGGGGCTGCAAGCGCCTGACGGAACCGGTCGATCGCCGCGCCACCGTCACGCTGGCCATCACCGACCTTCAGGTCGATCGCAAAGCTGCCTTTTTCGGGCACGCAGACTTCGTCGGTGCACACCAGCCATTCGGCATCGAGGCGGATCGGCAGCGGCGTGCCTTTGGCAAGTCCCGCCGCCACGTCGAACCGCATCAGGATCGCATGATCCCCTTCGAAAACATAATTCATCAGGTCGGCGACCATCAGTGTCTGCGGCACCGGAAATTGTGGATCACCGACGATCGTTACGCCCTTCGGCAAAGTCCATTTCAAACGCGGGGCAAATCCTGCTTCGCCGGGATTCGACCAATAACCGTGCCAGCCTTTTTCGGTCCGCATCTCGACAGCAATGGTCAGCGGCGCGCCCGCCGAAGGAGCACTGCTCTCTGCGACCAATCGCGGCTGAATATGCATCTGCGCCAGTGCCGGCACCGCGATCAGCGCCAAAAGCGCCGTCACCATCCTGAAACACCATGCGACCATGCGAGACTCCGTTGCGCGATTGTGCCTAATACGCATTGCTTACTGCTTTCGATACGGAGATGTTGATGATCCGCCCCCTGATCGGCTTCGCCGCGCTTGCTGTGGCGAGCGTTGCGCCAGCGCAAACCGCCAAACCCAAGCTTCTGGTCGTCATCTCGGTCGACCAGCTCTCCGCCGATCTGTTCGCTGAATATCGCCCGCATTTTACCGGCGGGCTGAAGCGCCTGAGCCAGGGCGTGGTATTCCCCAGTGGCTACCAGAGCCATTCGGCGACCGAAACCTGCCCCGGCCATTCGACGATCCTCACCGGCACCCGTCCCGCGCGCAACGGCATTGTCGCCAACAGCTGGATGGATTTATCGACCCCGCGCGCCGACAAAGTCATTTACTGCGCCGAAGACGAGAGCGTCGCCGGGTCGACGTCGAAAAATTACACGGTTTCGGCGGTTCATCTGAAAGTACCGACGCTTGGCGGACGAATGAAGGCCGCCGACCCGCGGGTCCGCGTGGTTTCGGTCGCTGGCAAGGAGCGCGCCGCCGTCATGATGGGCGGGCACCGCGTCGATCAGCTCTGGTATTGGACCGGCAAGGCGTTCGAGGGCTCGGCGATCGGTGCGGCGGCTGCGTCGGTCGCTCGTGCAAATACAGCCGTCGCTGCAGAACTTGCCCGCCCTGCCCGCGATCTGCCGCTGTCACCGCTGTGTGCCTTGCGCAATCGCCCTGTGACGGTCGGATCGGCAATCATGGGCACGGGCCGGTTCGCGCGAAAGGCCGACGATACGCGCGCTTTTCGTGCGTCTCCCGCGATGGACGGCGCGACGATCGAGCTTGCCGGTGACATTGCGGACGAAATGAAACTCGGGCGCGGTCCGCAAACCGATGTGCTCATAATCGGCGCGTCGGGAACAGACATCGTCGGTCACAGCTTCGGGACCGGCGGCCCCGAAATGTGCCTGCAACTGCAAGCGCTCGATGCGCAGATCGGCGCGCTGTTCAAGCGCCTCGATAAGGCGAAAGTCGATTATGTTGTCGCGCTGACGGCCGACCACGGCGGTCATGATATTCCCGAGCGCAACCGCGAACTCGCGATCTCCGATGCCACAAGGATCGAGGACAGCCTGACCCCGGCAGCGATGGGTGCTGCTCTTGCGCGGGGACTCGGGCTTGCCGCCCCACTGCTGTACGGCACAGACCCGGCGGGCGACATCTATGTCGACAATGCCATCACCGGTGCACGGCGCGACACAGTGATTGCCCGTGCCAAATCGGCCTATCTCGCGCAGCCTCAGGTTGCTGCCGTCTTCACCGCAGCCGATATCGCCGCCACCCCGCCCGCGACCAACCCGCCCGAAGCATGGACGCTCGCCGAACGGGTGCGCGCGACTTATGTGCCCGGTCGGTCTGGCGACCTGATCGTTTTGCTAAAGGCGCGCGTGACGCCGATTGCCAATCCCGGCGCGGGCTATGCCGCAACGCATGGCAGCCCTTGGGATTATGACCGCCGCGTCCCGATCCTGTTCTGGCGCAAAGGGTTGACGGGATTCGAACAGCCCAACAGCATCGAGGTTATCGACATCGCGCCGACGCTGGCCGGGCTGATTGGCTTCCCGATTGCGGCAAGCGAAATCGACGGAGCGTGCCGCGACGTGCTGGTCAGGTCGGAAAACAGCTGCCCCTAACACGTCGGTCATTGCGCTCGCAACGACGAGTCTACCCCCGAACAACACCGACTTCGCTGAACGGCTTAGGCTCATCTGGCGGCGTGTTGGGCTCGCTGAGCGTCTTCTGCCACAGCCCGACATCGATCCACTGGCCGTTTTTAAACGCCACTTCGCGGTAAACGCCCGCGCGCTTGAAGCCGATTGCTTCGTGAAGCACGATTGCTTTGTCGTTCGGCATCGTCAGTGTCGAAATCGCTTGCGTGAAATTCTGTTCGGTCAGCGTCGCGAGCAAACTCTGATACAGCGTCCGCCGGATCCCCTGCCCCTCGAGCTCGCCCGCGACATAGCAAGCAGTCTCGACAGCAAAGCGATACGCCGGCCCCGGCCGCGTCGGCTTGGCAAAGGCGTAGCCGAGCACAAGACCGCTGTCATTGTCGACGGCAACGATCCACGGCAGTGTATCTCCCGCCGTCTTGATGCGGGCGCGCATTTCGCGCAGCGGCGGCGGCGTCGTTTCATAAGATACGGCATTGGTAACGACGTAAGGCGCGTAAATCGCCAGAATCGCCGCCGCGTCGTCTGTTGTGGCGGCGCGCAGCGTGATCATTTGGTTATCCACGCAACAAAGAGTTCGGTCAGGGTCGGCGACTTTGCCTGAGCGGGCGACACCGGGCATTCGAGGCACCGCACCTGAACGGTAGACCCTGTTGCCAGCGACTTTGCATCCGTAACCGCCTGCCCCAGCATTGCCATGCGCACACGCGACAACCGTGAGAGCAAATCGGTCGCCGGCTGCGCGTCTTCCTGCTCGCCTTCCATGAACATTTGCGCGATGCCTTGCGCAAAGCTCGGCGGCTTTTCGAGATAGACCGCCTTCACTGTCGCCGGGTCCAGTTTTGCAAGCCGAGCCGCTTCGGCCACCGCTTCGTCGATCCCGCCGAACTGGTCGATCAACCCCAGTTGCCGCGCCGTGCCGCCATCCCAGACGCGTCCCTGCGCAATTTCATCGACGCGGGCGACGGGCAGTTTGCGTGCGCCGCTGACCAGCGTCAGGAACTTGCCATAGGTCGATTCGATGCTCTGCTGGATGATCGTATCGAACGCCGCATTGGTGCCGCCGACGATGTCGGGCTGACCGCTGAGCGGCGTGGTGGAAACACCATCACTCGTCACGCCGATCTTCGCCAGCGCCGTTTCGAATGTCGGGATAATCCCGAAGACGCCGATCGATCCCGTGATCGTCGTCGGCTCGGCGAAAACACGATCGCCTGCCATCGCGACCCAATAGCCGCCCGACGCCGCAACATTGGCCATCGACACGACGATCGGGAGCCCGGCGGCTTTCGCATCCTTCAGGGCCACGCGGATTTTCTCCGATGCGAGCGCGGACCCGCCGGGCGAATCGACGCGCACCACGAGCGCCTTAAATTCCTTGCTCGCCACGGCCTTGTTGATGATCTTGACGATCGTGTCGCCGCCCGCGGTGCCGGGATCGGCCTGCCCGTCGACGATATTGCCCGCGACGGTCACGATGCCGATTTCGCCACTGCGCACGGCAGGATTTGCCGTGATCCACGGCGCAAGCTCGATTCTGGCAAAATCGCCCTGCTCATCACCGTCGCCGGACATTCCGGCCATCATCCGATTGAAGCTTGCCCGGTCGCCAATCTTGTCAACAACGCCTGCAGCCAGCGCGGCTTTGGCCAGGTCGCCGCCCGCCGTGCCCGCAACCGGGTCTGCGATGTAAGCCGCCAGTTTCGCATTCGGCCGCGCTTTCAGAACATCAGCCTGCCAGCCCTGCCACAGCGAAGCGCTCAGTGCCGCGCTTGCCGCCTTGGCTTCGGGCGACTGGTCGCCGCGCAGGAAGGGCTCGACCGCCGATTTATACGTGCCCACGCGATAAATGTGCGCATTGATGCCAAGCTTGTCGATCAGCCCTTTATAATACAGCCGCGATCCGCCCGGTCCCTGAAACAGCGCCAGCCCCATCGGGTCGAGCCAGATTTCGGACGCATGCGCCGCGAGGCTGTAACTGTCGTCGCTGTAGCCGGTGGCAAAGGCATAGATCTTTTTCTTCGCGCGCACGCGGTCGAGCGCTTCGCCGACATCGGCCAGCGCAACCTGTCCGCCGCCCGTAAAATTATCGAGGTCGAGCACGACAGCCTTCACCCGGTCGTCGTTTGCCGCTGCGTTCAGTGCGCGGATCACATCGCCAAGTCGATATTGCTTGAGCGGCGCACCACCGCTCAGCAACTCGCTCGGATTGGCGACTTCGGGCTGTTCGACGATGCTGCCATTGAGATCGAGCACCAGCGCGCCGGTGCCCACAGCCTTGGCATTGGGCCGTGCTGTCAGTCCTGCATAAAGGACGCCGAAAAACATCAACATGAATAACAGGACCAGCCCGTCTTTCACGCCAACCAAAATCTTCCACGCGCCGCGAACCAACCGCATCATCTGTCTCACTCAATGGATTGCCACCCGCTACAAGGTGCGGCCAAGGGTGTAAATGCAGTGTGAACGCGCTCGCCGGTTACGCCGCTTTGTCCAGAACCGGCACAGGTACACCATTTACGATGGCATCGGCGACCGCAAAATCCTTGGCAATCTCGCGCACGGTCATTTTGGCGGACATCATCACCGACGGCGTTCCCCCGCCCGGTTGTGTCCCCTGCCCCACCAGATACAGGTTGGAAACATCCTCGCTGCGGTTGTGCGGGCGGAAAAAAGCGGTCTGCGTCAGCACCGGCTCGACCCCGAAGCCATTGCCTGCGTAGGAGCCCAGCACATCCTCGAAATAATCGGGCGTGACATAGCTTTTGTAAACGATCCGATCGCGCAAGCCCGGAATATAGCCGCGCTCGTCAAGGAAGGTCAGGACGGTGTCGACAAATCCATCGCCAACCTTGTCCCAGTCAATCCCGCTCTGATTATTGGGCACTGGCACCAGCGTGTAAGCCGCATGATGCCCCTCGGGCGCAAGACTCGGATCGGTCAGTGTCGGAATGTGCAGATACTGCGAGAAGTCGGCAGGCAGTATTTTGCGATCGAAGATATCGGTCAGCAATTCCTCGTAACGCGGCCCAAGGATGATGTTGTGATGCTGGAGATCATGGTCGTGATCGCCCTTCTTATACCCGAAATATATGACCATCAGCGACATCGACTGCTTGCGGAATTTGACGAGCGCATCGCGGTTGATCCGCCGGTGCTTCTTGTCGATCAATTTCAGATAGGTGTTGGCATAATCGGCATTCGACACGACCAGATCAGCCGCCAGCACGTCGCCCGATTTCAGCGAAACGCTTTTGGCAACCCGCTTGCCACCGACTTTCTCGACATCGATCTGGGCGACTTCGGCATTCAGGCGGATCGTCCCGCCCATATCCTCGAATTTCCGGATCATGCCGGAAACGAGTGCGCCCGTGCCGCCCATCGCGAAATGGATGCCCCACGTCTTTTCGACGAAATGGATCATCGCATAAATCGCGGGCACTTTCAGCGGATTGCCGCCGACGAGCAGCGGCTCGAAGCTGAACACCTGCCGCATCTTGTCGCTCTTGAAATATTTCTTGATCAGCGAGAACAGCGGGCGGATCGCGTTGAGCCTGACCAGATCGGGCAACACGCCGAACATCTGCCCGACACCGCCGAAATAGGTATAGCCGAGCTGCAAAAATCCGCGCTGGAAAATCGCCCGCGCAGCCTCGTGGAACCGTTCATATCCTTCGAGGTCTTCGGGCGCGAGCTTGGCAATCTGTTCGCGCACCCGCACCGGATCGGCATCATAATCAAAGTAAGTCATGTCATCGAAATAGATGCGATAAAACGGCAGGATCGGGACGATCTTGACATATTTCGAGGTGTTCGGGCCGCCGCTGACGCCTGAGGTAATGCGCTTGCTTTCGTCCAATATGTGCGGCGGAAAATCTGCCTCGCCGAGCATCGCGCAATCCTGCTCGAGCGAGAACAGCTCCTCGATGAAATGCGGGACCGTAAGGACCGTTGGCCCCATGTCGAAGGTAAATCCCTCGGCGCGGCGCACATAAGCGCGACCGCCCGGCGCATCGAGTTTTTCGACGATCTGCGTTTCGAAACCCAAACTCTGCAACCGCATGGCGCACGCAATGCCGCCAATGCCCGACCCGATAACAACTGCCTTACGCCGACCCATCTTCCGTGCCTCTAACCAGCATTAAGCGGCTAGGCCGTTCGGGGGGGCGAGACAAGAACAGTTTCGTCAAGCTGCAACGCCGCGCGCAAAAACGCCTCGCGGTCGCGGTGCATTGCCGAATGGCTGAACCCCCTCGCGGCTTTCAGCGCCTTGCCGCCCAGATCGTGCAGCCACGCCGGATTACGCGACGCGCGCTCGATGAGTGCGGCGAGCGCATCAGCATTGTCGACCGGGAAGATTACACCGGTCTCACCATCGCTAACAACCGCGCGATTGCCCGACGTATCGCTTGCCAGCACCGGCAACCCCTGCGCCATCACATCGAAAACGATCCGCGCCTGTTCAGCCTGCCGGTTCGCAACGATCGCTGCCGAATAGCCGCGGAGCAGATCGAAGAACGGCGGACCGTAAGGCACCTGATCGAGAAACCGCATCCGCAATCGCGCGTCCGCATCGCGCGCGGCGACAAAGGCACGGCATTGCCCGGCCATCGACCCTTCACCGATGATATCAAGGTCAACCGGTGGTCCCGCTTCGCCGCCGTAGCGCGCATCCCATCGCTCGACGGCCGCGAGCACTGTCTCAACACCCTTTTCGGGCTGTAACCGCGCCGGAAAAATGAGCCGCACGGTCTCGGGCATCGAGACGTCGGCCGCTTCCCGAAAACTTTCGTCGTCGATCCACACCGCTGTATTGACCATCGCGCGATCATGCGAGCCGAGATAGGCCGCGCGATAGCCGTCCTGCGTGAAAATCCGCGCGTCGGCGGCGCGAACGCAGCGCTTGACCATAAACTCATGGACCCGATGCTCGATCCGCTGACGCAGCGTGACCGGTCCTGCCGCGGGCTTCACCCAGAACGACGATTCGACGACATTGACCCATTTGAAGCGCATGAATGGCCGCAGCAGCCATGCGTAATAGGCAAGCGGGAATGCCCAGCCCGCACAACTCGTATGCACGATCGCGCTGCCGCGCATGGCACGGCGGACCGCAAGGAAATTCGGCACGACATTCGCCGCAACCGAACCCCAGCCGCTATCGATCCTGAGCGGCGTAACCTTCTCGTCGCGCAGACCGGCAACCTGTTTCACCGGCCCCGGCGCAGCACTGATCGGCACCACCGGACAGGCAATACGGAAGTCGGAAATATAGCGCAGGTGCGCCGACAGATCCTTTTCCCAAAGATCGTCGGTGTAAAAGCCATCCGTTCCCTGAAACAGCGGAATGCGTGTCAGCATCGTGTAGCGTTGTTTGATCACTGCCAGCCGCTCCCCGGATGCTTCGTACGTTTCTTTCAAGGCAGGCGTGCGGTCAAGCACCAGCCATGTCAAAAAATGTTCGCTGCCAGCTTGACCCCGCCATCAAGCGCCCCCACTTGGACCTTGTTGGCACTCGCCCCGCGTGAGTGCCAAGGCATGTTCCGCTCCATACCGGAGCCCAACAAAAAGGGAAAGCAAATGGCATTTCGACCCCTGCACGACCGCGTGCTCGTTCGCCGCGTTGAAGCTGAAGAAAAAACAGCTGGCGGCATCATTATCCCCGACACTGCCAAGGAAAAGCCGCAGGAAGGCGAAGTCGTCTCCGTCGGCACCGGAATCCGCTCCGACGACGGTCTCACGATCACGCCGCTCGACGTCAAAGCCGGCGACAAGATCCTGTTCGGCAAATGGTCAGGCACCGAAGTCAAGCTCGACGGTGAAGACCTGCTGATCATGAAGGAAAGCGACATTTTGGGGATCGTTGGCTGACGCCAGCGTGCTCGGGATCGTTTCCTGACCACCTCCATAGTGTAACCTTTGTAACTTTTGCTCAAACACGAAAGGGTAAGCCATCATGGCAGCCAAAGACGTAAAATTCAGCCGCGACGCCCGTGAACGCATTCTGCGCGGTGTCGACATTCTCGCCGACGCGGTCAAAGTCACGCTGGGGCCAAAGGGCCGCAACGTTGTCATCGACAAGTCGTTCGGTGCGCCACGCATCACCAAGGACGGTGTTACTGTCGCCAAGGAAATCGAACTGAAGGACAAGTTCGAAAACATGGGCGCACAGATGCTTCGTGAAGTCGCCTCCAAAACCAACGACATGGCCGGTGACGGCACGACGACCGCGACCGTATTGGCGCAGGCGATCGTCCGCGAAGGCATGAAATCGGTTGCGGCCGGCATGAACCCGATGGACCTGAAGCGCGGCATCGACCTCGCCGTCATCAAGGTCGTCGAAGATCTCGTCGCCCGTTCGAAGCCTGTTTCGGGCACCGCGGAAATCGCGCAGGTCGGCATCATTTCGGCCAACGGCGACACCATCGTCGGCGAAAAGATTGCCGAAGCGATGGAAAAGGTCGGCAAGGAAGGCGTGATAACGGTTGAGGAAGCCAAGGGCCTCGATTTCGAACTCGATGTCGTCGAAGGCATGCAGTTCGACCGCGGTTACCTGTCGCCCTACTTCATCACCAACCCCGAAAAGATGACGGTCGAGCTTCAGGATCCCTACATCCTGATCCACGAAAAGAAGCTGTCGAACCTTCAGGCGATGCTCCCGATTCTGGAAGCTGTCGTCCAGTCGGGTCGTCCGCTCCTGATCATTGCCGAAGATATCGAAGGCGAAGCGCTTGCGACCCTCGTGGTCAACAAGCTGCGCGGTGGCCTCAAGGTCGCAGCCGTCAAGGCACCAGGCTTCGGCGATCGTCGCAAGGCGATGCTCGAAGACATTGCGATCCTGACCAAGGGCGAAATGATTTCCGAAGACCTCGGCATCAAGCTCGAAACCGTCACGCTCGACATGCTCGGCTCGGCCAAGCGCGTCACGATCGACAAGGACAACACCACGATCATCGACGGTCTGGGTGAAGCCGATGCGATCAAGGGCCGCGTCGAAGCGATCCGCCAGCAGATCGAAAACACCACCAGCGACTATGACAAGGAAAAGCTCCAGGAGCGTCTTGCCAAGCTTGCCGGCGGCGTTGCGGTCATCAAGGTCGGTGGTGCCTCGGAAGTCGAAGTCAAGGAACGCAAGGACCGCGTCGACGATGCGCTGCACGCAACCCGTGCCGCTGTCGAAGAAGGCATCGTCCCCGGTGGTGGTACGGCGTTGCTTTATGCGACCAAGGCTTTGGAAGGCATGAAGGGCCTCAATGACGACCAGACGCGCGGCATCGACATCGTCCGCAAGGCGATCCAGACGCCGCTGCGCCAGATCGCGCAGAACGCAGGCGTCGACGGCGCTGTCGTCGCGGGCAATCTGCTCCGCGAAGGCGACGAAACGATGGGCTTCAACGCATCGACCGATGTGTATGAAAACCTCGTCACGGCAGGCGTGATCGACCCGACCAAGGTCGTGCGCACTGCGCTTCAGGATGCGGCCAGCGTTGCAGGATTGCTGATCACGACCGAAGCGGCAGTCTCCGAAGCCCCCGACGACAAGCCCGCAATGGGCGGCGGCATGGGCGGCGGCGGCATGGGCGGCATGGGCGGCATGGACTTCTGATTTCGGGCACGGGGTAGCCGAAAGGCTACCCCGACCACGGAATCAGAACGGACGGCGGGTGGCGACAACCGTCGCCATCTCGACCGACGAAAGCGGCGGCTTTGCCGTCGCTCGCTCACCATCAAAAAAAAGGGCCGGAGGCGCAATCCTCCGGCCCTTTTTATTGATCGCCATCCGAAAACCCTTCGCCCCGTGCCCGACACGGGGCTTGGCTCACCTGCCGTAAAAGCGTCGAAGAAAAGCCAAACCCCGCATCAAGTGCGGGGCGACGCCGGGTGGCCTGGCCGGGGACGACAACTAAGCAGTCGTCTGAACATTGGATTTTCTTGCTCGTTAGTTGCCTTCCAAATAAGGCTAGTGAATGAGCATTTTCTGGTATTCGGCAGCAGCGGACGATTGCGATTATGATTCATCGCCGGGAAGTTTTGGTTGGGCTGAGCGCCGGATTGGCGCTGCCCAAGGCGTCGTTTGCTCAATCAAAACCGGTGGCGCGCATTCGTCCAACGGATTCCGCTTGGCCGAATACGGCTGCCTGGGACACCCTTCGTCGTGCCGTCGAAGAACGACTCATCAAGGTAACGCTCCCGGATTTGCGCAATACGGACGTCGTCGCGCTCCTGCAAAACCCCTTCTATCTGCGTGATCAGGCAGGACTTTCGCAATCATCGGGACGGGTCGACGGCTGGCGTTCACAGCCCAGTGAATATGCAGTCCGTGCCCGAGATGCCGGGGACGTCCGAGCAGCGGTGCGCTTTGTCAGCCGGCATCGTTTGCGCCTTGTCGTCAAAGGTGGGGGCCATAGCTACCACGGTGGATCGAGCGCACCCGACTCATTGCTGATATGGACCCGCGATCTTGAGGCGATCGAGCTGCACGATGCATTTGTGCCGAAAGGGAGCGATGAACCAGCAGTTCCGGCAGTGTCAGTCGGCGCCGGTTGCATTTGGCGCGACGTTTATGATGCGGTCACGACCAAAGGCAATCGTTACGTTCAAGGAGGTGGCTGCACGACTGTCGGCGTCGCGGGTCTAGTCCAATGTGGCGGCTTCGGCAGTTTCTCAAAAGCCTTTGGTACTGCGGCTGCAGGCTTGATTGAAGCCGAAATCGTAACGGCCGATGGCCGCATTCGCACCGTCAATGCAAATCGCGATCCTGACCTTTTTTGGGCGCTGAAAGGCGGGGGCGGCGGAACATGGGGCGTGGTCACACGGCTCACCCTAAAAACGCACCCGCTGCCGACTACTTTCGGTGCGGTAAACTGGCAGGTGACGGCAGCCTCAGACCTCGCCTATCGCGAACTCCTCGTGCGTTTTGTCACGCTCTATGCCGAAAAGCTGTTCAATCCTCATTGGGGCGAACAGGTCAGCGCTCGATCGAACAATCGGCTCGATGTTGCCATGGTTTTCCAAGGTCTGAACGAGGCCGTAGCGCTCGAGGCGTGGCGCGACCTGACCGACTTCGTCGTCGCGCATCCCGGCGACTATCGTATCGACAGCCCAATGCAGATCTTGGCCCTGCCGGCCAACCGATTCTGGGATGGAAGATACCTCCAAGACACTGTGCCAGGCGCGATCGCATGGGATGAGCGACCGGGCGTTCCCAAGCGGCAATGGTGGTGGGCGGGTTCGACCGGAGAGGTCGGCACGTTCTGGCATGGCTATGAATCGTCATGGCTTCCAGCATCGCTTCTATACAGCGGACAACGCAGGCGGCTAGTTGACGCATGGTTTGCGGCAAGTCGTTATTGGACGACCACGTTCCACTTCAACAAAGGCCTTGCCGGGGCACCGCCTGAGGCCATTCAGGCAACGCGCAACACGGCGATCAACCCCACTGTGCTCAATTCGTTCGCGCTCGCGATTATTGCGATGGACGGTCCTTCAGCCTACCGCACGCAGCCTGATCTGAACGCGGCCCGCAGCGATCTTGAGAACATTCACCTAGCCATGATTGAGCTTCGGCGGGCGGCCCCCAATTCCGGCAGTTACCTACCTCAAAGCGACTTCGATTTGGTGAACTGGCGATCAGCTTATTGGGGCCATCATGCCGATCGCTTGGATGCGACAAAGGCACGATACGATCCGGACGACCTGTTCATTGTCCATCATGGTGTGGGAAGTCAGCGCTGGAGCAGCGACGGTTTTTGCCTGCTGGGCTAACACAACAATTTCAGGTCTGCCTTTAAACCCAGTTGCTCAAGGCCCGACAGTCAGCTCGCCCCAAAGAACCGTCGCCCCTCCACCAACCTATCGCCCATCCGCCCCATTCTCTACCACCACCGGCACCACCGCATTCGCATCCAGCATTTCGGCGGCGTCGTTCAGCGCGTCCGCTTCGTTGCGGGTGACGTCGCTGACATTATCGGCACCAGGCGCGCCGCAAGCCGACAGCATCAATGCCAAAATCAAATAGCGCATCGCATCCTTATGCGGGCGCGACGCGCATAAAAAAAGGGGCCGCCGTTTCCGGCAGCCCCTTGTTCAAGCCTGCGAGGCTTATTTCTTCATGTCGTCGCCAGCTGCCTTCATGGCGTTACCGGTGTCGGTCATGGCTTCGCCGGTGGCGGCCTTCATCTTGTCAGCTGCGCTTTCCATCTTCTCGCCCGCCGCATCGGCTGTATTCTCGATCGCGCCCATTGCGTTTTCGGTCGCGGCATCGACAGTATCGACGGCTTCAGCGGCTGTTGCGTTCACGTCGGATGCAACGGCATCGCCGGCTTCGGCGGTTTCGTTCGCGGCTTTCGGGCTGCATGCGGCAAGACCCAGGGTCGCTGCGGCGATCGTGACGAGTGCGAATGTCTTCTTCATTGGCTTAACCCTCCTGAAAGAAATAGCGGTCAATCCTTGATCGTACCGACCGACGCGCGGATTATAGGGTCGGGCAGCGGTTGGCAATATATCTACTTTCAGCGGCAGTTGACCACATATAAAGAAATCTTTATATGCCTTTTCCATGGTTCCGGTAATCGACATGTTCAGGGCGCTTGCCGATCCGACCCGGCTTCGCATCGTGGCCCTGTTGCGGGCGATGGAGCTTTCGGTCGGTGAGCTTGCGCAGGTTCTGGGGCAAAGCCAGCCGCGCGTTTCGCGCCATATCCGAATTCTCGTTGATGCTGGTCTCGCCATGCGGCGCAAAGAGGGCAGCTGGGTATTTCTCGCACCCGCCCCGTCGTCGGCAACCGTGCCGCTCTTTGCCCTGCTCGACGCGGCAATGGACGCGCAGGGCGATCATTGGACGCGCGCCGACACCGCACGACTGGCG
>JBGSMP010000161.1:0-7244 GCA_041740105.1 Sphingomonadaceae bacterium
CGGGATCGGCGGCGTGCTGATCATGGAGGTCGATCAGGGCGCGCCGGTGGGCCCGGTGGCGGATGCTTTGATTGCCCTCGAACCGACGATCAGCGCGGCGGGACTGTCGCTGGTCCGCGTCCGTCGCGACTGGGACAGCGCCTTCTGGCCGCACGCGACGAAGGGGTTTTTCCCTTTCAAAGAGCGCATTCCGGCACTGCTCGGCGAAATGGGTATGCGCTTTTAGTGCATCGAGCGCGGCGGCGCGGTCAATTTCAGTTCGGCCAGTGCTTCCTTATATTCGGCGCGGTGCCGGTTCCAGCCGAGCAGGCAATCGCCATACGCAATTCCCGCATAAGCTGCCGCTGCCCCTGCCCATGCTGCCCAGTAAGGCGCGCCGAGCCATGTCAGCGCAAAGTAAATGAAGACCACCAGCAGGCCGAAACCGAATGCGGTCGCGGCAGCGGCAATGGGCGTATCGGCAGGCGCCGGGGCGATCTCGTCAGCGCGGGCTTTGGCTTGGTCGAAAATGGTCATTGGTGGTCCGAAAATTACAATGGTTACATGGTGGGCTGTTTGAGCGAAATCAGGAGCCAAAGCGCCGTGCACGCAAGTATCACAGCACTTGCGCGCCCCGCCGATTCTGCGCGGCTGCCCTGCGCCAACCAGTTATGGGCATGCCCTGCAACCGCCACAAGTCCAGCATGAATTCCCGTTGCGATCGCCACATAAGTCGCGGTCAGGACGACGAGTTGAGATGTCGTCGATTCGCCGCCGACGACAAACGTCGGCAGAACGGAAACGAAAAATACCATCGCCTTTGGATTTAGCAGGTTCAGCGAAAGACCGTGGCGGAACCAAGACCACAGGGGCCGCGCGCCGGTGGCGATATCCTTGTCGCGCACACTGGCATCGCGCCACGCCGTTGCGGCAAGCCAAAGGAGATAGGTGACACCTGCATAAGCGAGTATGTCAAAAACGATCGGGCTGGCGGCGGCAAGCTGCGCTAAACCGAAGGTCGATGCAGCGCCGACGATTGCCAACCCCAGACCGATGCCGACAACAGCGGCAAATCCGGGACGCTTGCCTTCATTCGCGCTCGTAACCATGAGCCACGCCATATTGGGTCCTGGCGTCAGTTCAACGATCAGCGCCGTGATGACAAATGTACCGAATGTTGCGGTAAAGACGCCCGGCCTCCCCCAATAAATCCGCGCTGAAGCGTTGACTCCTAGTCGCGAACCGAGGCTTTGCACAGCCCCGACGCCCCGGCCCCCGAGCCGGGGTTTGGCTTTTTCTTCGGGCGGTGACGAAGGGCGCGGGACCCCGGATCAAGTCCGGGGTGACGGAATGTGCAGTGCTCACGGCAATCTGTCAGATTGTTTCCTTGCGCAACCCATCATTAGTCTTTGAACGCGCCTTTCTGATGATGCCGCCCGACAAGCCAAAACCCAAAATCATCATTGCCCATGTTGATGACTCAGGAACCGCCGTGGCCGACGCCAAGACGGGCGGCTCCGAATAGCTGATCCGAACCGTCGGGTCGGTGCCGGGTGCTGGATTGGCCAGCGTGTCGTAGACCTGCGCGCTGAAGCCAGTGCGCGAGAAAAATGCCGGATCGGACGGGAGCATCTGACCCGCGCTGATCCCAGGTCCGAAGTCGCTGAGCAGCGTCAGGCCGCGAATTTCGCCCGCGCCCGATCCTGCACCTAAATCGAACAGGCCGACAAACAGGCCGGACCCCGACAAATTGATAGCTTCCAGCGTAAACCCGCCGGTTCGCGAAACGCCGCCGATCGTGACCGTTGCACCCGACGCGAATCCATAGCGTGAAAGCACACCGCTGCTGTCAGCGACGCCGGGCGTCGCGCTGCTATAGGTAAAGTTGATCGAGAAGGGCGTTCCTGCCGGTGCAAGCAACGGATGGCCCGATGGCGCGCTACTGCCGAAAACACCAGCGACGTCGACGGTTATGACTGCCGCAGCCGCTGGCACCACGCTAACGGCAAAGGCCGCTGCGCCCAGCAATGCTCTCGTCACAGACCACATGACCTAATCTCCCCGTTGCGCCATAAGTATCAAGGCCAAATTACCCGTCAACCAACTCCGAGAAAGCAACAGTCCAAAATCGGCACAGCCATCGTTTAATAAACCCGCGCCTTCGGCTTAATATACTCGATCTCGTCGGTGAGCGTGTAATCATGGACCGGGCGGTAATCGATGGCGACTTGGGCGCCTTCGCGCCAGGCCAGCGTGTGCTTCATCCAGCCGGCGTCGTCGCGATCGGGGAATGATTCATGCATGTGGGCGCCGCGTGACTCATGGCGATTGCTGGCGCTGTGCATGGTGACGACGGCTTGCGGGAGCATATTGTCGAGCTCCAATGTCTCGATCAGGTCGGTGTTCCAGATCAGCGAGCGATCGGACACCTGCACATCGGCAATGCGCGCGGCGACTTTGTCGATCAGTGTCTTGCCTTCGTCGAGCAGGTCGTTGTCGCGGAAGACGGCGGCGTGCTTCTGCATGGTGCGCTGCATCTCAAGGCGGATTTCGGCGGTTTTTGATGCACCGTCGGCGTGGCGGAACTTGTCGACGCGGCCGAGCGCCATTTCCTCCGAACCCTTGGGCAGCGGCTTGTGCGCCGTGCCGGGCGTGATGATTTCGGCAAGGCGCTTGCCGGTCGCGCGGCCGAAGACGACGAGGTCGATCAGGCTGTTCGAGCCAAGGCGGTTGGCACCGTGCACCGAAACGCAGGCCGCTTCACCGATCGCGAACAGGCCGGGCACGACGCTGTCAGGATTGCCGTCCTTCAGCGTCACGACTTCGCCGTGATAATTACAGGGAATGCCGCCCATGTTGTAATGCACCGTCGGGGTGACGGGGAGCGGCTGGCGGGTGAGATCGACACCGGCGAAGATCTTGCCGGTCTCGGTGATGCCGGGGAGCCGTTCGGCAAGGACAGCGGGGTCGATATGATCGAGATGGAGGTAGATATGATCCTTGTGCGGGCCGACGCCGCGGCCTTCGCGGATTTCGGCGGCCATGCTGCGTGAAACGACGTCGCGGCTGGCGAGGTCTTTGGCCGAGGGCGCATAGCGCTCCATGAAGCGCTCACCTTCCGAGTTGGTCAGGTAGCCGCCTTCGCCGCGCGCGCCTTCGGTGATGAGGACGCCAGCGCCGTAAATACCGGTCGGGTGGAACTGGACGAATTCCATATCCTGCATCGGTAGCCCGGCACGCAGGACCATGCCGCCGCCGTCGCCGGTGCAGGTGTGCGCTGATGTCGCCGAGAACCAGCATTTGCCGTAGCCGCCGGTCGCAAGCACGACAGCATGCGAACGGAAACGGTGGATGCTGCCGTCCTCCATACACATGGCGATGACGCCGCGACAGACTTTGCCGTCGGGCCCGTCTTCCATGATGAGGTCGAGCGCGAAATATTCGATGTAGAAGTCCGCGTCGTACTTCAGGCTCTGCTGATAGAGCGCGTGGAGCATCGCATGGCCGGTGCGGTCGGCAGCCGCGCACGTGCGCTGTGCCGGTGGGCCTGCGCCCATGTTCTGCATCATGCCACCGAAGGGACGCTGATAGATTTTGCCTTCGTCGGTGCGGCTGAACGGCACGCCGGCATGTTCGAGTTCGTACACCGCTTGCGGGGCCACGCGGACGAGATATTCGATCGCATCCTGATCGCCGAGCCAGTCGCTGCCCTTGACCGTGTCATACATATGCCACGTCCAGTGATCGGGGGAATTGTTACCAAGGCTTGCCGCGATCCCGCCCTGTGCCGCGACTGTGTGGCTGCGCGTCGGGAAGACTTTGGTGATGCAGGCGGTCTTGAGACCCGCTTCGGCTGACCCCATGACAGCGCGGAGGCCCGAGCCGCCCGCGCCGACAACGACGGCGTCATAACTATGGTCGATAATCTTGTAGGCGTCGGACATTAAGCGGGCGTCCCTGTGAGGGCTACTTTCAGGATAGAAAACAGCGCGAGGCCCCCGGCCCCGAATGTCCATATATGCAGCGCGGCGAGCGCCACAATACGGCTTGAATCATGTATATAATCCTCGATCACGACCTGAAGCCCCATTTTCATGTGCCAGAAGGTATTGATGACGATCAGCACCATCGGGACCGCGACAATCGGGGACTGCAGCCAGCTGCGCACCGTTTCAAAGCCAAGATCGGGGAGCTGGAGCAGCGAAAAAATCAGCCAGAGGATCAGGAACAGATTGCCGAACGCGGTCACGCGCTGCCGCCACCAGTGGTGCGCGCCTTCCTTTGCCGAGCCGAGTCCACGAACGCGTGCCAGTTCAGAACCGCCGCGCATCACTGGCTCCTCAAGAAGATATAGGCCCACATCACGGCAGTCAAAACGCCCGCACCCACCATCACGACGGTTGCGCCGCGCCGGTTGCCTTTCAGCGCATAGCCAGCGCCGGTATCGAGCACGAAATGGCGGACGCCATTGCCGCCGTGGAGGAATACCGCAAACGTCAGACCGATGGGCACGACAAATGCCGGCGGCCATGTCGCCCAGTCGAGGAAGGTTGCGTAAGCTTCCTTGCCGCTGGCCAGCGCAACGAGCCACCAGACAAATCCCAAGATGCCGACCGTCGCAAGGCCGACCGCCATAATCCGCTGAAGAATCGAGACCAGCATGTGCGGGCCCCATTTGTAAACAGTCAGATGCGGCGACGTTGGCCGCGTGCGTGTCACGCTCATTTGATGTTCCCGGTGCAGTTGCGCCGTTCTTAGCCGCGCCGTGCCGCGATGCAACAAAGAAGGCAGACGGTGAATGGCTAACGGTCTGTTTACCAGTGCGATGCTAGGGGGGCAGCGCATCAGATTTCATCGACAAGGCAAGCAAAGCAATGACCGAGCGGCACGACAGCAAGCCTCCCAAACTTTCGATAAGCGCCGATCAGATCAGCATTCCGCTTGATACGCGGCTCGCCGATTTCGATCGTGACGGCACGCTCGGTGCCGACTGCCGCGACGTGTGGGCTATGATCAAGGGCAGCGAACGCGCCATCGCCGAGTCTTTTTGGGTGCATTACAATGCGTCGGCGACGGTCGCCCGCCCCCTGACCGGTGAATATCTCGAGACAGCGATCAAAACCGCCGAACGCTACGCCGAAGCCAAATATAATGCGGCATGCCACCAAAAATGGGTTGATATGGCAAGCGATTACGGCTTTTCGACCGAAGCAGCGGGCGTGCCGCTGTCGACGGTGCTGGCATCGCTTGCCGCCACGCACCGCGTCACGACGGCAATCCTCTATTCAAAAGTCGGCGACGATGCCGAACGCTATGCCCGGCTGTCGAATGCGGTGCTGCGCCTCGCGCTTATGGAAGCCGATATCATGGCGACGTTTATCAGCCATCTGAAAGCGCGCCAGACCAGCGAGGAGCGGGCAGCGCGCGCGGACCTGTTTCGCGAGCGGATTGCAGGCGAAGTCGTTGCGGCCTCCGACCTTGGCACGCAGTTGCAGCATCAAGCGGGTAGCGCGTCACTGGCGACACGCGGCATGCTCGGCAAAGCATCCGAAGTTGCCGCCGCTGCCGAACAATCAGCGACAGCCATGCGCGACGCAGCACATACTGCCGCGGGCCTGATCCGCGCCATCGAAGACGCGCGCACCGAAGTCGAGCTTGCCGCTGATGTCGCCACGCGCGCCTCGCAGCAGGCGGGCGATGCCGTGAAGGTTTCGCAGGCATTGTCCGACACGGCAAAATCGATTGAATCGATCCTTGGGCTCATCCGCGACGTGGCCGGGCAGACCAATTTGCTGGCGCTGAACGCGACGATCGAAGCGGCCCGCGCAGGCGATGCCGGACGCGGCTTTGCCGTCGTTGCCCAGGAAGTGAAATCGCTGGCCAACCAGACCGCGCGCGCGACCGACGATATTGCTGCCAAAATCGCGGCGATCCAATCGGCCACCAAATCGACCGTCGAAACCAACAGCTCGATCCGCGACACCGTTTCCGAAGTGCAGGCGAGCGCGCACCGCATCCGCGCCGCCATGGAAATCCAGGCGCAGACCGTGACGATGATTACGGCCGCGGTCGATGAAACCGCGCTGGCTGCCGATACGATGTCGACGACGATCGCCGCGATCCGCGCCGATACCGAAGACGTCGCGACCGAAATCGACAGCCTCGAAAGCGGTTTCGACAGCGTGAACCGCAAACTGGCGAGCCTGCAGGATGCCGCCGGCGATTATGTCAGGCGCGTTGCCTAAGCGCTGGGCACCATCAATGTCGGGGTGACGCATCGCATGTGAGCCGCTAGGTCGCGGTGATGACCAATATCCTCTTGACCGGCGGCACGCGCGGGATCGGCAAGGCCATTGCCGAACGGCTTGACCGCGAAGACGTAAATGTCTGGGCGATCGGCAGCAATCGCTTCGATCTGGGCGACCCGGCGGTGCCGAAAAAGCTGTGGGATCAGGCACTCGACATGTTCGAGGGGCGCATCGACGTCCTTATCAACAATGCCGGGGTGTTCGAAGCCGCGCCGATCGAATTGCCCGACACCGAATGGACGGCAGCGTGGCACCGCACGATGCAGATCAACCTGACCGCGTCCGCCGAGCTCTGCCGCTTTGCCGTCCAGCATTTTCTGAGCGCCGGCGGCGGACGCATCGTCAATATCGCCAGTCGTGCGGCGCACCGCGGCGATTCACCGGCGCACTGGCATTACGCCGCGTCGAAAGCGGGTATGGTGGCAATGACCAAAACCATTGCCCGCGCTTATGCCGCACAGGGAATTTACGCTTTTGCGATCTGCCCGGGCTTTACGATGACCGGCATGGCCGAGGATTATCTGAGCAGCCGGGGGGGCGATAAACTGCTCGCCGATATTCCGCTCGGCAAAGTTGCCGACCCGGAAGAAGTCGCGGAGATCGCTGCCTTTGCCGCGCTCAATGCGCCGCCATCGATGACGGGCGCGGTGCTCGATGTGAACGGCGCGAGCTATGTTCGCTAAAACGGCCGCAATCGCTGCGGCGATCCTACTGGCGAGCTGCGCGCCGGTCGAACAACGGATCGCAACGGCGAGTGACGCGCGGGCCCAAGGCGAAACGCTCGCAACCGCCTGCGCCGGACGCGATGGCTGGAGCGACGCAGCGCCACCCGCACGCATTCATGGCAACACCTATTATGTGGGCACCTGTGGCATCACGGTCCTGCTGGTGGCATCGCCCAAAGGCCACATCCTGATCGACGGCGCAACCGACGAAGCAGTGCCGTCGATCCTCGCC
>JBGSMP010000168.1:0-2510 GCA_041740105.1 Sphingomonadaceae bacterium
TCGAAACATCGGGCAGCGCGGCGACCAGCGCAGGGTGGCAGCCGGTGCCGTTGGCGATCGACGGCGACGCTGGCGCGCTGCTCGGGGTCATGCCGGCTTATGTAAAAAGCCATAGTCAGGGCGAATATGTTTTCGATCACAGCTGGGCCGACGCTTACGAGAATGCAGGCGGACGCTATTATCCCAAGCTGGTGGTTGCCGTCCCGTTCAGTCCGGTGCCGGGGCCGCGCGTGCTCACGCAGAATCCGGATGCGGCGCGTGGGTTGATTGCGGCGGCCGAAGTGCTGGCGACACAAAACGGGCTGTCGTCGGTCCATGCGAATTTCGTCGCGCCCGAGCAGGTCGAGCTGTTCGAGAAAGGCGACTGGCTGATCCGCGAAGGAACGCAGTTTCACTGGGCCAACGATGGCTATGGATGTTTCGATGATTTTCTGGGCGCGCTCGCCTCGCGCAAGCGTAAAGCTATCCGCAAAGAGCGCGCTGCGGCGGTCGAAGGGCTGGAGATCGCCCACATCAGCGGTGCCGATATTACCGAAGCGCATTGGAGTATTTTCTGGCGTTTTTATCAGGACACCGGACGGCGCAAATGGGGGCAGCCCTATCTGACGCGGCAATTCTTCTCCGAAATCGGGCAGACGATGCCCGACAAGATTTTGCTCATTTTGGCGATGCGCGACGGCATCCCGATCGCGGGCGCGCTGAACTTCATCGGCTCCGAGACGCTCTACGGGCGTTACTGGGGCTGCACCGAAGATGTGCCGTTCCTGCATTTCGAACTATGCTATTATCAGGCGATCGACGCCGCGATTGCACGCGGCCTGAAAACCGTCGAAGCCGGCGCGCAGGGGGAGCACAAGCTTGCGCGCGGCTATGTGCCGGTGCCGACTTGGTCAGCGCATTATATTCCCGATCCGAATTTCCGGCGGGCGATTTCCGATTTCCTGATCCGCGAACGGCGCGCCGTCGAACGGCAGATCGAATTTCTGGGCGCAATGGCGCCGTTCAAAAAGGGCGATTAGGCCGCGCGGCGCATTTGTGTGGCGCCGAGCCAGGCGCGTGCCTGGCGCTGTGCTTCGGCAATTTCACGCGCTGTCATTTCGTCGGCGACTTCGGCGCGGCACTGCTGTGCGCGTTCGGCTCCTGAAACGGCGGCAAGATTGAACCACTTATGTGCCTGGATAAGATCGACATCGATGCCGCCCGATCCGCTCGAATAGGCAATGCCCAATTCGTAGCATGCATTGGCGTCGCCCGATGCGGCGTCGCTGATCCGGCTTTCGATCAGGAATGCTGCGCTTTTGAAACTTGATGCCATAACCCAAACCCCCACTATGCTTTGTCAACCGAAACTGTCGCCGAAATGGTTTCAACAAATGGTTAACGCCGCGAAAGCATAATTCGCACATCATCAGGAACGGCGGAATTGCGGGAAAGTTTAGCGGGACAAAATCGGGAAATTATCGATTAGACGCGTCGAACCGATCCGCGCGGCGGCCAATAGGCGGTCACCGCGACGTTCGACATAGTCGATCGTAAACCCGGCGGCAGCGATGTCGGCACGGGCACGATCCAAGGTTGCGCTCTCGTTTGCGCCACTCGCCAGCGCCGATGCAGCGGCGGCCAACGCGTGCGGCAATGCAACCGCTGCCTTGCGATCGGCTGGCGATAAAAAGGCATTGCGCGATGAGAGGGCCAACCCATCGGCCTCGCGCTCGGTCGGCACGCCGATAATGGTGATCGCCATATCAAGATCGGCAATCATCCGGCGAATGACCTGCAGTTGCTGCCAGTCTTTTTCGCCGAACAGCGCGACATCGGGTCGAAGCTGTGCAAACAGCTTGTTGATCACGGTCGCAACGCCGTCGAAATGTCCGGGCCGCGAAGCGCCGCATAAGCCTTCGCTGACTCCTGCAACCGAGATCGTCGTCGCAAAGCCATCCGGATACATCGTGACGACGTCGGGCGCCCACAGGATCGCGACACCGGCTTGTGCAAGCATGGCAGCATCATCCGCCTCGCGTCTGGGATAGCGCGACAGGTCTTCGTTCGGGGCAAATTGTGTCGGATTTACAAATAACGTGGCGATGACATGATCGGCATGCTGTTTCGCCGTTTCGATCAGTTTCATGTGCCCCGCATGAAGCGCGCCCATCGTCGGCACGACGGCCACTGTCCCGGCAAGCGACGCACGAGCCGTTCGCAAGGTAGCGATGTCACGGATTGTTTGCACCGAAAATGTGCCTCCCTTATGGCGGTTGGGTATTCGCCGATTGGCGAGCACGGATTGCTAACCAAGTGGCGGGGGCCGATCAACATAGTGATGAATGCGATGCACATGCACAAAATCGTTTTTGCAAATGAAAAAGGCGGCACGGGCAAGTCGACGACGGCCGTTCACGCCGCCGTTGCCCTGTGCGCGGCGGGTTTCCGCGTGGCTGTGCTCGACATGGAGGTGCGCCAGACAACGACTGTGCGCTATCTCGACACGCGTGCCGCGACGATGCGGCGGC
>JBGSMP010000189.1:0-6797 GCA_041740105.1 Sphingomonadaceae bacterium
TCGGCGAGCCGCGCGGCAAGCCCCCGTCGTCGCCCGCGCGCGGTTCCTTCGGGGCCGATGATCCAGCGGCGGATTTCGATCGCCTCCTGCCCGGTCAGTGCCGCCGAAAACATGCTGTCGGCAGCGTCGAACAGGTGATGCCCTTCGTCGAATACAATCCGTGTCGGACGGTTTGCGGCTTCGCGGCCCCGCGCTGCATTGACCATGACGAGCGCATGATTGGCGATGACCAGATCAGCCTCGGCGCTCGCCCGCGCCGCGCGCTCGATGAAGCATTTACGGTAATGCGGGCATCCGGCATAAACACATTCGCCGCGACGATCGGTCAGCGCGGTCGAGCCTGCGCGGCGGAACAGCGTTGGCAACCAGCCCGGCATATCGCCGCCAACCATATCGCCGTCACGACTGAACGACGCCCAGCGCGCGACAAGGTGCGCAAGGATTGCGGCACGGCCCGAAAAGCCGCCCTGCAGCGCATCTTCGAGGTTGAGCAGACAGAGATAATTCTCGCGGCCCTTGCGGATCACGACTTTTTCCTTGCGCTCGGCGGCATCGGGAAACAGGCGGCGGGTTTCGCCATCCAGCTGGCGTTGTAGCGCCTTCGTATAGGTGGAAATCCAGACGGTGCCGTGCGCTTTCTCCGCCCACAGCGACGCCGGCGAGAGATATGCAAGCGTCTTGCCAATGCCCGTGCCTGCTTCGGCAAGTAACATATGCGGCTCGTCGCGCCGCGCACGTGGTTCGAACGCTTGCGTGGCTGCTGCTGCATAAGCGCGCTGGCCTTCGCGCCGCTCCGCGCCATCGCCTGTCAAATCATCCAGCCTTTCAAGCGCGCTTTCGGGCGGGACGGTGATCGTTCGCGGCGCGGGACGCGGCGGCTTTTCCTCCCATTCAGGCAGCTTGGCAAAAAGCCAGCGCTCGTTGTCCTTCGGCTTGGCGAGCGCATCGCAGACGACATCGCCCCACAGCCAGCGGAGCCGCGCCAGTGTCTGCGCCGATGTCCATGCCCCTTCGCGTGTGGCCCAATCGGACACTTGCATCTGCCCGACCAGCGTTGCCGCGATGTCGCGAAGCACTGCAGCGGACTGGCTCTCATCTGCAGGCGGTGTCAAACCGACGGCGTCGGCGAGCCCCTTGACGGTCGGCACGACAAAGCGCGCGGGATGCACGAACGCGAACAACTCCAGAAGGTCGAGTCCGGTCAGATCGGGATAGCCGAGCCGTTGCCCGACGAACGGCGCATTGAGCAGAATAACCGGCGTTTCACCTGCCTTTGCAATGGCTTCGCCCCGACCGATCCCGCGCGTGCCGCGATCATCAGCGATCCAGATGCCGCCATGGCTTGCGTAGAGCGCGGGATAGGGCAAGAGAACGGCCACAGCGCTGACTTGGCTCAGCTAGAACGAAAGAGCAACAATTGTCCGATATTCGAAACGCTGCTTTAGAATCCAAGGCCTGGCCGTTCGAAGAGGCGCGCAAGCTGCTCAAGCGTTATCCCGACGGAAAGTCAGCGGACGCGCCGGTGATTTTCGAATGCGGCTACGGGCCGTCGGGTCTGCCGCACATCGGCACGTTCAATGAAGTTCTGCGCACGACGATGGTGCGCAATGCATTCCGCACCCTTTCGGATGCGCCGACGCGGCTGATCGAATTTTCGGACGATATGGACGGTTTGCGCAAAGTGCCCGACAATGTGCCCAATGCCGCCATGCTGACCGAACATCTCGGCAAGCCGCTTTCGCGTATTCCCGATCCGTTTGAAAAATACGAAAGTTTCGCCGCGCACAACAATGCAATGCTGCGCGATTTCCTCGACCGCTTCGGGTTCGACTATGAATTTATTTCGTCGTCGTCGCAGTATGAAAGCGGGGTATTCGACGACGCATTGCGCGGCATCCTGCGCAATTATGACGCAATCATGGGCGTGATGATCCCGACGCTGCGCAAGGAGCGTGCCGCGACGTATTCGCCGATCCTGCCGATAAGCGCGAAGACAGGGATTGTCCTGCAAGTCCCCGTCGAAGTCGTCGATGCCGATGTTGGCCTGATCCGGTTCGATGATGGTGGCGATGTGGTCACGCAATCGGCGCTCGGCGGCGCCGCCAAGCTGCAATGGAAAGTCGATTGGGCAATGCGCTGGGTCGCGCTCGGCGTCGATTATGAAATGTATGGCAAGGATCTGATCGACAGCGGCCAGCAATCGGGCAAGATCGCGCGCATCCTCGGCGGGCTTCCACCCGAAGGCTTCGTCTACGAGATGTTTCTCGACGAGTTGGGGCAGAAGATTTCGAAGTCAAAAGGCAATGGCCTGACGCTCGAACAATGGCTCGATTACGGGACGCAGGAAAGCCTGTCGTTCTTCGCCTATCGCGAGCCGAAAAAGGCCAAGGCACTGCATATCGGCGTCATCCCGCGGGCGGTCGACGAATATTTTCAGTTTCGCGGCAATTATGCAGCGCAACCCGTCGAGCAGAAGCTCGGCAATCCAGCGCATCATATCCACGCCGGTGTCGTGCCGCCGGATGTGCCGCCGGTGACGTTCGGGCTGCTGCTCAATCTTGCCGGCGTGCTGGGCGGTGAAGCGACCGCTGACCAGATGCGCGCCTATCTGGCCAACTACGTCGACGGCGATGTATCGGCCGAACTCGACGCACTGATCGGCCACGCCATTGCCTATAACCGCGATTATGTTGCGCCGACGCTTAAGCGGCGCAAGCCCGATGGCATCGAGGTTGCCGCGCTCGAGCGGCTCGACCGCGAACTTGCCGCTTTGCCGGACGACGCCGACGGTGTGGCGATACAGGACATTGTCTACGCCATCGGCAACGAAGCCGGATTCGAGAAACTGCGCGACTGGTTTCAGGCGCTGTACGAAACGCTGCTCGGATCCAGCCAAGGTCCGCGCATGGGTAGTTTCATTGCGCTTTACGGGGTCGCAAATACGCGCAAGTTGATCGGCGAGGCGCTCGCTTAAACGCCCCCGCCCTTCACCCAATCGTCGATCTTCTTCTCAAGCACAGTCAGCGGCAGTGCGCCGGTCATCAAGACTTGTTCATGGAACTTGCGGATGTCGAACTTTGTGCCGAGCTGTTTCTCCGCATCGGCGCGCAGCCGCTGGATGGTAAGTGATCCGATTTTATATGCCAAAGCTTGCGTCGGGATCGCGATGTAGCGCTCGACTTCGGCCGTCGCGTCGGTTTTGCCCATGTCGCTGTTGGCGAGCATGTATTCGATCGATTTGTCGCGGCCCCATCCCTTCGAATGCAGGCCGGTATCGACGACAAGCCGCATCGCGCGGAGCATTTCATCGGACAGCGTTCCCATCCGCTGATACGGATCCTTGTAATAGCCCATCTCGTAGCCGAGTGTTTCGGCATAAAGCGCCCATCCTTCAACATAGGCCGTGTTGCCGCCAAAGCGCATGAAGGGCGGGAGATCGGCATTTTCCTGCGCAAGGCTGATCTGGAAATGATGGCCCGGCGCGCCTTCGTGAAGGTAAAGCGTCGTCATGCCAGGCGTGGTCCGCGAGGGCAGATCATAGGCATTGAAATAGAAAATGCCGGGCCGCGTGGTGCCGTCGGGCGTGCCCGGTTCATAGGAGCCGCCGGCTTCGAATTTTTCGCGGAACGGCTCATAGGGCCGAATTTCCAGCTTCGATTTCGGCAGCGTCGAAAAATAGGTACTGATCACGCCATCGACTTGTTTGCCGATGTCGTAATAGCCCTGCGTCAATGCCTCGCGCGAAGCTGGTTTCAGCTTCGGATCGGTGCGGAGATTTTCGAAAAATTCACCGAGTGTCCCTTTGAACCCGACTTCGGCTTTGACGCCTTCCATGGCCGTGCGGATGCGCGCCACTTCGGATAGGCCGAGATTATGGATCTCGTCGGGCTGCATTTTCAGCGTCGTCGTGCTTTCGATCAGCTGCTGATAGAGGACCGGCCCGCCTTTCATCGCGCTGAGACCGACTTCCTCGCGCGCCACGGCAAGATATTCGTCGTTCAGAAACGCGCGCAGGCGGCGGTATGAAGGATAAATGCCATCGGCGATGGCCGCGCGGTATTGGCCCGGAATGCGTGCCTTGTCGGCGGCGCTGAACGTGTCGGGGATTGCCTTGGCCGGCGCAAAATAGGGTGACTCTTCGGGTGCCTGTTTCAGCTGGGCGTCGAGTTGTTCGATAACATTGCGGATCGTCAGCTTGGTTTCGACGACGCCTGTGCCCATGCCTTCGCGGAAGCGCGCGATCGACCGGTCTAGATAGGCCACGAACTCTTTGTGGCGTTTCAGGTTGTTGTCGTAGTCGAGCACGGTTTTAAACGGCGCTGCGCCTTTGCCGCTGGCGAACGTCGGATAAAAAGTGTGGAACCCGAAGAAATGGTTGATCGGCCGCACTTTCGTAAGTGCGAGGATTTCAGGCGTGAGCTTTTTAAGCGCATCAAGGGTCTGTGCCTCAAAGACGTCGTAAGCGATCTTGTCGGTCGCGCTCAGCTTGTCGCGCGGGATCGCGCGCAAATTGCGCAGATCGCTCTCGCCAGCTGCGCGGTCCGCATTGAAAGACGCTTCGGTATCGAAATCGCCGAGACGGTCGGCATAGCGCAAATCGCCACGAAACAGCGCGTTCAGTGGATTGCGCTTCAGCGAGGCTTCGTCGCTGTCGACAAAAAGCTTGCGCAAGGTCTCCGCCGGCGTCGCGGCCTTTTTTGACTTGGCGGGCGCTGCGACAGCGATCGAAGGGGCGGCCGCAACAGGAACGACGAAACACAAGGCGAGAGCGAGTGCGCGTGTCATAAAAAGCCTCTGTTTTGATTCAGTAATACAGTTATCTGGCGCGGAAAGCCGCTGTTCGTCAAGCGCTGTTCGGGGGGCGCGGCCGTTATGGCTACGGACTTAGTCTTTAACTGAAACCCAAACGCGCTTACGTATCGCGGAACCGAGAGGACCGCCCCATGCCCCGCGCCGACACATTTCCAGCAAATCCCCATTGGCTGCCACCAGCGCGGGGCCAGGACGTCGATCATATCCCGGGGCGCGATGGCTGGCCACTTGTCGGCACGACGCTCGAGCAGTTGGCCGATCCGCACGCGTTTACGCAACGAATGTCGAAGAAATTCGGCAACATTTACCGGACCAACAGTTTCGGCGGGCGGTTCATTCAGTTGCTCGGGGCCGATGCCAACGAACTGGTGCTTTTCGACAAGGACAAGATTTTCTCGTCCGAACAGGGTTGGGGCCCTTTGCTTAACCAGCTTTTCCCCGGCGGTTTGATGCTGATCGACGGCGACAAGCACCGCACCGACCGCCGCGTGCTGTCGGTCGCGTTCAAGCCCGAGCCGATGCGGCTCTATGCCGATGCGCTTAACGCCGGGATCAAGGGGCGCGTGGCACAATGGGCTGGCAAGCCGGTCAAATTCTATCCGGCGATCAAGGAACTGACGCTCGATCTGGCCGCGACATCCTTCCTCGGCATCCCGTTCGGTCCTGAAGCGGCGAAGATCAACACGGCGTTCGTTGACATGGTGCAAGCAACGGTCACGCCGATCCGTGTCCCCATCCCCGGCACGCCGATGGCGCGCGGTGTGGCGGGCCGCAAATATCTGGTCGACTATTTCGGCAAGGAAGTGCCCAAACGGCGTGCCGGCAACGCCAATGACATGTTCAGCCAGATTTGCCGGACCACGAACGAGGACGGCACCTATCTGAGCGACGAAGCCATCGTCGATCATATGAATTTCTTGATGATGGCCGCGCATGACACGATCACGTCATCGGCGACATCGATGGTCATGCTATTGGGTCAGAACCCCGACTGGCAGGACAAGCTGCGCGCCGAAATGGACGGGCTGGGTGTCAATGACGAGGATTTGCCCTATGACCGGCTCAGCGACCTTGCCCTCACCGAAATGGCGTTCAAGGAGACGCTAAGGCTGATCGCGCCCGTGCCGTCGCTGCCACGGCGCGCGCTGAAAGCCTTTTCGTTCGGTGGCTATGATTTCCCGATCGGCACGTTCGTCGGCGTCCAGCCTGCGCATGTTCACCGGATGGCCGAACATTGGCCCGAACCCGACAAATTCGATCCGATGCGCTTCACGCCCGACGCGTCGAAGGATCGGCACAAATATGCCTGGGTGCCGTTCGGCGGCGGTGCGCACATGTGTCTGGGTCTCCATTTTACCTATATGCAGACCAAGATCCTGATGTGGCATATCCTCAGGACGCACCGGATCGAACTGCCCGGAAGCAGTGGAGCAAAATGGCAGGCGTGGCCGATCCCGAAGCCGCGCGACGGCTTGCCGCTGACAATCGCGCCGCTCTGATGCACTAGGCTGGCGAGTCCGCACCGTTCAGGCTAGGGCACGAGCAATGACCGATGCCGTCCGCCAGTTTACTGTTGCCGCCGATGATGACGGCATTCGCCTCGACCGCTGGTTCAAGCGGCACTTGCCCGACGCCAGTTTCAATATCGTCTCGCGCTGGGCTCGCACCGGGCAACTGCGCGTCGATGGCGCGCGCGCGACGCCTGGCGATCGCATTGTTGCAGGCCAACTAATCCGCGTACCCCCGGCCGAACCCGGCATGGCAAAGGTCGCATCCGAACGGCCCAAACGCGCCGTTTCGAACCTGACCGACGACGAAACGGCATTTGCGCAGAGCCTTGTCATCTACAAGGACAATGCCGGGCTGGTTCTGAACAAGCCGCCGGGGCTGGCAACGCAGGGCGGCAGCGGCACTGTCGATCATGTCGACCGCTTGCTCGATGCGCTGACCTATGAGGGCAAGGGACGGCCCAAGCTCGTCCACCG
>JBGSMP010000261.1:0-2432 GCA_041740105.1 Sphingomonadaceae bacterium
GCGCGCGATTTCGATGTCGGGCTTCGTCGTCACTGGCTCGATCCGACCAAGCCATTTGCCGAAACGGTCCTGAAACCCGCGCATGGCGTCATCGTGACCTCGGCGACATTGCGCGGCGGCGAGGACTGGCGCGCCGCCGAAGCGCGCACGGGCGCAACTCATCTGCTGGCGCCGACACTCCATTTCAGTGCGCCAAGCCCGTTCGACTATGCCAATAATGCGCAGGTCCTGATCGTGACCGATGTCAAGCGCGGCGACGCCGGCGCACTCGCCAATGCCTATGCGCGCCTGATTGCGGCATCGGGTGGCGGGACGCTGGGCCTTTTCACGGCGATCCGTCGCCTGAAGACCGTCCATGCGCGCATCGCAGACAGACTCGCGCGCGACGGCCTGCCGCTGTATGCGCAGCATGTCGATCCGATCGACACCGGCACACTGGTCGACATTTTCCGCGACGATCCGCGCGCCAGCCTGCTCGGCACCGACGCCCTGCGCGACGGTGTCGATGTCCCCGGCCGTTCGTTGCGGACAGTCGTGATGGAAGGGGTGCCGTGGCCCAAACCAACCGTCCTCCATGCCGCGCGGCGGGCAGCAGGCGGCGGGCCCGCTTATGATGATCGCCTGATCCGGGCGCGGCTGGCGCAGGGTTTCGGCCGCCTGATCCGTCGTGCCGATGATCGTGGCAATTTCGTCATCCTGTCGGCGGCAATGCCCTCGCGTCTGCTGACGGCATTCCCGCCGGGAACTCCGGTCCGTCGTTTGACGTTAGACGAGGCCGTGTTAGCAATCGCGCAGGTTTCCAAATGCGCGACGCCGTTAACCGAGAGCCAAGAGGTTCAAAGCTAGGAATGAGACGATGACCGATCTGCTTGAAGAAGACGATTCGCCCGCTTCCGAAGCCCTGCAGGAAGCACGGGCGCGCAAGTCTGCAAAATCCAATCGTAACAAATGGGTGGCAGGGGCGGTTGCCACGGGCATTGGTTCGGCAGCACTGGCAGCAGCGTTGCTTTACACCAATCGGGGCAAGAAAAAGGGCGACTGATGACGGCGAAAAAATTGCGCAAGGCCGTGTTTCCGGTCGGCGGGCTCGGCACGCGGTTTCTGCCCGCGACCAAGGCGATGCCCAAGGAAATGCTCACGGTCGTCGATAAGCCGCTGATCCAATATGCGGTCGACGAAGCGCGCGAGGCGGGAATCGAGCAGATGATTTTCGTCACCGGTCGCGGCAAATCGGCGATCGAGGATCATTTCGATATTTCCTACGAGCTCGAGACCACGATGCACGATCGCGGCAAATCGCTCGATGCGATTGCGGGCACGCGTTTTCGGCCGGGTGAAGTCATCTACGTTCGCCAGCAGGAGCCGATTGGCCTCGGCCACGCCATCTGGTGCGCGCGGCATATCATTGGCGATGATCCCTTTGCGATCTTCCTGCCCGATGAACTGATGGTCGGCGAACCCGGCTGCATGAAACAGATGGTCGAGGCGTATGACCGCGTGGGCGGCAACATCGTCTGCGGCTATGAAGTCGCCGATGACCAGACTGACAAATACGGCATCGTCACGCCCGGCAAGGTCGACGGTGCGCTCGTGGAAGTGCTGGGCCTCGTCGAAAAGCCCGCGCCGGGCACGGCCAAATCGAACCTGATGATCCCCGGTCGTTACATCCTGCAACCCGAAGTCATGCGCGTTCTGGAAACGCAGGGCCGCGGCGCAGGCAATGAAATCCAGCTGACCGATGCGATGGCGCAAATGATCGGGACGCAGCCATTCCACGCCTATAAATTCGATGGCCGTCGCTACGATTGCGGGGACAAGGCGGGGTTCATCATGGCCAACATTGCGCTGGCGCTGGATCGTGGGGATCTGGCACCGACGGTCAGGGCGTTTTTGGAAACGGTTTAACCTCGCACATCCTTTGCCACGGCATCGAGCAACCCGTTGACGAATCCCTTTTCGCGCTTGTCGTAAAAGGCATCGGCGACGTCGACATATTCGTTGATGATCGATTTTACGGGGACGTCGGCGCGCGCGAGGAGTTCGTAGGTTCCGGCGCGCAAAATTGCCCGCATCGGCTTGTCGAGGCGGTCGAGGCTCCAGCCTGCTGAAAGCTTGCCGACGATGATCGCGTCGATTTCTTCAGCCCGAGCCAATGCGCCTTTGACGATATCGTCGAAAAAATCGACTTCGGCTTCGGCATATTCATCGTCGCCGATGGTCGCGCCAAGCCGATGCTGATGAAATTCATGCAGCAGTTTTGCTTGCGGGGTTGCTTCCATATCGTGCTGATAGAGCGCTTGAACGGCTGCAAGCCGCGCAGCGGACCGGGATTTGGCGCGACCCTTCACTTATTTTCCCCTAGGCGAATCGCGATCGAACGCGCGTGGGCGGGCAGGCCTTCCGCCCCGGCCAGCGCGACGCCAGCGGGTCCG
>JBGSMP010000264.1:0-2876 GCA_041740105.1 Sphingomonadaceae bacterium
GGCATCGTCGGGATCGAGATCGGGAAAATGCGACGCGATCAGCCGGTCGCCTGCATCGACGCGGCCACCGGGGAACACGATGGCCCCTGCCGCAAACGCCATCGTGCCGGCGCGCTCGACGAACAGATGCTCGTCGGCGCCTTCGCCTTTGCGGAAAAGCACCAGCGTCGCTGCAGGGATTGAAACATCTTCCATAAGCAACGCCTAGCCGTAACGTTGCGCGCGCGCAAAGGGCGTGGCAGCGTAAGACTCATGGACCTGATCAGCCTCATCGGGACGGCCGCCAGCCTCAGCCTTCTGTCGGGCTGGCGCGTCTATCTGTGCGTGCTGGCCACCGGCATTGCGATGCAATTCGGCTGGATCGCGCTCCCCGAGCATATGAAAGCCTTGCAAGTGCTGAGCAGTCCGTGGGTGATCGGCGCAGCTGGCGTCGGCGTCATCGCCGAATTTCTTGCGGACAAAGTGGCGTGGGTCGATTCGCTGTGGGACGCGGTTCACACCGCAATCCGCCCCGTCGGCGGTGCGTTGCTCGCGCTTGCCGTCATCGATGCCAATGATCCGACCTGGCAGGTCGTCAGCCTGCTGCTCGGTGGCGGCGCGGCGCTGATGGGTCATGCGGCAAAAGCGGGATCGCGCGCGGTCGTCAACGCCAGCCCCGAACCGTTCAGCAATGTGGTCGTGTCGACCGGCGAAGATGTCACCGCGACCGGCCTTGTGATCGCGGCGATCGCAAGTCCGGTGCTGGCCGTAATTGTCGCCGTTAGCGTTGCGATCGGATCGATTGCGCTGATCGTCACGGTGCGGCGGTTGTTGAAGAAACTGATGCCGGAACCATCCAAAAGTTAGTCAAAAGTTAGTCCAAGAAATCCGGATTTCTGGGGCTCGGGCGAAGTTGGCTATTCCCGAACCGTCAAAACCTCGATCACGACATAATGATACGGCCCCTGCGCCTCGGACGAGACCAGCACGAGATCGGCCACGAAATGCCCGTCCATCGGCAAATCGACATCGGGCAGCGCATCGATCCGCGTGGCATCCGCCGTGCAGACGAACGCGATCTCATGCTGCATCCCGACGAATGTCGCACTCGCCCAGTCGCGCGTTTTTGCCGTGACATCGTCGAGCGGGCCGAGATACTCGGTGAGCGCATCGATCAATGCGCGGTGTGCGGGGCGGGTCATTGTTCGCGCGCTTCGATGAACGCGACGATCCGTTTTGCCACGCGCGGGCCGATTTCACGACCCAACCGCATATCGTGGACCAGCCGCGGATCGCGCACCGCTTCACGACCAAAGCGCGTTGCCGGGGTCCCCGACGCTTTCAAATAAGCTTCAATTCTCTTTCGCAAGTGCACCGCTCTGTTCCTTCGACTCGCTGACTAGGAGTTTTCCTATTTCAAGAGCAATTTCCTACTTGTCTAGGAGTTTTCCTATTGCTATGTCGTTTTTATGGTTGACGCGCGCGATACCCTCGAACGACTGATGAACGAACGCGGTGACAGCAGTGTCGCTCTGTCGCGGCTGCTCGGGCGCAACGCCGCTTATGTGCAGCAATTCATCAAACGCGGGGTGCCGCGCAAGCTGGACGAGGAAGACCGGCGGACGCTCGCGCGATATTATGGCGTGCCCGAAGCGATGCTCGGTGGTCCTGTCGAAATGCCGGCAGCAGCGGCCATCCGCAAACGCAGCGGGCTGATCTCGATCCCGCAACTCGGCGTCGGCGCGTCGGCGGGTCCCGGTGCGCTTCCCGATGGTGAGCGCGTCGAAGCGCGGTTCGGTTTCGACGCGGTCTGGCTGCGGCGGCTGACGGCAACGCCCGATCTGGTGTCGGCAATCCGTGTCGAAGGTGACTCGATGATGCCGACGCTATCGGACGGCGACGATATTCTCGTCGATCGCGGCGATTCGGGCGACCGGTTGCGCGACGGCATTTACGTGATCCGCATCGATGATGCGCTGAACGCCAAGCGCCTCGCGGTCAATCCGGCAAGCCGGAGTCTCACCATCCGCAGCGATAACGGCGCTTATCCGAGCTGGCCCGATGTGCCCGCAGCGCGCGTCGACGTGATCGGGCGCGTGATCTGGGTGGGGCGCAAGGTGGTTTAATAATCCTTCGACACGCGAACCGTCGCGCTTTGCCGCCCGATGGTCGAGATCGTCGACAGCAGCGACAGCCAGCGCGTCACCTGAAATTCGATGCGCGTTGCCGAATAGCCCTGCCCGTCGCTGATCACTTCGACATAGGTGCGCCGTGTGATATATTTGCCCGCCGCGACCGAAGTTTTCTGGCCGGTCGTCGCGTCCGCCGCGACAATGCGCAGACGATCGAGGCCGATGGCACGGCGCACGGCATTGATCGGATCGAGCCCGCCGCCGCCACCCTGAAGCGACGTGACCGCAGCGGCCAGTTGCAAGGCTTCGGGCGCCGACAGGTTGGTGATCGAGGTCCCGAACAGCAGCCGCGACAGCAGTTCATCCTGTGGCAGCGCAGGCACGCTGGCAAATGTGATTTCGGGTCTCGATGCCGTGCCGACAACTTTGATCGTGGCCGCGATCGACTGGATATTCGCATTGGCCTGAATATCGAGAACGGGATCGGGCGGCGAGGCACCCTGGAAACGGATCGTCCCGCGATCGAGATCGAAGCGCCGCCCGGCAAATTCATAGCCGCCGCGCACGACATCGAGCCGCCCGGTTATGCGCATCGCGTCGAGCGTGCCGCCCAGATTGATTGCCCCTTCCCACTCGCTGTCGAGGCCAAGGCCCGTGACGGCAAGCTGGTTCCGCGCGCGTGCCTTGATATCCAGCCCCCATATCATCGGCGGGGCAGCCGCTTCGACCCGGTCGGCGGGCCGGTTGATCTCACGGACGCGCAGG
>JBGSMP010000270.1:0-21626 GCA_041740105.1 Sphingomonadaceae bacterium
AGCCAGCGGCGCGGGTCGGGCACTTCGCCCGTGACAATAACTTTTGAACCGGCAAGCCGATTCACGGCTTTGGTTGGGGCTCGACCGACAATGGCAAACACGGCTTCCGGTACTGCTTTTACGATCGACGGCAGCATGTCCTTGGCAAAAGAGGTAACTGCCTCAACATTCGGCGCGTAATCCATTTGCCCGGTAAAAACGATGAGCGGTGCGGGAGCGTCCGCCGGCCTGACACTATCGGGAGCAAAATGCGCAAGATCGATGCCGTTGCCCATCACTTGGCCCGGCAGTCCAGTCTTGTCGGTGAATAATGCGGCTTCGTCCTCGCTGACGAAAAGCGACACGTCAGCGCGTTTGGCCGTCGCGATCTCCCAACTGAGCAAACGTTTTGCCTCCTGCCGCCCGGCGAGTCCCATCATGTTGAATTTGGCCGAATCCATATCGACAAAATCCATGACAAAACGGCCATTGAAACGGTCGGGCACGTAAGCGGCCATCTGGCTGGAGAATGCATAGATCGTGTCCAACGATGGCAACGCTGAGGCGACGGCCGCCATTAGTTCGCCATTTACGAAGGCCGTCACAGACGCCGATCGCCCTGTTAGCAAAGCCTCACCTATCGCCGCCATTTTCGACTTTTGACGATGCACGACTGTTACGCTGGCCGCGACTTTTTGAACGTCTACGACATAAGCGCGATCCGCTTCATGATCGATCATTGCAAAAACATGGACCGGGGCGAGTTTGGCTAATGCGTTCAGCACATGCCACGACCGGATGCGGTCGCCGCGGTCGGGCGGATACGGCAATCGGTGCGCGAGAAATGCAATGTCACCCATCAGCCGAGGCCGCGTGAAATGATCGGACCCAAGCGGTTGGCCACAGCGAGGGGAAGTTTCTGCCAGAGCTTTACTTTACGGCTGAAGCGCGGATCGAGCGGGTTGATCTCGCGGGCCTTGCCAATGGCGCGCTTCGCATAAGTGAGCGGAATCCCCTCAAATCCCCAATTGTGCTTGAATGCCGCAGCACCCGTACCGGCTTTCGAGCGACCGAAATCGAACCGCGTGCAGCCGCGTTCGCGGGCGTGCCGCATCAGCGCAAAATACATCAGGTCATTGGCCCGTGCGCCGCGCGCCGCTGCTGTGCCGCCGCCCCAATAGGGCATTACGACGCCGCGATGATACAGGCTGAGGACGCTCGCCAGCGGCACGCCGTTTTCGCGGACCGTCAAAACGTCAGCGTCAGGGCCGAATTCGTCGAGAACGGCCAAAAACAGGCGGCGCGGAAACACCGGCGTGCCGAGATTGCGGACGCTTTCGGCATAGACAGCGTAGTGTGCCGCTGTGTCGCCAGTGTCGACCGTTAGCGAGCCAGCCAGCGACTTGCGCACTTCGGCGCGCTGCTTTCGCGGGATTGCTAGCAACTCGCGCTCCTCGTCTGTGGCAAGGTCGCGCGCGAAGCCGACATAAGTTGTCGTGTCAGTTGCCCATCCAGCGGGTATGGCACCACCGCGAAGTTCGAGTGTTGGACAGGAGGTTTCGATGGCAAGCGCCCAGGCGGCGGCCCCCAGCGCTTCGATCGATGCTTGATCGACCGCCAGTATCCCGCCACCCACGGCGAATCCGTTCGACACAAGCGCCCGCCCGAACAGTGCCGAATGGATTTCATGCAGCGGCAAAACACCAGTGACGCCGCTCGTTCCTGCAACCAAATAATGCCCTTTGTGGCCACAGCCACGCGTAACGGCCCGAAGCCACGCACGCCGGTGGAAGGATGTCGCATCCGGCTGCGCTTCCAGAAACGCGTCGATTTCTGCACAATCGATAGGCGACGTCAGGTCCGCGCGCCGGATGATCGTCACAGCGTTGCCGCAGCGCGTCTGGCCACCCTATCGACCCGGCCCCATTCGAACTCAGCCATGATCCGCCTGAGCTTTGGCGCCATGACGTCGAGATTGGTGTAATGCCGTAGCTTCGATTTGATCGGCGCATCGGCGACACGGGGTTGATTGCAGTCGATTTCCCAAGGGTGGAAATAGAAGATCCCTGGCTGGCCGGCGCGGTTCACTTGCGCAAAAGCCCAGCGGGAAAAGGCATAGGGAAGCAGGCGGAAAAACCCGCCACCGCCTGCCGCGAGCGTGCGTCCCGCAAACCTTGCCGTCGTCACGGGCAGTTCGATTAAGTCAGAACCGTCAACGGGTCGAAACGCAAAGCGCGGTGCTTCGGACCAGCCATAATGATCATGCACGACCGGCGCGACGCTGGATGAATAACGATAACCGGCGTCGGCAAGGACCCGATGTGCCCATGGCGTGCGCTTGTCGATCGAAAAACTGGGCGCGCGATAGCCGGTAATCGCAGCGCCGGTCGTGTCTTCCAGCGTCTTGCGCGTCCGATCGAGATCGCGCGCAAATTGATCCGCCGTCATGGTGAACACACGAACATGATCCCAGCCATGGCTCGCCACTTCATGCCCGGCGTCAACAACGCGGCGCATCAATGACGGGTAGCGCGAGGCAACCCATCCAAGCGTGAAAAAGGTTGCCTTGACGTCGGCTGCAGCGAACAGATCGAGCACGGCGTCTGTGTTGGTCTCGACGCGGCATTCGAGCTCGTCCCAGTCTTCGCGGCGGATCGTCTTTTCAAACGCGCCGACCTGAAACCAGTCTTCGATATCGACGGACAACGCATTCAGCATCGCGCATTCCTAATGGGTAGCCCTTGCATTGTCGAAGTGTCAGGCAGCGGCCGCGCGCGGCCCGTGTTCCTCGCGCTCCACCCAATCGACCAGCAACGTCAAAACGCGGCGAAGCGCGGCTTCCTGTTCCTCGATCTGCGTTTCGAGCATCGCGATGCGCGCTTCGTGATCGAGAACGCGGCCTTCATCGGCAAGGGGAGACAGGCCAAATGTCGGTGCGACCGGCGCTAAGGTCGCTGTTTCGGCTTCAAGGTCGCTTATAATACGGCCAACAAGCGCGGCGTCGATCACGCTGGCATTTTCGACCGACCCCATCAGAAGCGCACGTGTTGCCAGCGTATTCAGCTTGCGCGGCACCCCGCCGCTCGCGGCGTGCAGCGCCGTAGCTGCATCCGCCGTGAAGGTAGGATTGCCGGTCCATCCTGACACCTTCAGGCGATGCTCGATATAGGGCAATATCTCTTCGGCCAGCATCGGCTCGAGGTGATGCGTCGCAATCACCCGCTGCCGCATTTGTTCGAGTGACGGCACGGCGCTCAACCGATCGCGGAACTCGGGCTGGCCGAGCAGGAAAATCTGAAGAAGGGCCTGACCGTCCGCTTGGTAATTCGACAACATTCGCAGCTCTTCGAGACTTTCTGTCGGCAAATTCTGGGCTTCGTCGACAACGAGCAAAGTCCGGCGACCGCCGCGAGCGGTGTCGATCAGGTAGCGCTCGATACGCGAAAGGAGCTGCGCTTTCTCGACCGCCTCTGTCGACAGCCCGAAGGCTTGCGCTGCCAATCGAAGCATGTCGTCGCCGCCGACTTGCGTGGACACGATCCGGAACGCCCCAAGCCGTGCGGGGTCGATCGACGCCATCAGATGGCCAACAAGTGTCGTCTTTCCGGCCCCGATGTCACCGGTGATGGTGATAAAGCCTTCGTTCTGCGCGAGGCCATAGCCGAGATAGGCCATCGCCTTTTTGTGCGTCGCGCTTTCGAACCAGAAGCGCGCATCGGGCGTTATCTGGAACGGTGCGGCGCTAAGGCCATAATAGTCGGTATACATTTTTGCTGCCCCTAGAACGCGTATTTCGCGCCAAGCAGCGCAGACCCGGTCAGGGTCGATGCGACATTTTCGACGCGCGATGAATATAACCCGAGTGCTGCCGTGCCCGTAAACCGACTGCCGAGGCGGCGGTAGTAAGCAGCGGTTGCTCCAGTACCGACGACATCGGGTGCACCCAGAATACCGCTGTCGAACAGATTGGCATAGATACTGGCGTCGACGCTGGACAGCTCGTCGAGCTGGCGCGCAACGAAGGCCTGCAGGTAGTAGCTTTCGTCCCGCACGCCGTTTGTCGAGAAAAACGCGCCGGTCGGTGCGAAGAATTTGCGTTGCGCATAGCCGCCGCCAAAGCCCGCGCGCGTCGGGCCGCGTTGATAGCTGAGCACGGCGTTCATGCCGCGCGAGCGATAGGTGCCCGTGGCAACGGACTGGAGAGCCGAATCTAGGCAGCCACCGCCACCGGCGACCGAATAGATGCAGCCGCCGACCTGATTGCCGAACGGATTGCGCGCGACTGTGAATTGCGTGGGTAGCGCGGCGAGACTCTGGTTGAGCTGGCGGCCAAAAGTTTGAATGCCGTCGTACAGCCCGGCCTGAAATGCGAGCGATTCGCTCATCTGATACGAGACACTGCCGACATAGGTCATGCTCCCATAACGGTGACCGACACGAAATTCCGCCGAGGTGCGGCGGCTCGGTCGCCACACAACGCCGGTGTCCCAGATAAAGCCGCTTTGATCAAACGAGAGCAGACGCGGCGACGCAGGATCCGTCTGGAAGCGACCTGCGGCATCGAGCACCGGATCTCCGGCAATGTCGCGCAACGCATCACGCTGGCTTGCTTCGATGTCCTCGTAACCGACACCGCCGACAAGCGCCACGGTTTCGGTGACCGGGATCGTGACGTCGCCACGAACAAACTTGCTTTCGAAGCGCTGGTCGAGCTGGCGGGCATCTTCGCGTTCGTAGCCGCCCGAAACAGTCCATGCGAACGGCAGCGAGCCGGTTCCCATGCCGATCGTTCCGGTCGCGACATGGCTGGTCGAGGAATCGAATATGTCGAGCAAAGGCTGCCCGCTGATCAGTCCGCCCCGCGTCCGACTTTCGACCTTGGTGTAGCCGAAGCGGTAATTGGCGCCCACCTGCAGCGCGCCAATGTTGGTCGCGAGCGATGGTCCGGCATAGACCGAATAGATTTGTGTCGTGTTACCCGGATTGCCCACCAGCGTGTTTGGCGCGGCCCCGCGAATGTCCAAACGAGTGCGTGTCGCGAGCGCCCCGCCTTCCAGACTGAGCAGATTTGGCACCAAAAGCTGCCGCGCGCGCGCGATGCCGCTGTGAACTTGTTGATCGCCTTGGTTGCGGTTCCAGCCGAAACGATACTCATAACGATAGTTGATCTGGACTTCGGTCCGCTGCGTCCGCACCGACGCGTCCGTCCCGCTGGTCAGCGTGGTATATGTAAGGACTTCGCCACTATTTTTGAGGTCGGCAAAGAAGGCCTGGCTCACTTCGAGATAGGGCACAATTTGCACTTGGCGCTTCTGGGCAAACGCACGCGGAGCGAAGATCAACACGCCCGCTGCGGCCAGAACGAAAACACGACGCATGGTCACCCCCCTTGACCGTAATAAGAGCCGAAGCTGTGGTTGCCGCCAAAATAGCTCGAACCATTGAGCAAAAGGCTAATATTGGGGCATCCGTCGACAAGCGCGAGCGCATCGCGAAGCTCTGACTCGGTGGTGCGGTCGGCGCGAACGACCATCACGACCTGGCCGACATTGAGCGCGAGCACCGATGCGGGCGACGCGGCGAGCGCCGGCGCTGAATCAAAAATGACGATGCGGCTCGGATGATTGCCCGCCAGCCCGTCAAGCAACTGTTTCGTGCGCGCCGATGCCAACATTTCGGTATCGTTGTTCGCCTGCCGCCCTGCCGCGAGAACGGAAAGTTTCGGAACGTCGGTCGTAATGATGAGTTGTTCGACGTCGATCGACGGATCCTGCAGCGCGTCCATCAGGCCGGGTCCGCCTTCGATGCCGAGCGTCGAAAGAATTTCGGGCTTTGCCACATCGGCATCGACAAGCAGCACGTCGGTGTCGCGTTCGGAGGCAAGGCTGAGCGCCAGATTGACCGCGCAAAATGTCTTGCCGTCATTGGGTTGGGCCGAGCAAACGAGGATCATGCGACCCCGGGCAAGCGGTTTTCCGGTTGCCGCGCCACTTGCGTTGAGGAGCAGTTGACGCTTCACGATGCGGAATTCTTCGGCAAGCGAACCCGGCGCGTCGCCGGGCACGATGAAGCCGCTGTCGCGCAGACGATTGCGATCGACACTGACGACAGGTCTCACCCGATGGGCACGCTTTGCATCAACTTCGTGCGACGCGGACACCGGTGCCGTTTGGACAGGTGGCGACAGCGTCGCGGCAACCGACGGAAAAACCGGCGCTTTGATCGCTGCTTTGAAGTTATAGATCTCGGCGGCGCGCTCGATAAGCGAGCCAGAGGTCGCTGTGACTTTCTGGTTCATCGTCACGGTCTCACGCCACCATGCTGCGTTGAACGAATTCGACAGTCATGAGCAGGGCGTAGATCCCGAAAAGCGCTGCTGTACCGCCCGCAAAGAGCTTCATTTTGTTAGTCCTGTCGGTCTGCTGGTCTTGCGTCAGGACTTCGTGGATCGACCCGAGCACTGGCAAGCCCGATGCTTTTGCCAGACGCGACGGGGTTGCAAAACTGCCTTGTAGCTGGCCTAGCGCGAATGCAGCGCCGACCCCACCACCGGCAGCGGCAATCAAAACGATCGTCAGCAGCAACGGCCGGTTCGGCGTGGCTGGCGACTTGGGCAATGAGGGGGGATCGATGACGCTGAAATTTGCCGATGCCGTCTGCGACTGGACATCGCCACGCAAGCGGACGTCATCGCGGTCTGCCAGTAATTTATCGTATTGGACTTTCAGGACCTGATAATTGCGCTCCAGGCGCGTCTGTTCTGCTGAGACTTCAGGATTCGATGCCTGTTGCGCCAGAACGGCATTGATCTGTCCCTGAATTTGAGCTTTTCGCGTTGAAAGCGAACTGGCGACAGCCTGCTTTTCGGCGAGCATCGACCGCAGCGACACATACATCGGGTTCGACGTCACGACGGCAGGCCCTTGCCGCGCCGCCGACCCGCCACTCGTGCCCGTCGGCGTCCGGCTCAATTCGTCGCGCAGCGATACCATATCGGGATGCTGATCTGTCCAGCCGCGCGAACGCCCCTGCGCAATCTGCGCCCGAATGCCAGCGCCTGGATCGACAGCAACGCCTGCGCCGCCGATCATGGCGCCGGCTGTGCGGGTATTCGCCGGAGTCGACGCCATTTGGCCTCTCACGGCAGAAAGACTGGCCTGCGCCGCGGCAAGTTCGCCATCGATGCGCGCCATTTCGCCACGCGCGGCTGAAATCCTCTCGGCGATCGAACCCACTCCCGGCAGCAGCGCGAGATATTTTTGCTCGAAAGCGCTACGATTTGTTTCTGCTTCTGCCAGTTGCTTGGCGCGGGCATCGAGTTGGGCGTCCAAAAACTCGATTGTCTGGCCGGTTTCGATCCGGCTTTCCGTCAGGCTACCATCGACGAACAGATCGATGAGTTTTTGGACGATCTGCCTGGCGAGTTGGGCATTCTCGGCGTTTGACAGGCGGGAATTGCTTGATTCAGCCGAAATCTTGAACAGATTGTCCTGCTCGGCAACGACCTTCACCGACTTCGACAGCACAAGGGCCAGTTCGGCGACGTCGCGCTCGTTTGCTACCTGTTTCGCTAAGTCCGTTTCGCGAACCACCTTCTTGAGATTGCCGGCAGAAGTGAGCGTCTGCCGCACAGCGTCGACACCCTGCTGGCGATCCGATGCCGTAATTCCGACTTTGTCGGGCAAAAGCGTCGACGCCTGGACGAGAAGTCTGGCGGTCGACTCATATTTGTTCGGAATGAGGCTGATGACGAGCCAACCAAGCAGCGCAACGAACCAGCCGATCGCGAGCGCAAGCCATCGGCGTTTCCAAACACTGTGGAGGGCAATCAGTGCGTCGTCGTATAATCCGTGCATCAAAACATGCTCGACGGGATGATGATGACATCGCCGGGTTCCAGCCGAACATTCGCGCTAGAGTCGCCGCGTTTCAGAAGCTTGTTCAAACGCAGTGCATATTCTTTCTGTTTGCCGGTAGCGCGGTCGGCACGGATCAGCCGGGCGCGGTCTCCGGCGGCAAATTCGGACAGGCCACCGACAGCAATCATCGCATCAAGCAACGTCATGTTCGCGCGATAGGGAAGCGACGCCGGCTTTTCGGTCGCACCCACGATCCGGACCTGCTGCGAGAATGTGCCCGAAAAGTTGTCGACAATGACCGAGACGCGCGGCGCGTTGATATACTGCTTGAGTTCGGTTGTGATGTCGGCAGCAAGTTGCGTCGGCGTCTTGCCGACAGCGGGTAAATCGGCGATCAGCGGCGTCGTAATGCGGCCGTCGGGGCGAACTTGAACCTTGGCGCCAAGTTCGGGATTACGCCAGACAAAGATCGTCAGCTGGTCAAGCGGACCGATGATATATTCCTCGCTCGGGACATCAGCAGAAGCGACGAACGCAGCCGGCGGCAGTTCGGTTGCTCCGCGCGGGCCACCTGCGCACCCGACAAGCGCGGCCGCGACAAGATTGATCCCCAGCCAACGCCACGACTTGCGCATTTCTCAAACCCCTGACTTTCTGCAAAACGTCAGGTAAAGTCCCTCCCAACGTGCAGATTTTGCACAATTACCGGGAAATAGGTGAATATAGCGTTTAGCTATCTTGCAATGACATTTTCTTCGGCCGGTCCATGGCCGAGAAAAGACGACGGGCTTGCCGATGCACCATAAGCTCCGGCCATGAAGATTGCGATCAAGTCGCCGACATCAGCGCGGGGTAGTGAAACTTGATCGCCCAGCCGGTCGAGTGGCGTGCACAAACAGCCGACCACGTTGACGGTTTCAGCCGCCGGGGCATTGCGTTTATCGGCCACTGCAATCGGGTAATTGCGACGAACCACCGTGCCGAAGTTTCCGCTCGCGGCAAGCTGATGGTGCAACCCCCCGTCGGTCACCAGAAAAACTTCGCCTCGGCTCGTCTTTCGGTCAATGACGCGGGTAAGGTAGACACCGCATTCGCCGACCAGCCAGCGACCGAGTTCAACGGCGAAACGACTGCCCAGCAAGCCTGCAGGCCGACTGTCAATCGCATCGCCGAGCCGCGCGCCGATCATAGCAATGTCAACCGGCCGCTCGTTGGCGAAATAAGGAATGCCAAACCCGCCGCCGATATTGACCAGCGGTGGCGTGGCGTCGGATTGGTCCGCCAACTGCCCCGCCAGTGCAATTGTCGCTGCTTGCGTCGCAATGATTGCTTCGCTGTCCAGCGACTGGCTACCTGCAAAGATATGAAAGCCGCGCCAGTCTGCGCCGTTTGCTATGATCGACTTGACGAGTGCAGCGGCGTTCTCGGAATCGACGCCGAAAGCGGTTGCGCCGCCGCCCATTTTCATGCCCGATCCCTTCAGCGAGAAATCGGGATTGACACGTATGGCCAATCTGGGCGTGACGCCCAAGCGATCGGCGATCCTGAGCGCGCGTGCGGCTTCGTTGGCGGACTCCAGATTAATCGTAACCTTCGCGACAATGGCAGCTTCGAGCTCCGTGTCGCACTTGCCCGGACCGGCAAAGGAAATGTGGTCCGCCTTAGCCGCCAGCGCGACCGAGAGCTCTCCAGCCGACGCAATATCGATCCCGTCGACGAGCGGCACCATCGCGGCAACCATTGCAGGCAGCGGGTTGGCTTTCATCGCATAATGAATGGCGACGCCTTCGGGCAATGCCGCGCGTAACGACGCAATCTTATCGGTCACAATCTGTAGATCGTAGACAAATGCGGGTGTTGTGGTCACCGCGGCGCAAGCGGCGGTCAGCCGGTGCTGGTCGAACCAATGCGGTATGGTGCCGTGCGGTTTCATTGATCTATTTCTGCCTTCAAGAAAGCACGATCGATCTTGCCATTGGCATTTTTCGGCATCGCATCGCGCCACTCGATTGTGCGTGGCTGCATATGGCCGGGAAGTTCAGTTTTCAGAAAAGCGCGCAGTTTTTCCTCATCGCCGTCGCCGCGAACAACCAGTCTTATGGCCTGACCGAGGCGGGCATCGCCAACGCCTTGTGCCACCGCTTCCACAACGCTGCCGCTGGCAAGCGCCGCGTCTTCGATTTCCAGCGGACTGATCCTGTGGCCCGATGATTTGATCATCTCGTCGTCGCGCGCCACGAAGTAATGCAGGCCATCGTCGTCGCACCTTACGGTATCGCCCGACCAGACGGCCATACCGCCGTGGATTGAGTCCTTCGGCGCTGGCCGGAATCGTGCGGCTGTTCGGTCAGGATCTCGCCAATAGCCTTTTGCGACCAGCGGGCCGGCTTGGACCAGTTCGCCTTGGGTGCCGGGGATGCCGTCGGGTGAGACGACGAACAACTCGGCAAAAGGAATCGCACGGCCGATTGATGCCGGATGGGCAGCCACCAGTTCGGGCGCCAGATAGGTGGACCGGAACGCTTCGGTCAGGCCATACATCGGATAAATGTCTGCATGCGGAAAAGTGCTTCGCATCCGCGCAATCAATGCGGGCGTCAGGGCGCCGCCCGAGTTTGTAACCCGCCGAATGGCCGCACCATCGTCTTGCCAATCCGCCTCGACGAGCTGGAGCCACAGCGGTGGTACAGCGGCGAGCGTGGTTACCTTGTGACGCACCACGGCTTTCACGACCTCGCGCGGCACGAGATAATCGAAGGGGATCACGCAACCGCCAGCTTTCCACGTCGAAAAAAGCTGATTCTGGCCGTAATCGAACCCGAGCGGCAGGATTGCGAGGGTGCGGTCGTCAGGGCGCAATCGGAGAAAATGAGCAACGCTGACGGCGCCCAACCACAGATTGGCATGGCTGAGCATCACTCCTTTGGGAAGGCCGGTGGACCCCGACGTGTAGAGGATTGCGGCAAGGTCATCAGCGTCGGCTGCGGACGGCAGGCACGCGAATGACTGTTTGCTTGCCGCCATCGCATCATCTTCAAACCATATGATGCAGTCATCCGGTAAGTCGCCCACTGTCAGTGACGATGCGCGCTCACGGCTGGTCATCAGCATAGACGCGCCACTGTCGGCCAAAATGTGCGCAACCTGAGCACGCCGCAAAACCGGGTTAATCGGAATATGCACGAGACCCGCACGGGCAACCGCCAGTGGCATAAGACAAGCCTCGACCGTTTTTGGCAGCCATGTCGCGACGCGCGCGCCTTTCGTAAAGCCAAATGCCTGCAAAGCGGCAGCCAGCGCGCCGACACGCTTTTCTGCCTCGGCATAGGTCAATGTTACCGACTTGGTAACCAAAGCCGGGGCATGCGCGTTTGTATCGAGCAGCAGATGATCGATCGGGCGCGGCGTCGGGTCTGGCGAAGTCACCCTTGCTCCTTTAGGTCAACCGCATATGCGCGGCCAGTGAGGGACGTAACGCTTTGTGGGTAAAGGGTGAAATATTTCGTAACCTCGATGATGCCGCCGCAAGCGCACGCGGTGAACTTGATCGCGGATCGCAAAGTTCGTTATTTGACCGTATCGAATGGTTTCAGCAGATATGGCGGCTGACAGCGCCGACGGGAACACCGCTCGTTGCGCGTGCGCGCGCCGACGGAGCGAACAGCTGGCTATTCCTAGCCGAAGCTGGCGGGCGCGCGCAATCGCTGACGAGCTGGTATACGATGGCGTTCCGTCCGATCTTTTCGGGCCAGCCCGACCGAGCAACAAAGTTTGCGCTTCTCGTTGCGACGGCAAGGCGGCTCGGAAAGCGGCTGTCGACGATAACGCTGTCACCCATGAATGGCGACGATACATCCATGGTGATGCAGGCATTCGATCGTGCCCGGTGGGTTGGCTTTCGTCATGAGACAACCGTGCGATGGACGGTCTCAACCGACGGCATGTCGTTTGGCGATTATTGGGCAGCCCGCCCCGGCGAACTGCGCGCCACGGTCAAGCGCAAGGCAGCAAAACACCGCATAGATACGAAGATTTACACATCTTTCGATGGCAATGCATGGGCCGATTATGAAGCGATTTACGCCGCCAGCTGGAAAACCGAGGAGGGATCGCCCGAATTTCTGCGCGACATGGCTATGTCCGAAGGCGCGGCGGGTGCCCTTAGGCTCGGTATCGCCCGCATCGATGGGAACCCCGCCGCAGCGCAATTGTGGACCGTCGAGAATGGCCACGCGGTAATCCATAAGCTCGCCTATCTCGAAAGCGCGCGCGATCAGAGCCCAGGATCGGTGCTGTCCGCTGCAATGTTTCAGCATGTAATTGACACGGACAAAGTTGCGCTGATTGATTTCGGAACGGGCGATGACCGGTATAAGGCTGACTGGATGGACACGCGAACACTGCTGTACACCGTCCGGCTGTTCAACCCGCGCCGAGCCGCCGGGTTATGGGGTGCGGCAAAGGCAACACTACGGGTGCTTGTCCGTCGCTCGGGCAATCGCTAATCGCGCGGCGATGATCAACGCCGAAGCTATATCCGATGTCGTGCGCGCGGTTCTGCGCGATGTCCTGTCGATCGATGCATCGCGGGCAGATTCGTTTAACGCGGATACCCCCCTTTTCGGTGCTCTGCCCGAACTGGATTCGATGGCAGTGGCGGGGTTGCTGACCGAAATGGAGGATCGCCTGGGGATCATAATCGATGATGAAGATGTCGACGGCGATCTGCTCGCCACTTTCGGCAGCCTGACCGATTACGCTGCGCGCAAATTGGCAAAATGAACGAAATCTATCGCTGGCGTGGCGGCTGTGAAAACCTGTTGCGCCATGGAGCGGGATCGCCGGTGACGCTGCTTATCCTTCCGGCGCTGTTTGAAGAGGCAAACCGCATGCGACGGGTTACGGTTTCCGTCATGCGCAATCTGGCATCAAGAGATATAGGAACAATACTACCCGATCTGCCCGGCACCGGCGAAAGTGAAACGGCGCTTTGCGATACGGTTTTTCACGACTGGAACGATGCGGTCGTTGCGCTTTCGAAGGGCGTATGGGGATCGGTTTCGTTCCGCGGCGGTGCGCTGTTCGACTCCAACATCAAAAAGCGTTGGCAATTTGCACCCGAAACAGGGGAGCGCCTTCTTCGTGATCTGGCACGCGCAACCGCGTTCTCAGGCGATATATCGGTTGCCGACCTTGAGCGCCAAGCGCGCACACGACCGACCCGATTGGCCGGTAATTTGCTTTCACCCGTAACGTATCTGGCGCTTTACGATGCCAAAGTCGTTGGCGATGCGCACATTAGCAACGTCCCCGGTCCAAAACTCTGGCGAGCAGCCGAGCCGACTGACGACGCGGCATTCGCTTTCCGCCTCGCAGACGATATTGCCACTTGGGTAAAAACATGCGCCGCATCGTAGAATTCGAACTCGGTAGCGTAACGCTTTTCGGCACGTTGGACGAAGGTGAACTCGCCTCCGGATTACTGATTGTTTCCGGCGGCAACGAAGTTCGCATCGGCGCGCATCGCGGGATGGCCAGTCTTGCGCAGGCGATCGCGGCGCAAGGCCATCCAGTGTTTCGCTTCGATCGCCGCGGCATCGGCGACAGCGAGGGCGAAAATACCGGTTTCGCCGGTAGCGCCGATGACATTGCATCTGCAGCCGTCGCGTTCAGAACTGTCAGCCCGGGACTGAGGCGCGTTGTCGCTTTCGGCAATTGCGATGCGGGAACAGCGCTTGTGCTTCACGGCACGGATGTCGACGCGCTGGTGTTGGCAAATCCTTGGATCGTCGAACGCGTCGATGCGCTGCCTGCGCCCGCCGCAATCAAAAAGCGCTATATCCAGAGGATTCGAGATCCAAAAGCATGGCTTGCATTGATAACGGGCAAGCTCGATCTGAGCGCTGCGATCCGTGGCCTGCTTCGCATCGCGGCTCCAAAGGCGGAAGCTCAAAGTCTGACGGCGTCATTCGCGGTGCGCCTGGCCAAATCGAAGCTGCCGACCACAGTGATTGTTGCCGATGGCGATAACACCGGAATTGCCTTTGCCGATGCGTGGCAATCACCGGCGTTTCAAATTGCCAGATCGCGTGATGATATCGAGCTCGTATCGATACCTTCTTCATCGCACAGTTTTGCGAATGATGGCGACTTTGACGCCCTCGTCGAAGTGCTAGTGACAGCGCTCAGTCAGTAACCGCCACCGAATTCGGCGACGCCCAGGAATTTCTCCGCATCAAGTGCTGCCATGCAGCCCAGACCCGCAGCCGTGACGGCTTGCCGATAAATTTTATCCGCGACGTCACCGGCCGCAAAGACACCGGGAATTGAGGTCCGCGTCGAGCCGGTTTCGACAAGCAGATAGCCACTGTCGTCCATCGGCAGCTTCCCTTTGAAAATCTCGGTGGCTGGCGAATGGCCGATCGCGACGAAGCCGCCATCGGCCGAGACGAACGATTTGTCGCCGTTGACAGTGTCGACAAGATCGACGCCGACCATCCCTTCGGGCTCGCCGCCGCCAACGAACGTCTCCACCCGTTTGTTGAAAAGAACCGAGATTTTGGGATTGGCAAATAGCCTGTCCTGCAGGATCTTTTCGGCACGTAAATGGTCGCGGCGATGGATCAAGGTGACGTCAGGCGAATGATTGGTCATGTAAAGCGCTTCTTCGACGGCCGTATTGCCGCCACCGATCACGACGACTTTCTTGCCGCGATAAAAGAATCCGTCGCAGGTGGCGCAGGCCGATACGCCTTTGCCTTGAAGTCGGGTCTCGCTTTCAATGCCCAGCCAGCGCGCTTGCGCACCTGTTGCGATCACGAGCGTCTCGCATTTGTAGATCGTACCGCCGTCGCCGGTCACCGTGAACGGGCGGGCAGAGAGGTCGACGCTGACGATCGTGTCCCAGACCATCGTCGTGCCGACGTGTTCGGCCTGCTTGGTCATTTGCTCCATCAGCCAAGGCCCCTGGATCACGTCGGCAAAGCCCGGATAATTCTCGACATCGGTCGTGATCGTCAGCTGGCCACCGGGCTGAATGCCTTGCACGACGATCGGGTTCAGCCCCGCACGGGCCGCGTATATTGCTGCAGACAGGCCAGCGGGGCCTGACCCGAGGATGAGCATTCTTGTTGATATCGGATTTGTCATGCAGATCTTTCGCTAATTGCGCGAGATTCGTTACCGACAGCGCAAGATTTCCGCGCCGTATGAATGCGGCGCAAACCGAGCGCAACGCCTATTTGAAGCCAAATGTCAGGCTGGCAAACACTGTGTCGAACGCCGCAGTGGGGTTGTCCGTGGTCGGGCGCGCATGCACGACCATGACAAGCCAGCCTCCGCGGCTTGGGACCACGAAATTTGCTTGCCCCTGTTCGTCGGTCCGCAATTTTTGCACCGGGCCGTTTTTGATGCCAAGCGGCAGCACACGAACCTGCGCGCGGACGAGCGGTCGTCCTTGAAAAAGCACGCGGACCGGCAACGCTGTGTCAGCCCCGCGCCCATACGGATTCAAAACGGGCACGATTTCGAGCGTATGCCCGATAGGCTTCAACACATTGGCAGAGGGAGCCGCCCCGACTTGCACGAGCATTTTGGCGCGCCTTGAATAGACTTCGATGCCGGGTGTTTCGGCTGTACCTGCAGCGGCGCGTGTTTTGGCTGCGAGGTCGAGGCCCTCTGTCTCGAGATAGCCATTGAATTCGCCAGATTCGAGAGTGCTGGTTGCCTGATAGGATTCGAGCGCAACGATGTGGGTCCCGGCGTTTTTCAGCGCGACCGTCGCATTTGGGCCAGCCGCTTGCGGGGGCACAATCAGCATCGCCTGCTGGTCTTCGACACCATCGGGACCGTAGCTGCGAAACGAGTGAATGCGATCCCACGACGCGTTCCACCGGTCTTCTTCATCGGCGTGGCCAACCCGGAGCGATACGGCCAGCGTTTCGCCGTCCCGAACTGAAAAAGATGGCGCCGCAATCCACATATCGTGCGCGCTTGCTGGCGCTGCAAAGGCAAGCAGTGCCGCCGCCGGAACGAGTGATCTCACGAAGCCGTCTCCAGGTAATGGTGCAAAACAAGTGGCGGCGGAATGTCCGCCGCCACTTTATCTTAAGCCGGTCCTTAATTGTCCAGCGGGTCGGCAGTCGGGTTGACTGCCGGAACGTCGACGGTTGTCGGGTCTCTCGGATCGCTTGTATTGCTTGCGTCGAAAAACGAAGCAAAACTTGAACTGATCCGGCTCTGGATCGAGGCCGCCGGCGGTGGCGACGCTGGCGGGCTTGCAGTCGGGGTGTCGTAACTATCACTGCACGCTGCCATTGCTAGCGGAAGCACGATCGCTGTTCCCGCCTTTAGCTTGGTTGAATAACGCATTTACTTTCTCCCGATCACGGCTGTGCTGGCAAGGTAGCAGCGGCGTTCAGTGCCGATTTGGGCGATCCCGGCAGCGGCGTGTTCAGATACGGAAACACGTTCTGCAAATCTCGGGCACTAACGGGAGCGCCGTCGGTGAACGAAACCGTACCCACAGGTGCATTGGCCGGTGTGCAAAGGCCAAGATCGGTCGGCGCGCCGTTGATCGGCACCGGATGGCACAAACGACCCATGGCAACGCGCAGGACGATATCCGTCACATCGTCACCGGGGCGCCGACCATTCGGGAAGCCGGCAAGATCGTCTCCCGCCACGCCGAACGTGCTTTGTGTCGCACGCGGTGTCGGCGCGACCGCGGTATTCAGCCGCAACATTTCCGACTGTGTCACTTTCGATTGCTGGTTAAGAGTCTTGATCCCGGTCAGGAACGTTGCAACCAAATCGTTGCGTGGGAAATTAGTCGGTGCGAGATTGGTAAAGCTCGTGCCCAGCGTCGCGTTTACCGGACCTCGAAACAGCGCATCCAGGATGGCCGGAAATGTCGGATTGGTTACGAAATCACCCAGTGCGGCATCGCCTGGCGGTTCGGCGGCATTGAACAGATCCTTCTTGCTCAACCCGATGACGAGTTCATTGACCAGCGGCATCCCCAGACGCGACACCTGAACATAGGCACCGCCCTGAATGACCGGCGCCTGATAGGTTGGCGTCGGATCGAGAAGGCGTGCTTGTGGCAGGCTTGCCGTCGACCATGCGCCGATCACTCCATTACCCGAACCTGTCAGGCAGGAAATCGGGAGTTCGATTGCGATCGACGTGACGTTTTTCTTGCCGATCAAATCATCGTTGTTTCGGCTCTGCTTGATACCGCCTGGGAAGCCACCGCCGTCTGCGGCGAATGGTGCGCTGTCGCCTTCGATCGGCACATAATTTACCAGATCGAACGTTTCGCCAAGGTTTATTGCGAACGCTTCGGCGCGCTGCCCAACGAAAGCGCGACCTGCGCCACAGCCTGGCACTGTGATGTTGTGAATAAAACGGTTGGCGTATCCCGCATAGTCGGGAAGTGACTTGCGTCCGATATAGTCGATGGGTTTGGTCAGTGTCGCGCCAGCGGGCCCCGTAATCGACGCACGCGTGCCGCTACGCCGGTCGCCCGTGATCTGTGTGATCGTATAGGTTTCGAGTTCATTCTGGTTCGCGTCTTCGGGTGCATTGATGGCCCCGATGTTGCGCAGCGGAATAGGTATGTCCTTGCCGCCGATGTTCAGCGTAATCCCGTTGTTGCTGTTACGCAGCATATTCGAAAAGCGGAAGGAGTAAGTAAGGTTTTCAACGGCATCGCCGTCACTGTCGATGTGAATTTCGTAAAGTGCGTCGGGATCCAGGACGAAATAATTCGGACCGCTACCGGGGCTCTGGTCGGGATAGAAATTGGCGATGATCGTGACAAACGCCTCGCGACCGGGCTCATAGCTGCGGAACATGTAAAGATCAGTGTTGTCGATTTTCGGCGTCTTGGCGATATTCGGCCCTTCACGGTGGCTCGACGCCGAAGCAGGCACGATGCCGAGGCACAGCACGCCTGTCGCGGTGGTCAAAGCTAACTTACTCAACAAAGACATTATATTTCTCCTGGTTGCGGGTTCATTTCGTGTCCCCCCGGGGCGTTTAATTTCGCTACGCCTCGTTTAGTTACGTTCATCGGACAGCAATGGATGCACGGTCCAAACCTGCCAAAAGGGTGATCCAACGGAACGGATCCTGAGGACCTTGCTCGTTCGCCTTGGGCTGAGCCGTATCGAGTAGATCCTGCCAGCGCCAAACCCCCGAGCCGAGCGCCAGTACGGTGGTTTCATTCAAACCTGGCAGAAGGATGAGCCGTGGCCCGCGTTGAGGCTGGAGCCGACATTCGGGCGAGGCTGCCGCGATCGTTCCGGCCACCGTGTCGCGGATCGCAGCCATGGCTGCTGGATCGAGCGTTTCATGCAACGCAACCCACTGCGCGTTCCAGATCATAATGGCATTGGCAACGGACCGTCGCGTCTGCGGAATTTGCGGCAGACTGGCGGCAACGGCTTCGCTGTCGCGCAACGCAGCCTGAACGGGTTCGGTAAGATCGCACGCCCCACCTGCGGAAACCGATGCAGTCTGCTCGAGCGTCGCCACCAAGGTCTCATTTGGCGTAGGGAGCTCAATAACGGGCGGGGGAACGATGACGGGCTGTGGCAATTTCGGGGTAACAGGCTCGGGCTGCGGATTCTGTGGGGGCTTCGCACTCGGCATCGCAGCCGACACTGAAATGTCGAATATGGCGAGTGTTCGGGGCGCAGAGCGAGGTGGTGCTACCATTGGTATCATCAGCACAGCAATGATCACGGCGTGGATCGCAAACGTCGCAAACGCGGCAGTTGATCTATCGGAACGCAACACGCTTACTCCTCAAGCGCCAAACTTGCGTTCAGTGACGAGGTTCCGCCGGGCTATGATTATCACTACAAAGTTCCGTTCAAAAACGCCTCGCTCGACGCGAGTTACGGAACCGCCGCACACATGGCTTCACAGCGCATAAATTTATCTTGAGACATGCGGTGCTGTCGCCCAGCTGTCGCAACAAGCTACCAACCAATGGTGGTTTGGTAGCGGAGGAGGGACTCGAACCCCCGACCCCAGGATTATGATTCCCGTGCTCTAACCAGCTGAGCTACTCCGCCAGATTGGCGCAGTGGGCCTATAAGTGCGGGGCTTGCGGGGGTCAACGGCCATCGTCATAGGCGGCAGGCATGCACGATATAAAGGCCATTCGGGAAAACCCGCAAGCGTTCGACAAAGGACTGGCACGACGCGGCATTGCGCCGATGGCGGGACATATTCTGACAATCGACGCGCAAAAGCGTCTGTCGATCCAGCAGACTGAGGTCGGCCAATCGCGGCGCAAGGCGCTGTCGCAGGAATTTGGCACGCTGAAGGCCAAAGGGCTTGCAATTCCGCCCGAAATGGTTGCCGAACTTGAGTCGCTCAAAAACGATATTCCCCTCGGTGAAGAGACTGTGGCGGGAATGGATGCCGAGCTTATCAGCAGACTCGCTGCGCTGCCCAATATTCCAGCCGATGATGTGCCCGATGGCGCCGACGAAGAGCATAATATCATCGAGCACGAACGCGGACGGATCCCGGCTTTTGGCTTTAACCCGCGTGAACACCCCGACTTCGCACCCGCGCTCGGCCTCGACTTTGAATCGGCGCAAGCCGTTTCGGGTGCACGCTTTGCTTATCTGCGGCGCGGTATTGCACGGCTGTCCCGCGCGCTCGGGGCATATATGCTCGACATCCACACGACCGAATTTGGCTATGAAGAAGTTGCGCCGCCGCTGCTTGTTCGCGACGATGCCGTTATCGGGACCGGGCAACTCCCCAAATTCGCAGATGATCTGTTCCGGACGACCGATGGCCGGTGGCTCATCCCGACCGCCGAGGTGTCGCTGACCAATCTCGTTTGCGAAAAGATTCTTGCTGAGAGCGAATTGCCGCTGCGCTTTACCGCGCTCACCCCGTGCTTCCGATCAGAAGCAGGCGCTGCGGGCCGCGATACGCGCGGTCTGATCCGCCAGCATCAGTTCGATAAGGTGGAACTGGTTTCGATCACGACCCCTGACGCGTCAGCAGCCGAACATGAGCGCATGACGCTCGCTGCAGAAACAATTCTCGAGCGTTTGGCGCTGCCCTATCGCCGCATGCTTCTCTGCGCCGGTGACATGGGATTTACCGCACGCAAGACCTACGACCTCGAAGTCTGGCTGCCTGGGCAATCCGCCTATCGCGAAATATCGTCCTGTTCGAATTGCGGCGATTTTCAGGCGCGGCGTATGAACGCGCGGTTCCGGGTAGCTGGCGAAAAGGGCACGACATTCGTCCACACGCTCAACGGTTCGGGCGTTGCCGTCGGTCGAGCTCTCGTTGCGGTGCTCGAAAACTATCAACAGGAAGACGGCAGTGTCATCGTGCCCGATGCCTTGCTCCCTTATATGGGCGGCCTGACAAAGCTGGAGCCGTGATGCGCATTTTATTGACCAACGACGACGGCATTTACGCGCCCGGTCTCAAGTCGCTCGAAAAGATCGCGCTGGCACTGAGCGACGATATCTGGATTGTCGCACCTGCCGAAGAGCAATCGGGTGCGGGGCATTCGCTGACCTTGTCCCGCCCCGTCCGCGTCCGTCGCCATGACGAGCGCCGCTTTTCGGTCAGCGGCACACCGACCGATGCTGTCATGATGGCGCTGGGTGTCGTGATGGGCGATCTGAAACCTGATTTGATCCTGTCGGGCGTTAACCGCGGTGCTAATCTTGCCGAAGACGTGACGTACTCAGGCACTGTTTCCGCGGCGATGGAAGGCACGCTTGCCGGCTATCGGTCGATTGCGCTCAGTCAGGTCTATGCCCGCGAAGGCATGGGCGACACGGTGCCGTTCGCTGCTGCTGAAGCATGGGGCGAACAGGTGCTGCGCCCGTTGATCAAAACGGAAATGCCGCCGCGCACGCTGATCAACGTCAATTTCCCTGCGCTCGCGCCCGACGCGGTAAAGGGCGTTAAAGTCGTCGAACAAGGCTTCCACGATTATGGCCGCGCCAAGATCGTGAAAGGGACCGACCCGTGCGGATATCCTTATTACTGGTTCGGCCTCGGTCATGTCGCGCATGTGCCGGGCCATGATACCGATCTGGAAGCGATCGATCAGGGATTTGTGACGGTGACACCGCTTCATCTCGATCTGACGCATTATGATTCCATGGCGACACTCAGCCGCGCGTTTGCGCCATGATAGATTAGGCGATGATGCGGGGGCGTCTCACGATTGCAGCAAGTTTGTTACTTGTCGGTTGCGTCCAGCCGGGACCGCCGCGCCCGGCGGTGAGCAAGTCACCACCGGTGCCTCATATCGAACCAGTCTTAGAAGGCCTGATCGACGAAAAGCCGAGCTGGGAAGCGCAGCCGGTCGCTGCAAACGCGGTTACAGTCGGTCGGACGATCTATGTGGTAAAAACAGCCGACACTTTGCGTGCGATCGGCGACGTGACGCAAGTCGGTTCTGAAACGATTGCGCGCGCAAACAAGCTCACGGCGCCGTTTATCCTTCAACCTGGTCAGGTTCTCCGCATTCCCGCCGGGCGCTACCACCGTGTCGGTGCGGGGCAGACCGGTATCGCAATCGCGCGTGCTTATGGCATCCCATGGCGTCAGATCGTTGCAGCCAATGATCTGGTTGAGCCATATGTCCTGCGCGTCGGTCGGCATTTGAGCCTGCCGGAAGTCACGAATTCTATCCCTGAAGCGCGAGCAGCCGCGTTTCGCGTCGATGTTGACGACCTCGAAACCGGCGGCGCACCGGCGCGGATTACCCCTCGGGTCGCGCCTGCA
>JBGSMP010000192.1:0-4973 GCA_041740105.1 Sphingomonadaceae bacterium
GACACGCTGGCCGCCAAGGTCGCCAAGCTCGTCACGCTGCGCCGCTCCGACCGCGCCACCCGCAAAGTCGCGATGGTGCTGTTCAACTTTCCGCCGAACGCGGGCGCAACCGGGACGGCGGCCTATCTGTCGGTGTTCGAATCGGTCTTCGTGACGCTGACTCGGCTGAGCGCGGAAGGCTACAGCGTCGAAGTCCCCGCGAGCGTCGATGCGCTGCGTGATACGCTATTAAAGGGGAACGCCGAACGCTTCGGTGCCGACGCCAATGTCCACGCTCGCATCCCCGCCGACGATCATGTCCGTCGCGAGCCGCACTTGAACGAAATCGAAGCGCAGTGGGGTCCCGCTCCGGGCAAAGCGCAGGCCGATGGCAGCAGCATCCACGTGCTGGGCGCGCAGTTTGGCAACGTCTTCATCGGTGTGCAGCCGGGCTTCGGTTACGAAGGCGATCCGATGCGCATGCTGTTCGAAGGAACGTTTACGCCGACGCATGCCTTCAGTGCTTTCTACCGTTACCTGCGCGAAGATTTCGCGGCCGACGCGGTGCTCCATTTCGGCACCCACGGTGCGCTTGAATTCATGCCCGGCAAGCAGACGGGGCTTGGCGCGAAATGCTGGCCCGAGCGGCTGATTGGCGATGTGCCCAATTTCTATCTCTACGCTGCCAACAACCCGTCCGAAGGGCTGATCGCCAAGCGCCGCTCGGGGGCCACGCTGCTGAGCTATCTGACGCCGCCGCTGACGCAATCGGGGCTTTATGCCGGTCTGAACGATCTCAAAGTACTGCTCGACCGCTATCGCAGCTCGCCCGACGCCGCCGAACGCGCCAGCCTGACGCCGATGATCGAGGAAGCCGCAACCGCGCTCGAGCTTCAATCGAACGGCGACGTCGACGGCCTTGCCACGCAGCTTTACGAACTCGAAGAAACGCTGATCCCCGAAGGGTTGCACGCGATCAACGAGGACGAACTCGGCGGCGTTATTCGTGCGCTCGATGCGAAATTCATTCGCCCCGCGCCCGGCGGTGACCTGATCCGCAATCCGGAAATCCTGCCGACCGGACGCAACATCCACGGCTTCGATCCGTTCCGCATCCCGAGCCGCTATGCCATGCAGGACGGCACGACGCAGGCCGAAGCGCTCATCGCGCGGCACGTCGCCGACACCGGCGCTGCGCCCACATCGCTTGCCATGGTCCTGTGGGGTACCGACAATCTCAAAAGCGAAGGCGCGCAGATTGCGCAGGCACTGGCGCTGATCGGGGCACGGCCGCGCTTCGACAGCTATGGCCGCCTTGCGGGCGCCGAACTGCTGTCGCTCGAAGAACTCGGCCGCGCGCGCATCGACGTAATGGTCACGCTGTCGGGCATTTTCCGCGATCTGCTCCCGCTGCAGACGCGGATGATCGCCGAAGCCGCGTTCCTCGCCGCCAGCGCCGACGAACCGCTCGAGCTGAACCATGTCCGTGCCAACAGCCTGAAGCATCAGGATCAACATGGCTGCGACCTCGAAACCGCAGCACTGCGCGTCTATTCGAATGCCGAAGGGGCTTACGGCGCGAACGTCAACCTGATGATCGACAATGGCGCGTGGACCGACCCGGATGAACTCGCCAACGCTTTCGAAAGCCAGAAGGGTTACGCATACGGCCGCAGCGGCACGCCCACGCGCAATAAGCCGCTGTTCGAAAGCGCGCTTGCAACGGTCGAACTGGCCTATCAAAATCTCGACTCGGTCGAGTTGGGCGTCACCACGGTCGACCATTATGTCGATGGTCTGGGCGGGATCAGCCGCTCGGTCGCCCGCGCGCGCGGTGCTGCCGTCCCCGCTTACATCGTCGATGCAACGCAAGGCGCGACCAGCAAAGTGCGCACGATCGGCGAACAAGTCGATCTCGAGACCCGCACCCGGATGCTCAATCCGGTCTGGTATGAAGGGATGCTGCGCTCGGGCTTCGAAGGCGTCCGCAATATCGAAGCGTCGGTCACCAACACAATGGGCTGGTCGGCGACGAACGAAGGCATCTCGCCCTGGATTTACCAGAAGATCAGCGAAACCTACGTCCTCGACGACACCATGCGCGAGCGGCTGTCGGCGCTGAACCCCAAATCCACGGCGCGGATGGCAAACCGCTTGCTCGAAGCCAGCGACCGCCAATTCTGGTCGCCCGACGCCGCTACACTCGCTGCGCTCCACGCAGCATCCGACGCAATCGAAGATCGTTTAGAAGGAATAGCCGCATAATGGCATTGATGGATCCACCCCTTCGTTCGCGCCTCGATGGCGATGGCAGTGTTCAGGTCAAACTCGATCCGGGCGACAAGATCGGCAATGCCAAAGTCATTGCGGTCTACGGTAAAGGCGGCATCGGCAAATCGACGACGTCGTCGAACCTGTCCGCCGCGCTGTCATTAATCGGCAAGCGCGTGTTGCAAATCGGGTGCGACCCTAAGCACGACAGCACCTTCACGCTGACCAAAAAGCTGATGCCGACCGTCATCGACGTGCTCGAAACCGTCGAGTTCCACGCCGAGGAACTGCGCCCGGAAGATTATATGTTCGAAGGGTTCAACGGCGTCATGTGCGTCGAAGCCGGCGGGCCGCCGGCGGGCACGGGGTGCGGCGGCTATGTCGTAGGACAGACTGTCAAACTCCTGAAGCAGCATCATCTGCTCGAAGAAACCGATGTCGTGATTTTCGACGTGCTTGGCGATGTCGTCTGCGGTGGCTTTGCCGCCCCGCTGCAACATGCCGAACGCGCGGTCGTCGTTGCTGCCAATGATTTCGACAGCATTTTTGCGATGAACCGCATTGTTGCCGCCATTCAGGCGAAAGCGAAAAACTATGACGTGCGCATGGCGGGCGTCATTGCAAACCGCAGCGCCGCGACCGACGAAATCGACCGGTTCAATGCCGCGACCGGCCTGAAAACGCTCGCGCATTTCCCCGATCTCGACGCGATCCGCCGCAGCCGCCTCAAGAAATGCACGATCTTCGAAATGGAAGACACGCCCGAAGTCGAAGCGGTGCGCAAGGAATATATGCGGCTCGCCGCTGTCCTGTGGGCAGGCACCGATGCACTCGACGCGATGCCGATGAAGGACCGCGACATCTTCGAATTCCTGGGCTTCGAATGATGCGCAACACCGCGACCTATGACAGCTACCGCGACGGGCTCGAAACCTATTTCGACCGGACGGCGCGTGATGCCTGGGAACGGCTGACATCGGATGCGCAAGTCAGCGGTATCCGCGCCACCGTGCGTGCGGGCCGTGACAAGATGCGCGCGTCGATCCTCGACATGCTGCCTGTCGACATGACGGGGTTGCGCCTGCTCGATGCCGGATGCGGGACGGGGTCGCTTGCCGTCGAAGCGGCGATGCGCGGTGCAGACGTCGTCGCGATCGACGTCGCGGCGGGCCTTGTCGATATTGCCCGCAAGCGCGCGCCCGTTGGCCTGAAGATCGATTGGCGCAGTGGCGACATGCTGTCGGCCGATCTCGGGACGTTCGATCATGTGGTCGCGATGGACTCGCTGATTCATTACCGCGCGTTCGATATCGTCGATGTCGTGACCGACCTCGCCAAGCGGACACGGGGGTCGATCCTGTTCACATTCGCGCCGAAAACGCCGCTGTTGACCGCCATGCATACGGCGGGGCTGCTATTCCCCCGGTCGGACCGCGCGCCTGCGATCATCCCGGTCACCGAAAAGCTGCTCCGCAAGCTGCTGACCGATGCGATCCCGGCCAAGAAAGTCGGCCGCTCGACACGCGTTTCGGGCGGATTCTATACAAGCCAGGTGCTCGAAGTCTCGTGAGGAACCCGCTGCGCCCTGACCTTTGGAACCGGATCGGGACGAGCTTCCTGCCGTTCGCCGATGCCGCGAGCGCTGACCTGCCGCTGAGCCGTATCCTTCGCCTCTCGCTGTTTCAGGTTTCGGTCGGTATGTGCGCGGTATTGCTCACCGGCACGCTCAATCGCGTGATGATTGTCGAACTGAAAATGTCGGCCACGCTCGTGGCGCTGATGGTATCGATTCCGCTGCTGTTTGCGCCCTTGCGCGCGCTGATCGGGCATAAATCGGACACGCACCGCTCGGTGCTCGGCTGGAAGCGGGTGCCCTATATCTGGTTTGGGACACTGATGCAGTTCGGGGGGCTAGCGATCCTGCCGTTCGCGCTCCTCATTATGTCGGGCGGCGGCGTGGGATCGCCCGTCATCGGGCAGGTTTTTGCGGCCGTCGGATTCCTGCTCGTGGGTGCGGGCATGCATACGACGCAGACGGCAGGTCTCGCGCTGGCAACCGATCTTGCCACCCCCGAAAAGGCACCGCGCGTCGTGGCTTTGCTGTATGTCATGCTGCTCGTCGGCATGATGATCAGCGCGCTCGTGATCGGGCGCTTGCTGGTCGATTTCACGCCGACGCGGCTTGTCCAGATCGTTCAGGGCGTCTCGGCGCTGACCGCGGTGCTCAACATCATCGCACTCTGGAAGCAGGAAGCGCGCAATCCGGGCCGCACGGCGATGACCACGCGGCACCCCGATTTCAGCAGCGTCTGGGCGGCGTTCATCGAAGTCCCTGCCACGCGGCGCCTGCTGGTTGCCATCGGGCTCGGCGCAGCAGCCTTTGCGATGCAGGATGTCTTGCTCGAACCTTATGGCGGACAAGTGCTCGGCCTTTCGGTCGGCGCAACGACATCGCTGACCGCGCTCTGGGCGCTCGGCACGCTCACCGGCTTTGCGCTTGCCGCAAAATCGCTCACGGGCGGCTCGGACCCGCATCGCCTCGCAGGCAACGGCGGCGTGGCGGGGATTGCCGCATTCCTGATGATCATCTTTGCTGCGCCCAGCCAGTCAATCGGGCTGCTCTGCTTTGGTGCCATGACCATGGGCTTTGGCGGCGGACTGTTTTCGGTCGGTACGCTGACCGCCGCCATGGCGCTGTCCAAAGACGGCCGTTCGGGTCTCGC
>JBGSMP010000327.1:0-2847 GCA_041740105.1 Sphingomonadaceae bacterium
CGGCGCGGAGCAGTGCATTGCGCGCGATATTGCCGCCCTGCACACCCTGTTGCAGCGCGGCACCGAAGACGACATCCTGCACTTCGGCACCGTCGATCCCGGCGCGCTCGACGGCGGCCTTGATCGCATGGGCGGCAAGTGTCGGCGAGGGGAGGTTGTTGAACGCCCCGCGATAGGCGCGGCCGATCGGGGTGCGGGCAGTGGATACGATAACGGCGTCGCGCATGGTTAATTCCTTAGGTGAAAAACTGGGAAATCCACTCGGTGATGAGCGCAGGCTTGTCGTCGCCTTCGATCTCGAGCGTGTATTCGATCGTCTGTTGATACTGGCCGGGGCGTTTTTCGGCAATTTCAAGGAGCTTGAAGTGCCCGCGCACACGCTTGCCGCTGCGCACCGGACTTAGAAAGCGGGTTTTGTTCCCGCCGTAGTTCACGCCCATCTTGATGCCGTCCATGCGGGGCATGTCGGTCTTCTGTGACAGCACGGGCATCAGCGATAGCGTCAGGAAGCCGTGCGCGATTGTCCCGCCGAACGGCGTAAGGCTGGCCTTTTCCGCGTCGATATGAATGAACTGGTGATCGCCTGTCGCGTCAGCGAACTTGTCGATCATCGCCTGATCGACCGTCAACCATTCGGACGTGCCGATGACCGTGCCTGTCATGGCGTGCAACTCGTCTAATGTGACCGTCGGCATAGTGCATTCCCTGCGCAACAATATTACAAGACTTGCGAGTCCCGCGCGCCGTGCTTTACGTCCGCGTCAACCGCCGAGTCAAAAGCCATGTATGCCGCAACGTCCGATTTCGCCCGATTGCACCGCGCACCCGAACCGGAAGTGTTGAAAGCGCTGCTCGAGCGCGCGGCGGTCGGGGTTGATGAACGCGCTCGAATTGTCGCCCATGCGACGGGCTTGCTGGCTGATCTGCGTGCAGCGCAGTCGAGCGGTTGGGTCAATCAGTTCCTGCAGGAATATCAGCTGAACACATCGGAAGGGGTTGCGCTGCTGTCGCTCGCCGAAGCGTTTCTGCGCGTGCCCGATCCGGAAACGGCGGATGCGCTGATTGCCGATAAGCTCGGCGATGCCGACTGGAAAGCGCATGCGGGAAAATCGGCATCGGGGCTCGTCAATGTGGGCACGTGGGGGCTGGTGATCGGTCGCGCGCTTGTGTCCGAGAAGCAGGACGCTGGCGTTCTGCGCCGGCTGATCGCGCGGGCGGGTGAGCCTTTCGTGCGGCAGGCGGTCGGGCAAGCGATGAAGATGATGGGGGAAATCTTCGTCATGGGCCGCACGATCGACGAAGCGACCAAGCGGATGACGAAGCCCGAGAACAAGGGTTTCACGGCAAGTTTCGATATGTTGGGCGAAGCCGCGCGGACATATCCCGACGGGCAGCGCTATCTGAAATCCTACGCTGACGCGATTGCGGCCGTCGGCGCAAACCCCGGCGCGGGGCATTCGATTTCGGTCAAGCTTTCGGCACTGCACCCGCGCTATGAAGTGGCGCACTGGGACAAATGCGTGCCTGCGTTGATCGAAATGGTCGAAGGTTTGGCCGTGCAGGCAGCGGGCGCGGGGATTGCCCTCACCATCGATGCCGAAGAGTCCGAGCGGCTCGAGATGAGCCTGTCGATTATCGAGGCGGTGGCCGGACTGCCCGCGCTGAAGGGCTGGGACGGGCTCGGCATGGCGGTACAGGCATATGGAAAACGCGCACGACCCGTCATTGCCTGGGCCGACGAACTCGGCGCGCGGACGGGACGGCGCATTGCCGCGCGGCTGGTCAAAGGGGCGTATTGGGACAGCGAGATCAAGCGCACGCAGGAAGCGGGGCTGTCGGACTATCCGCTGTTCACGCGCAAGGCCGCGACCGACGTCAGTTACATGGCGGTATCGCGCGACATGCTGGCGGCGAAGAATATCTACCCGGCCTTTGCGACGCACAACGCGCTGACGGTCGCGACGATCCTTGAGTGGGCGGGCGCGTCACACGACTTCGAATTCCAGCGGCTGCACGGCATGGGCGAGGGGCTTTACGAACGGCTGGTGCGCGAGGACGGTTATCACTGCCGCATCTACGCGCCGGTCGGCGGGCATCGTGATCTTCTAGCGTATCTGGTGCGGCGCTTGCTGGAAAACGGCGCGAATTCCAGCTTTGTGCATCAGCTGGCGGACGAGAATCTGAGCGATGCCGATCTGCTGGCGGATCCAGTGTCAAAGATCGCGGCGGTCGGCGGCGCGCGCCATCCGAGCATTCCGCTGCCGGTGGATTTGTTTGCCGGACGGCAAAACTCAATGGGCATTGATCTTGAGGATCGTGCCGTCGTGCAGCAGACGATGGAAGCCGTTTTCGTTCTCGACGCCGAGGCGGGGACTGTTCGCTTCGGCGATGGCATTTACGGGCGACGCCCGCCTGCGTCGCCTCCGCGCGTTGCACATGGCGCGGGCGAAGCAGGCAACATAGCGGCTTCGGGTTTCTCTGCTTGGTCCGCTACGCCTCTGGAAAAGCGCTGCGCTGCGCTAGAACGCCTCGCCGATCTGCTCGAAGCGAACCGGTCCGAATTGATGGCAATTCTGGTCGACGAAGCGAAAAAGACGTTGCCAGACGCGCTCGGCGAAGTGCGCGAGGCTGTTGATTTCTGCCGTTATTATGCAGCGCAGGCGCGCGAAGGTCTGCAACCAATCGAGCTGCCCGGACCGACGGGCGAGCGCAATGTCTTGCGGATGGCGGGGCGCGGCGTGTGGGCTTGCATCGCACCGTGGAACTTTCCGCTGGCGATTTTCCTGGGGCAAGTCGCGGCCGCGCTCGTCACCGGAAACACTGTTGTCGCAAAGCCCGCCCCGCAAA
>JBGSMP010000042.1:0-4414 GCA_041740105.1 Sphingomonadaceae bacterium
GCGCTCGATCCCGGTGGCTACTGGCGTGGCTGGGAACGGCACTTTTTTAAAGCCACCATCGGTGCTTCGGTGCGTTTGCTCCGGGCAATCCGTCCAGCCCTGCCAGCGCTCAGCCGCAACCCGGCGTCACGCACGCTGCTGCTGGCGCAACTGTCCGCACGTCCATGGGCGCTCGACGGCCAGGCCGTTGCAACCGAACTAATTGGTTACACCACCACGATGACGTTCGACGCGCTGGTCAATGATCTTGGCAACGGCCCCGAGCAGACTGGGCCTGCCGCGGCGTCGACCGGCCGGATTGTGATCGGATGGGGACGGCGTGATCGTCTCTGTCTGCCGGGTCAGGCGGCGCGCGCCAAGACAGCGTTCCCGGCGGCCGACCTCCACTGGTTTAGATCGAGTGGGCATTTCCCGGCGTGGGATATGCCCCAGGAAACCGTTGCCATGATCCTTTCGGCAACGCGGTGAACACGACGCGGCCTTTTCCGTCCAAGACGTCGAAATGGTTGGCAAGGGGACGGCTTCTAGCAAGAGCTGACGTTCGGGGGCGGGTTCGTGGCATGTCGCCAATGGGCCGGAAGCGGATGGACAGGTGCCGAGCAACTCGAAAAAGCGGTCGATTGAAATCAACAGACGGAACCAAACCGAAGATTGTGAGTTCCCGTTTGTGTCGAAATCGAAACGTCATCCATCCGGTGACGTGATCGGGTTCGGCGGGGGGGGTAAGGTCAATGGGCACGGTTCGCGGTACCATGCTCATTATTGTGACTGCAGTTTGTCCTGCATCCTCAGCCGATGTCTGCTCGGCCAGTCTGTGACGGGCTGGGTCGCGCGATTTGGCAATGCGACGATCCCTGAGGCGCCATCGCTACCGACACTGCGGGATGCGCTGCGATTGGCGACGAGCAAGCCACACGAGCGGCTGCATCAGCACAAAGGTCTCGCCGCGGTCGCGGCGGGGACCATCGACCGAGCTTCCTACACAGCGCTGCTAAGTCGACTTTATGGCTTCCACCACAGCTTCGAGGTGGCCGCACAAACGATCCCCGAACGAACGCGCTGGCTGGAAATCGATCTGGCGACACTCGGCTTCGATGCCGCGATGCTGGCTGGGTTGCCGCGCTGCACCTGCTTTCCGGCAATGGCCTCGCCTGATTATCTGTTGGGCGCGAGCTATGTTGTCGAAGGTTCGGCCTTGGGCGGGCGCGGCCTTGCACGGCAGCTCGACGGGTTGCTGGGGACGGGGATTGTCGCGGGCCGACGCTTCTTCAGCGGACACGGCACCGAAACCGGCGAGGTCTGGCGAGCCTATCTGTCACGCTTGTCGGCTGCTTCGACAGCGACAGCCACGCGGACGGCGATCGTTGCCGGTGCCGTCGCGACTTTCACGATGTTCGAGCAGTGGCTTGAGGGATGGAACAAGCATCATGAGTGACGCCATTGCAGCACGCGATAGCGTCGATCTGACGAATTGCGACCGCGAACCGATCCATATTCCCGGCGCTATCCTGCCACATGGCGCGATGCTGGTGCTCGAGTGCGATACGCTGCGTGTCCTCCAGGCCGCGGGCAACACGGCGGGACTGCTTGGGACACCGCTGGCCGAGTTGCTCGATCAACCGGTCGATGGCCTGTTTTCACGCGCTCAGGTCAATCTCCTCCGCGCGCTTTGCAAGGAGACCGATCTCACCAAGCCGCGTCATCTGCTTGACCCCATCCTCCGGGTCGTCGCCGACCGACCGCTCGATGCCAGCGCCCACCGCGTCGATGGCGTCCTGATTGTAGAGTTCGAAGCGGCCGAGATGACCGATGCATTCGTCGCCGACCCTCTGGCCGCCGTACAGCAAATGGTTGACGGCTTCGGCACCGCTGCCTCGCTGTACGATCTCTGCCAGATGGCGACGGCCAGCGTGCGCCGCGTTGCGCAGTACGACCGGGTGATGATCTACCGATTCATGGCCGATGGTTCGGGCTGGGTGATCGCCGAAAGCCGATTGCCCGAGCTCGCGCCGTTCCTCGATCTCCATTATCCTGCGGCCGATATCCCGCAGCAGGCCCGCGCGCTGTATCTCAGGAGCTGGCTGCGACTCATCACGCAGGTCGACTACGAACCCGCGCCGCTGACTCCGACGCTGAACCCGCGTACGGGCAAGCCGCTCGACATGAGTTACGCAATTCTGCGCGACGTCTCGCCGATCCACCGCGAATACCTGCGCAACATGGGCATCGACGCATCGATGTCGATTTCGATCATCGTTGAGGGCAAGCTCTGGGGACTGATTGCCTGCCATAATAACAGCCCACGGATCCTGCCGCGCCACCTCCGTGCGGTCTGCGAATTGTTCGGGTCGATGTTCTCGCTCCAACTCGAGGCGCGCGAAAAGAGCGAGCAGTTCGAGGCCCGGCTCGCCAGCCGCAAGATCCTGCAGGAGTTGATGCTCAACCTCGCCGGGGTAGAGGACTATGCTCATGGCTTGACGCAGCAGACGCCGAACCTGCTCGACTTCATCCATGGCGGCGACATCGCGCTCGACGGATCGCGGGGCGGCGGGGTCGCGGTACGGGTAGAGGGTGCGATAACGTTTCTGGGAATAACCCCCAACCGCACTCAAATCACGGAACTGACCGAATGGCTGACGTCGTACATGACCGAGACCGAGGGCATCTTTTCCACCGATCGGCTGAGCGAAATCTACCCGCCGGCGAAGGCGTTCACCAACGTCGCATCGGGATTGCTGGTGATCGCCGTATCGCGCGATCCGTCGGATTTCATCCTCTGGTTTCGACCCGAGCTGGTCGAGACGGCGTTGTGGGCCGGCGATCCGGCCAAGCCGGTGACGATCGGTGCCGACGGTAGCGACCGGCTGTCACCGCGCAAGTCGTTTGAGGTATGGAAGCATACGGTCCGGAACCGGGCGCTGCCGTGGTCGCCGCCGGAACTCGATTCCGCGTTCGATTTGCGGATTTCGCTGCTGCAGGTGGTGCTCCGCCGGATCGAGGCAGCGTCGCGCGAGCGCAAGCAAGCGCACGAGCGAGACAAACTGCTGATGGCGGAACTCGACCACCGGGTGAAGAACACATTGGCGAATATCGAGGCACTCGTCACCCAATCCAGCCGCAGCGCCGGATCGGTGACCGCTTTCGTCGATGGGCTCGGCAAGCGCATCCGTTCCATGGCGAAGGCCCATAGCCTTTTGACCCAAAGTCGGTGGGAAGGCGTGTCGGTCGACGGGATGCTGCGCGAGGAGCTGGAAGCTTACGGACCCGCATCTGGTGTCATATCGATGGTCGGTGACGATTCTGTTCTCACGCCGAAATCGGCGCTGGCGCTGTCTCTCGCGCTGCACGAACTTGCCACCAATGCCGCGAAATACGGCGCATTCTCGGTTGCGACTGGGCATGTCTCGGTCAAATGGCAGGTCCGTGACGACGGCGGGCTCGGTCTGTCATGGACGGAAAGCGGGGGGCCGCCGGTCGTACCGCCCACCCGTCGCGGGTTTGGATCAAGCCTGATCGAACGCGCGCTGACCCTTGAAACCGGCGGTCGCGCCACAATCGACTACCGGCCGGGCGGCGTCGTCTGCGAGATCGTGTTGCCACGGGCGTCGCTTGTCGCTCTGAGCGTCAAGCCGGTTGCCAGGCCCGAGCCGCAGAAAATCGATATACCGCCAGACGCGATGCCGGCAGCGCCCCGGCTGCTTGTCGTTGAGGATTCGTACCTGTTGGTCCTGACGCTCGAAAATATGTGCGAAGACCTTGGCTGGGAGGTTGTCGGGCCGGCAAGCCGGCTCGATGAGGCAATGGAGATGGCGAGAACCGAGACGTTCGACGCCGCCTTGCTCGACGTTAATCTCAACGGGGACATGTCATGGGGCGTTGCCGATGTGCTCCAGGCTCGGGGCATTCCGTTCGCCTTTGCCACGGGCTACGATCAGACTGATATGCTGCCTGCTCGCCTAACTGGCTCCCCCATTGTCGCAAAACCATATCGGCTCGAAGACGTCGAGCAGCGACTTCGGCAGATTATGGCGGCAGTGCATGTTTGACCGAGGCGAGATGCATTACTGTCAACGGGACGGGCAGATTGTACCGATTATTCCGATTGGGATTGCCAGTGTCGTCACCTGAAGTCTGGCATATCAAGCAGCTGCGGCTCGCGATCGACGCGGCCGGGGTGGCCCTGTGGTCGTGGAACGTCGACGATGACTGTCTGACGATGGACGAACACGCCTATGAGCTGTGGGGCGTGAAGAAAGCGGAATCGATATCTTTCACCGAGTTGTCCGCTCATATCCTCCCGGCCGACCGCGACCGGGTTGGAGCAGCCTTCACGGCAACTCGCGCTATCTCGGGGCCGTACGAGATCGATTTCCGGATCATGGTCGGTAACGACGTGCGATGGGTGTCGGCGCGT
>JBGSMP010000207.1:0-7770 GCA_041740105.1 Sphingomonadaceae bacterium
GCTTTGCTGGCCGCTTCAGCTGGCCACTCGTAGGCGTTGTCGATGAACGCTTCGGGCCCGCTGGCCGCGGACGAATGAACAGCGGAATCGAAATCGCAGCACCCTTGGGCGGTGACGTCCGCGCCGCTGCCGACGGCACGATCGCCTTCGTCGGCAATGGCGGTTCTGCTGGCTATGGGGGTGTTATCCTCGTGCGGCATGGCGATGGCTGGATCAGCGTTTACGGGCGCGTCGCGCAGGCGATGGTTGCGACGGGACAAGCTGTGCGCAGCGGACAGGCCATTGGCAGGATAGGCAGCGATGCGCGGCTTCATTTCGAATTGCGCAGGAACCGTGCCCCCGTTGACCCGGCAAATTATTTGCCGCTGCGCTAAATTGGCAAAATCATGACATCGCGGCTATGGGCGCTGCGATGGTCATGACACTCCCCGCTCCCCCCAAAGTCGGCATGGTTTCGCTCGGCTGTCCAAAAGCACTCGTTGATAGCGAACGCATCCTGACGAAATTGCGCGCTGACGGCTATGGCTTGTCCCAAGATTACGCCGGGGCCGATGTCGTGTTGGTGAATACCTGCGGGTTTCTCGATTCAGCGAAAGAGGAGTCGCTCGAGGCAATCGGCGAAGCGCTTGCAGAAAATGGCCGCGTCATCGTCACCGGTTGTCTCGGTCGCGAAGCCGAAATGATCCGCGCCCGCTTTCCCAAGGTGCTCGCGATCAGTGGCGCGCACCAGTATGAAGCTGTGGTCAACGCCGTCCACGAAGCCGCGCCGATGCCACCCAGCGCATTCCTGAATTTGGTGCCGGATAGCGGCCTGAAGCTCACACCGCGCCATTATAGCTATCTCAAAATATCCGAAGGCTGCAATCACCGCTGCGCCTTTTGCATCATCCCGAGCATCCGTGGCGATCTCGTGAGCCGCCGCCCCGACGCAGTCCTGCGCGAAGCAGAAAAGCTTGTCGCGGCCGGAACCAGGGAACTGCTCGTTATCTCGCAGGACACGTCGGCTTATGGTGTCGATATCCGGCATCAATCGCGCGACTGGCATGGTCGCGAAGTGCGAGCGCACATGACCGATCTTGCGCGCGAATTAGGGTCGCTGGGTGCTTGGGTGCGGCTGCATTATGTCTATCCCTATCCCCATGTCGATCAGGTGATCCCGCTGATGGCGCAGGGACTGATCACACCCTATCTGGACATCCCGTTCCAGCATGCCGCGCCGTCGGTGCTCAAAGCAATGCGACGCCCGGCAAACGAAGCCAAAGTGCTCGAACGCATCCGCTGCTGGCGCGAAATCTGTCCCGATATCACGATCCGCTCGACATTCGTGGTCGGCTTTCCGGGCGAGACCGAAGCCGATTTCCAGTATCTGATGGACTGGCTTAGCGAGGCGCGGCTTGACCGGGTCGGTGCATTCCGTTTCGAACCCGTCGAGGGCGCAAGTGCCAACGCCCTGCCCGATCCGGTTCCCGAGGCCGTGAAGGAAGAACGTTACGCCTGCCTTATGCAACTTACTGCGCAAATCAGCGCAGAAAAGCTGGCGGCAAAAGTCGGCCGCACGCTCGATGTTATTATCGATGAGGTCGATGATGACGGTGGCGCGACAGGACGTTCGCAGGCCGATGCGCCGGAAATCGATGGCTCCGTGTTTCTCCGCGACTCCGGTGGTCTTGTCCAAGGCGACATCGTCCCCGTGCTGATCGAGGATGCCGACGAGCATGATTTATACGGCGTGCCTTCATGACCAATTTTCGGGCGATGCTCGTCGCTGACACTGGCCAACCGGCGCGCAGCATTCACGTGATCGACTCGGCAGGCTTCGAAGGGTGGCTGTCGGTGCAGCCCGAGCGGCATCGTGCCGCTGTGACCGCTCAGGGCCTGAAGCCTGTTGGCTATGCCAGCGCGATCCTGCCGGGCGATAAAGCTGAAGATTGGTCAGTCGTGACTGTTGTCGCCAGCACAGCTGCGCTTTCGCCGTGGTGCCTCGCCAAGCTTGCCGACACCCTGCCCGCCGGTACGTATCGAATGGAAAACACGGCTGCAGGTCCTGCGGCGCTGGGTTGGCTGCTCGGTCAGTATAAGTTTGACCGCTATCTGTCGAACGAAGTGCGGCGCGGAGATCGCGTCCTTTTGACGAACGCCGTCGCTCAGATCGATGCAACGGTTTGTGAGGCGGAGGCCATCGCTCTGGTTCGCGATCTCGTCAACACGCCTGCGGCCGACATGGGGCCAAGCGATCTGGAGGGGCAAGCGGCTGTAATCGCTGGCGCTCATGATGCCGTGCTTACCGTAACCAAAGGTCACGCGCTCGAAAACGGTTATCCGATGATCCATGCGGTCGGGGCGGCCGCCGCGCGCGAACACGCCCCGCGCCTTATCGAAATCGAATGGGGCAACCCTGCGCATCCCCGCCTTGCCATTATCGGCAAAGGGGTGACGTTCGATTCAGGGGGGCTCGACATCAAGCCGTCATCGGGCATGCGGTTGATGAAAAAAGATATGGGCGGTGCGGCCCATGCGCTTGCTCTGGCGCGGCTGATCATGGCGGCGCGGCTGCCGGTTCGGCTGCATGTCCTGATCCCAGCGGTCGAAAATGCGATTGCAGGAAACGCATTCCGTCCCGGTGATATATTGACATCGCGCAAAGGGTTGACCGTCGAAATTGCTAACACCGACGCGGAAGGACGGCTTGTCCTTGCCGATGCGCTTACCAAGGCCGGCGAGAATAGTCCGACGCTGATCGTCGATTTCGCGACTCTGACCGGCGCGGCGCGCGTGGCGCTCGGACCCGATCTGCCGGCGATGTTCAGCAATCACGACGCAAGCGCAAACGAACTGCTGACGGCGGCGGCAGAGGTGAACGATCCGCTGTGGCGACTGCCATTGCACAGCGGTTATGGTGATATGCTGAAATCGGACATCGCCGATCTTAACAACGCGCCCGATGGCGGTTTTGCAGGGGCGATTACGGCGGCGCTGTTCCTGCAGAAGTTCGTGCCGGACGAATCCCGGTGGCTGCATCTCGATACATTTGCGTGGCAACCAGCCGCAAGGCCGGGTCGCCCCAAAGGTGGAGACGCATTGGGATTGCGCGCTGTCTGGGCAATGATTCAGTCAACATTCATTTGAGTGCCGCAACCTCTTGGGGCTTGATGCGTTACCCGTTGATGCGAGACCCAACCCTTTCCAAATGGATGCACACGTTGATCGACTATGTTCGGTCGGGTGAGCCTGATCTCACCAACCGGCAGATGGCTCTGATGATGCTCATCTATTTGACACCTGGCCCCCACACCGTCCGCGGCATTGCAAGCGGATTGGGCGTTTCAAAACCGGTCGTCACGCGCGCCTTGAACAAACTAGGGTCTCTCGGCTATCTGCAGCGCGAGCGCGACGAGGCCGACCGTCGGAATGTCTTTGTCAGGCGAACGGACGAAGGGGCGGATTTTCTTGACGAATTTGGACGGCTCGTTGCCGGCAGACCACGATACGACGGCCCGCACAGCGTCGCTGCGTAAACGCTTCGTTCTTTCGGGACATTCCGCGCCAATTGATCCGGCAATTCAGGCCGTGCGTGGCGATCTCGCCGATGTCGAACTTGCAAGTAAGGTCTTTGCGCCGCATTACGCCAAAGGATTGCCCTGTCGCGCCTTGGCAGACACCAACGTGTACGCAAAACCGAACGTCGAGGCGCCAAGTGTCGATATCTTGCTGACCGGCGAACTGGCCGATCTGTTCGATGTGAATGGTGGCTGGAGTTGGGTGCGGACAAGCAAAGCAGTCGGTTATGTCCGCGCTGATTGCATTGTTGCCACATGACCCGCGTTTTTATCGATGGTGCTGCGGGGACGACAGGGCTCGAGATCGAAACGCGCCTTGCCGGCCGGGCCGAGTTCGAATTGATCAAACTCGACGATAAAATGCGCAAGGATGCCGCTGCGCGTCGGGATGCTGCCAATGCAGCCGATATCGTCATCCTGTGCTTGCCGGACGACGCCGCGCGCGAAGCGGTTGCATTGATCGACAATAAGCAAACGCGAGTCATCGATGCATCGACGGCGCACCGCACGGCCAAAGGCTGGACTTATGGCTTCCCTGAAATCGGCAACGATATCGCCGGCGCGATGCGCGTTTCAAATCCGGGATGTTACGCAACCGGGTTTACCGGTTTGATCGCGCCACTGATCAAGGCACGCCGCATCGGGCCCGGTGCGCCGATCATGTGCAATGCAGTTTCGGGCTATTCGGGCGGTGGCAAAGCGATGATCGCCGAATATGAATCGGGTGTGGTGTCGGCGTGGCATACATATTCGCTGGCGCTGGCACACAAACATGTACCCGAGATGCGTATCCGTTCCGGTCTTACCAATCCGCCGCTGTTCGCGCCCGCGGTCGCAAACACCTATCGCGGCATGATTGTCGAAGTGCCGCTGTTCGGTGCCAACCCGAAGGCTCTTCGCGAAACTTTGGCTGAAGCGTACATTGATTCGACCCTTATCAACCTCTGCGAGACCGATGGCGATCGGCTGGGAATCGAGCGCGCTGCCGGTAGCGATCGCATGGACCTTTTCGTGTTCACCAACGGTTCGCAAACGCGGCTTGTAGCAGCGCTCGACAATCTCGGAAAAGGCGCGGGCGGTGCGGCCGTTCAAAACCTCAATCTGATGACAGGTTTGGCGGAGACAACGGGCTTGTTACTCTAGACCGCGTCGTTACATCTCGCCTTTGGCGCGGCGGTAAGCAAACCACTTTTTCACATTCTCCTGGTGCGCCGCATAGGTGTCGGCAAACGCACTGCTTCCGTCGCCTTGCGCCACAAAGAAAATGGCATTGGACCGCTCTGGATTAAGGGCCGCTTCGATCGATGCTTTGCCGGGGTTTGCGATCGGCCCGATGGGCAATCCCGTTTTACGATATGTGTTGTAGTCGTTCGGTGTATCGAGCTCTGACCGCAAGATACGTCGTCCGAGCGGCTTTCCCTTCGTAACAGGGTAGATGACTGTCGGATCGGCTTCCAGCTTCATCCCGAGTTTCAGCCGATTGCTATACACTGCCGATACCATGCGGCGCTCCGAAGCGCGTCCGGTTTCCTTTTCGATTATCGATGCCAGAATGATGGCTTGCTCAGGCGAGTTAACAGCCGTTGCGGGTTTGCGCGCCGCCCATGCGTTGGCAAGCGCCGTTTGCATCGCTTTTTGCATCCGACCCAAAACGGCTTTGCGCGTTTCGTTACGGGTGTAGGCGTAACTGTCCGGCAGAACGGACCCTTCGGGCGGCACCGCAATGTCACCCGTCAAAAGTGGTGTCGCTGCGAGCCGTTCGTAAACCAGTATTGACGGCATTCCTTCGGGGATGGTCACGAAACGCTGCACGGTCTTGCCCGATTGGAGAAGAGCAAGAATGGCGTTCGAATCCATACCCCGTTTGATTAAATATTCACCCGGTTTGACCGATGTATCGGAACCAAAAATCCTTGCATTGCGAACGAAACTTTCAGCAGAATCAACGGCTCCGGCCTTTTCAAGAACTTTTGCTGCAGCCGTAAGGCTCGAACCGCGGGCGATCAAAACCTCGACATCGCGATTTGCACTGCCTCCACCGATGCCGAGCATCATCACTGCAGTGATCGCGACAAGAACAATGCCGACAATGGCAAGCAAGCGCTTCATTAAATTGATCGCATCACCAACGACGCGTTCGTCCCGCCAAAACCGAAACTGTTGTTCAGCACGGCTTTCACAATGCGCTTCTTTGCCACATGTGGCACCAGATCCACGCCAATGCAGCTTTCGCTCGGGTTATCGAGATTGAGCGTCGGCGGCACGATCTGGTCACGAATGGCCAGGATGCAAAAGATGCTTTCGACCGCCCCTGCGCCGCCGAGCAAATGCCCGATCGCCGATTTCGTCGAGCTCATCGACATCGTCGCGATCGAATCGCCGAACAAGCGGCGGACGGCACCGAGTTCCAGTTCGTCGCCGAGCGGCGTCGAGGTGCCATGGGCATTCACATAGTCGATGTCCGAGAGGTTAAGCCCCGACTTGCGCATTGCCATTTCCATCGACCGGAACGCGCCCGACCCCTCGGGATGCGGTGCCGTCACGTGATAAGCGTCGCCTGACAATCCATAGCCGATAACTTCGGCATAGATCTTCGCGCCGCGCGCTTTGGCGTGCTCATATTCTTCGAGGACGACAATCCCGGCCCCTTCCCCCATGACAAAGCCATCACGGTCCACATCATAAGGGCGTGATGCCTTTTCCGGCGTATCGTTAAAGCTCGTCGAAAGCGCACGCGCTTGCGCAAAGCCCGCTATCCCAAGCGGACAAATCGCGCCTTCGGCACCGCCCGCCAGCATGACGTCGGCATCGTCATCGCGGATCATGCGCGCAGCGTCGCCGATCGAATGCGCGCCCGTCGAACAGGCTGTAACAACGGCGTGATTTGGGCCCATCAAGCCATATTTGATGCTGACCTGTCCCGAAATCAGATTGATCAGGCGACCATGGACAAAATGCGGGGAAACCCGACTCGGCCCCTTATTCTCGCACACCAGCGACTCGCTTGCGATGCCGGGCAACCCGCCGATACCCGAGCCAATCGAACATCCGGCGCGGAAGCGCTCGGCCTCGGTCATTTCGGTCAGCCCGGCGTCTTCCAATGCCTGCCCCGCTGCATCGATCCCGTAAATGATAAACGGATCGACTTGCCGCTGGACTTTGTGATCGACCCTTCGGTTGGGATCGAAGCCATAGGGATGGTCCGCAGATTTCACTTCGCACGCAATCTGGCATTTCTGATCCGACGGATCGAACCGCGTTATGCGTGCAGCGCCGGATTTTGACGCAAGGATATTGGCCCAGACCGTTTCGACGTCCGCACCCAGTGGCGTAACCAGACCCAACCCCGTGACGACAACTCGCCGCATTTGTATCTCCAATATGGAAATGGCTCCCCAAGCTGACGCCGGGGAGCCATTTCAAAACGCTCAGTCGACTGTCCACTTGAGGACCAGCGACGTCAGCCCTTGTTTGCGTCGATAAACGCAATGGCGTCCTTGACGGTCGCAATCTTTTCGGCCGCATCGTCAGGGATTTCAACGCCGAATTCTTCTTCGAATGCCATGACGAGTTCGACAATGTCGAGGCTGTCCGCACCGAGATCGTCGATGAAGCTCGATTCAACGGTGACCTTGTCTGCGTCTACACCGAGATGTTCGACAACGATTTTTGTAACCCGGTCGGTGGTTTCGCTCATGAAGGCACCCTTCTTTTCATGAAAATGTTTGGTCGTTAACTGCCCTAATCGCCCTGCAGGGGGCGCGCAAGTCCTGCATCATCCACGACCGAGCATGAAATCGACCATTGCACCGAGCGAACGAAAGCCATTCAGTGCAATGCCGTCTGCTTTGATGCCGTTGGGGAGCCACGCCCGATCGAAGCCCAGCTTTGCCGCTTCCTTTAGTCTGAGTGCCGAATGCGACACGGGCCGAATTTCACCGGACAGCGCGACTTCGCCAAACGCGACGACCTCAGACGGGACGGGCCGCTCGCTGAAGGCGCTGACGAGTGCGGCTGCAACGGCCAGATCTGCAGCGGGGTCACTCAGACGGTAGCCGCCAGCAATGTTCAGATAAACTTCGGCCGACGACAGTGACAGGCCGCATCGCGCCTCGAGCACGGCCAGGATCATCGCCAATCGCCCCGAGTCCCAGCCGACGACAGCCCGTCGTGGCGTCGCGCCACTGGCGAGGCGCACGGTCAATGCCTGCAC
>JBGSMP010000058.1:0-17587 GCA_041740105.1 Sphingomonadaceae bacterium
CTAGCCGCAATCGCAACGCTTCGTAAAGCGTCGGCCGCTATGATCGGCCCATGTCGAAACTTGTTCCCCTGGTTGTCGGTGGCGCGGTGATCGTGGCGATCTTCACCCCGCCGGTGCCGACCGCCCGCCAAGCGACATCGGTGGCGCCTGTGGTCGAAGGGTCGCCGGCTCCGGCTGCTGCCCCGGTGATCAATGGCGGCGATTTCACGCTGATCCGCGCGCCTGATGGCCATTTCTATACTGACGCGCAAATCAACGGCACGATTATTCGTCTCCTCATCGATACCGGCGCGTCGAACGTTGCCCTCACCAAATCCGATGCCGCGCGGATCGGGCTCCAGTTCACCGACGCCGACTTTACCGCGACGGGGCAGGGCGCAGGCGGCGCGCTGGCGCTCAAACCCGTCATGCTCGACCGCGTCATCGTCGGCACGACCGATGCCGCCAATGTCGAAGGGGTCATCGTCAACAGCGACATGAAAGTCTCGCTGCTGGGCCAAAGCTGGCTAAAGCGCGTGGGGACGGTCGAGATCAAGGGCGACCGGATGGTGTTGAAGTAACCCGTCACCCCGGACTTGATCCGGGGTTTGGCTGTCCTACACGAATTGCCCCTGTTACGTTCCGATTCGGCTCTTTCTATCCGTGGAACCCAAACCCCCGCTTCTGCGCATTTCGCGTGGCGTGCTTAGTGTCACCTTTGTAACCTTCGTAAAGAAAGCCGACACCGAGGCAGCAATTTTTCCTCGTAATTGCGAGCGTAGCGAAGCAATCCAGTCGAACAGTGCGCAGTGGATTGCATCGCTCTGCGCGCAATGACGGGAACTAGGGTTTCGCCACCCGCACCGGCACCGGGATATTGCAAATGTCCGCACCGCCCGTAGGCATAATGAAAAACGGATCGCGACGATTGGCGCGCGCATCGGCATAGGTCGCAAAGGACACGCTTTCGGTCGACATATATTCGAATCGCGGCAGGTCTTTCACCTCGGTGCCGATCCGGATTGACGTGATTCCCACTCGCTCCTCGGGCTTTTCATAAAAGCCCAGCGGTCCCGTCCCGCGCGGCAGGCTCGACAGATGCTCGATGCCGCTGATCACCCGCCCGACCAGCGCGATATTGCGATCCAGATGCCGCGGCGCATGACCGATGACCGTATAAAGCTCCGCGCCAGTGCCAGTATCCGGCGGCATCCCGCGCCCGACGCCGACCATGCCGTAGCAGTGGACGGGCCACTGGTCTTCCTTTCTATAAGCAAAGGGCCAACCGTTCAGGAAGCCCGTGCCTGCCTCAATGTATTTGCCGTTAGCGAAGTGTCGAGCATATGGGTCGAAACGCTCGATAGACGAAAGCCAAATCACTTCGGCGAGACGACCTTTTCGATCACGGCCGACAGCAACATATGTTGCACTGTTCTTATACTGTGATTGCGGCACGACGGCCAAACCCGGTGGCAACGCCTTCGCCTTCGCCTTGTCCTCGGCATTCGCATCGCCCCACTGCACGACATAATTGTCCTGCACGCGGTTGATGCTCGTCCCGTCCCAAAACTGCGCGGCGGCGAGCTTGCGGATGTTGCCGACCCACCCTTGCGAGAACGGCGGCGGCATCAGATGGATCACCACCCGCTTGCCTGACGCGAGGTCCATCACCAGCAAATCGGACGCCGCAATCGCGACCCAGTCCGACGCCGGCGCCGCCGCGACAATGTCCGAAGGCGCGAGCGCAGGCTTCGACGCAGGCGTGGCCACCGCCGCAGCGGCAAGAATGAGCAGTGTTTTCATGAGCTCCAACCTTGCGCATCCGTCCGCGCCTGTCTAGGTCGCACGCTTCCAGCGATATGCGGAGCGGTGGCCGAGTGGTCGAAGGCGCTCGCCTGGAAAGTGAGTATGCGCCAAAAGCGTATCCAGGGTTCGAATCCCTGCCGCTCCGCCATGCAGTCCCCAAGTAATTCTTAAGTAATGAGACAGAGCCCAAACAATAGGATCCCAAGACTATTGGTTCTCTGTTTCGGAGATACATTATCTACACTTGCTCTAGTTTAAACAAATTCTCTCTGGTGCGTAGTTTTTACATTCTTTCCCAGATTTCTGGGACTTTTTTTCACAATATGTATCAAGCATTCGAATCATGACCGCTCCGCCAGCCAGTCTGTTAATTTGAGTTCTACAGGCTTATCACACCCTGAATTGGCGCACTTCCGCGCCATAACCTCGTCGTTTCGTACTTGAAAGACGCGGGGCGTGAGACAATAGGGTCGGTTTATACGGTCATATCTCTGCAGCAATTCCAGCAGTACGCAATGACAATTATCTATCAAATCTCGCCGTTGCATCCGCTCAATCTGAGCCCAGGGCACCTCAAACATCCCGATCATAGCGCTGCAGTTTGCAAAGCATTTATCATGAAGCACTCTTCCGCGCGCGCGTAGCCGATCTTCAATGAAATAACCAATTTAAATAACCATTGGATATTCGCCACTTAGGCTGGTATACAAAAAAAGTGGGTTGGATGACCGATGACGACTCGCTTCAAAGTCGATGCGCGTTTATTGACTTTCGACCATTCGGTCCATCAATTCGTTGTGTATCGCAATAAACAAGCCATAACTTAGTTGCTTTCAGCAACGACCGGTGGTAATGATGTTGCCATCGGTTAATCATCAGCTCAGAATTAGCTGACTTGCGTAGTGATCAGGGGTGTGAGTCCTCGCTAAGAAGAAACATCTTTTAGATGGGACTGCAGGGTGGACGAGGTAGATGTTGAGGCTGCTTGGCGAGATTCAATCGTCGACGGATTGGAGCTTACTGAGCAGCTTCATCGGCTCATGGAACGAGAACTCGATCGAACCGAATTAACGCGAGTTCAGGCTCGGGTTCTTTTGGCTGTATCGGCAACACCTCATCTGACCGACCGAGCGTTGGCTGCTCGCCTGGCGATGAGCAGCTCCCATTTTAGTCGCAGCGCCGCCCAGCTTATTGAGCTCAATCTGCTCATTGCAGACGATCATGATATGGACCGGCGGCAACGCCGCTTGAGGCTAAGCGATGCCGGCGACGCGGCTGCTGCGAAACTCATGGCATCGCGAAACGCGGCTTTCGACAATGCGATGCTTGCTTTGCCAGCCGAAGCACGCAGCGCCGTTCGTCGCATGGGTGCATTCCGAGGCACTGGGCAAGTTATCACCGGAAAAGTAACCGTTCGACCAGCGCTGGTCGCAGATGTGCTGACTGCTTTTGACCTCATTATGCGCCAGCGTGATAGCCGCCCTAATAATCACCATTTTCCAGCCTATGCAGCCAAGCTTTTGAAGGTCATGCTCGACCGCTGGCCGCCCGAGCCTAAACTCGCCGGCTATGTAATGGTTGATGATAACAATGCGCTCATCGCCTTTTGCCTGATAATTAGGGGATCAACGCTCGACGAGGATACCTCAGACGATGCTGAAGTGATGCTCGTTGGGCCCTTTGTCGTCCCAAAGCACCGCGGCCATAAGCGCGGTCAGCTGCTTCTTGATCGTTGCATCGAGGCTGCTCGCGACGAGACTTATTTGAACGCCTCAACCTACATCGCTGTGGATAAATCGGATTTGAACGAGCTGCTGGAGTGTAATGATTTTCGCCAAGCGCGGCAGACTGACGACGTGGATGCCTTTGGTGACGGACGCAAATGGAGTGTGTTCAGCAAAAGTCTGATACGGTAACCTTTTGCCAAGCTGGCGTTTTGCGCATCCCTAGGCGATCAGGAATAACTGGACGATGCGCGCATAGTCCATATCGGTCATGCCGAGATCGCGCTGGACGGTGGTCGCCAAGATCGAGAGGGTCTGGCGATCGACATAATTGAGGACGGTCGAAAAGAAGAGGAGCGCCAGGACAATCCAGCGCAATCGGGGGCGTGGAGCGCTCTCAATCATCCCGCAAGATCGACCGAGAACAGTGACCCCGATAGCGGAGCCGCAGCGAGTTGCGGCTCCGAGAGCCGCATCCGTGAGGTCGTGACATAGACACGCGAAGTAGTGTCGGGATCGAAGCACAGGCTGCTGACATGCGGCACCGGCAACGCAACGCTACGTCCGAGCACGCCGTCGGCTCGTACTTCGACGATCGAAGATCCGCCCCACATCGCGACCCATACCGCACCGCCGGGGGAGACGGCCAGACCGTCGGGCTTTCCGGGCAGCCCGAGAAAGTCATGGACGATGCGCGGCTCACCGAGCGTGCCGGCGAGCGTGTCTGCAGGAAAGGCGAGCAGCGTGCGCGCCAAGGTGTCGATAACGTACAGCGTTGTCTCATCCTTATCGAAGCCCATGCCGTTGACGACCCCGAGTCCGTCGAAGACTATCGCCGCGCCGCCAGACGCGTCCCCCCGGACGATCGTGCCCCGTCCGGCGAGCAGAGCCTTGTGCATCGTCCCCGCCCACCAGCAGCCGCGGCTATCGACCGTCCAGTCGTTGAACCGCGCGCCGGGGCCTACGGAGGGAACGTCGATAATCTGTGCGCACTTGCCCGAATGCGCGTTGATGCTGTAACAGCCATGTTCGGCCATTCCGACGAGCATTTCACCGCGACGCGCGATCGCACTGATTGGCTCCGATAACGCAGTGCGGGTTACGCGCTTGTTGGTCGGGCAAACCGAAAACAGCAGCGACTGCACGGGGTCGACCCAACACACGACATCGCCGTCGACGATCGGTGACTCGCCTATCGTCGCCGACATCTCAACCAGCACGCTGACGACCGGGCGCTTTCGTGCTGCGGCCTCCACGAAGCGGCGGGCAACTTTGGCCACGGCAGCTGTGCCGCGGCCGGGCTTGTAGAGTTCCGAACCGACGCCGAACCCGGCACAGCCCGCCGCCGCATATGCTTCGACCGCGTCGGTTGCGATCCCGCCGACGGCGAGCAATTGCACGCCCTTGGGCAACACAGCGCCCAGCGCTGCGACGAATTGTGCGCCGCCGACGCTCGCGGGAAAGAGCTTCAAAACCGTTGCGCCCGCTGCAATCGCTGCAAATGCTTCGGTCGCGGTTGCAACGCCTGGAATCGGGACGATTCCCGCGTCAAGGCAGGCCGCGATGACCTTCATATCGGTGTTGGGCGCAACGCCGATCTGGCCGGAGGCTTCGGAAAGTCGCGCTACGTCTTCGACGTCGACGAGCGTTCCCGCACCGATCACCATGCGGTCGCCGAAATGATCGCGCAGGCGCATGATAGTCCCGAACGGCTCAGGCGAGTTGAGCGGAACCTCGGCGATGCGAAACCCGGCATCGAATAACGCTTCGCAAACCGCAATGGCTTCGGCGGTCGTAATGCCGCGCAGGATCGCAACGAGCGGGCATTGCGTAAAAGCAACATGAAAGGCATCGGCGTGGCTCAATCGTGCACCTCCGACCTGATCAGCGTCGCATATCCGGCAAGGACAGCGTTGCGCCCGGTAATCGTCCGGGTCTCGACACCCGCTCGCCGAAGGGCATGCGCATACAGCGCGCAAGGGCCATCGGCACCGGTCAGGAGTAGCGGAGCGTCGCGCATCGCGGGATAAAGGAGAAAGGCATCGCGCAGTTCTGACCCAATCAGCACGCCGCGCAGATAAGATCCCGAGTCGCTTATCTTCAGCGCGCCGCGGACGACCATGGACCGCGCGGAAAAGAGTAAAGTCCCGAGCGACAGGCCACTCGTCATACTTTTGTCGACACCCTCGTCGAAGGCAGCGGTCGCGTCGCTCTTACCGTCGGTAATCGAGGCGAGCAGCCCGCTGTGTGTGAGGCGGTCGAATATTTCTCCACTCATCGAGGTGAAGAAGTCGACGATGCTGCCGTCCACCACCTGCGCCCATTTGGTATGCGTGCCTGGCAGGCAAACGAACCGGCGCGAGACATCCGGCCCTGCTAAACGAAGCGCCCCGCCGATCTCCACCTCCTCGCCGCGCATGACGTCGGGCATGCCGTGTGGGCCCGTGCACGTCAGACCCGGAACGATGTCGACGGCTATTTCGCCGATTATGGTGCGCGTCATGTCTGCCGACCCTTGGTCAAGCGCGACCGGGCATGGGCGATAAGTGGCTTCCACCCAGCCGACGTTCGAGCCGATCATACCCGATGCGATGATGCGCCGTGCGTGCGGCCAGCGCGCTGCGATACTCGCGACCGTCCCAACCATATCGCTGCGCGATAGGCCGATAATTCCGCGCGGCAATTCCAGCGTATCGTGCAATGCCCCCGCATCATTGATAAGATAGGCGCGAAGGTTCGTGCTGCCCCAGTTGATCGCAATAGCCATCGTTACCTCAGCGCCGTGCGACATGGGCACCCCCGTCAATCGGAAAAACGCCGCCGGTGATCCAGCCTGCATCGTCGCTGGCAAGGAACAGCGCCAGCGCGGCCACTTCCTCAGGTTCGCCCAGCCGCCCCAGCGGATGACGTGCGACATTCTTGAACTTGGCGGCCGCAGGGTCGTCGGCCTGATCAAACCCCGCACGCAGCAGCGGCGTGTCGATCGAAGCGGGTGCGATCGCATTCACGCGGATGCCAAACTCGGCGAACTCGAGCGCGGCGGTTTTGGTCAGCGCGTTCAACGCGCCTTTTGTCGCGGCATAGGCTGCTAGCGTTGGTGTGCCGAAATCAGCGTTGATCGAAGACAGGAGAACGAATGCACCCCGGCCCGCGCGCCGCATCGCCGGAACGCAAAGCTGCATCAGCCGGACCGTGCTGACAACATTGACATCGTAAAGCCTCGCAAAACTTTCGGGATCGGTGTCGAGGATTCCGCCGAAGACACTCGCCGCGCCCGCGTGCGCGACGATATCGGGTTCGTCGCCGTTCAGGCCTGCCGCGAGTGCTGCTTCATCCGTCAGGTCGGCGGCAAACGCCTTATCGCCGATGGATGGACAGGCAAGGTCGGTCGCGATGACGTGCGCGCCCGCTTCCGCAAAGCGCGTGACGACCGCGCCGCCAATCCCCCCGGCCGCACCGGTAACAAGGACTGTGCGACCGGCGAGCGGGAGGCTTGTCATCGTTTGATCCTTGCGATCAGAATTTGGCGCTGACCGTCGCCTTGTAGATCTGACCAAAGCGGACATTGGTCCGCAAGGCTTCCACAGCGCCGTCGTAAGTCCGCTGCTTGCTGTTTAAAAGGTTATTCGCCTCCAGGCTCAGCGAGAAAATCTTCGTAAAATCAAAACGAACACTGGCAGAGAGATCGGAATAGCTGTCGTTGTAGATGCCCGTCGCCGCCGCCGATAGCCCGACGAGATATTCGTCGCGCCAGTTGTAGGCGACACGCGCGCTGAACGGCCCTTTCTCATAATAGCCGACAAGGTTTACATTGTGTTTCGACAATCCTGGGAAGGTCAGCGTTCGTCCGGCGACATCGCGGATCGGCGTTTTTGAATCGATGTACGAATAGGTTGTTACGACGCCGAAGCCGTCGAGCGGGCTTGGCAGGAAGCTCAGCGGCAGCTGCAAGAGAACCTCGACCCCTTTGATTGTCGCGCCGTCACCGTTCACCTTGCGGTTAATCAGGTAATTGATGCCGGCATAGGTCTCGGCGCTCTGCCGCTGCACGATGAAGCTTGCGACGCCCTTGTAGAAAAGCCCTGCCGAGAGAAGCGCCGACCGGCCGAAATAATATTCGATCGACAGATCCGCCTGCTTGGCTCGGAAAGGATCAAGACCAGGCGCGCCACCGGTGCCGGTGCCAAGCGTCGTCTGCACGCCGTTCACGAATACGGCGTTGTTGTTCAGCGTCACGCCATTGTTCAAATCCTCCGTGTTCGGGAAGGCGACGACTTGCGCTGCACCGGCGCGGATGACCAGACTGTCGCCAAGCGCGAGCTTGGCCACTGCGGAAGGAAGCCATTCAGTGTCGGTCCGCACGAAGCTCGTATCCGGTTCCCGCTGTCGCTGCGGAACGTGGAGGACCTTCTGTTCGAACGGGGTTACGACCTTTGCCATGAGACGGTGCGCCTTTGGTGGAACAGATTTGGGCCGATGTTCGCAGGCGAGATCCGGCGCAAACGGGTGAACCGAATGCGGAATGTTCGACAGTGGCGGTGGCATCTCGATGAGATGTACGTGAAGCTAAATGGCGAAATGGTCTACCTTTGGCGTGCCGTGGATCATGAAGGCGAAATCCTCGAGAGCTACGTCACCAAGACCCGCGACAAGGACGCAGCGCTGACTTTCATGAAGAAGGCGTTGAAGCGCCATGGATCACCAGCGACGATCGTCACCGACGGACTGAAATCCTACCGTGCGGCGATGGTGGAGCTGGGTAATGAGGATAAACAGGAGATCGGTCGGCACGCCAACAATCGGGTGGAGAACAGTCACCTGCCGTTCCGACGACGAGAGCGAGCCATGCTCAGGTTTCGACAAATGAAGTCGTTACAAAAGTTCGCCAGCGTCCACGCTAACTTCCACAACCACTTCAACCACGAACGTCATCTCGTCAGCCGAAAAGAATACAAGACACGACGCTCGGCCGCCCTGGTCGAGTGGCAAACCCTCATGGCCTAGCAGTTCGCCGGTTTCAGGATCAGTGCGTCAACCAGAGACGAGTTCGCATCGGACTGACAGCACCCTGGTTTGCTAACAGCCAATCTCGTGGCCGGAGCGCAGATCAAGATTTACGACGACGCACCGCATGGCCTGCCTCTGACACACCGTGCCCAGTTTACCACGGACCTGCTTGCATTCATGGAATTGTCTTTGTGAGCGACGTGGCCCGCTGTGCCCGGATTTTATCCGATGACGCTGCAATGGCCGTAATTGATCGCGGCCCTTCGAACAAACGTGCTCGACGCGCCGATGCGGCAGCGCAACCCGGAACGAGCCGACCCTGGCTTCAAGTTTCAAAAACACACAATGGCTAATTCACAATATGGAAACTGACGACTGCCAATTCACAGCTCCGGTCGTTGCATTGATCGAAAACAAATTGCTGCAATTACCCGTGGCACGCCGCATTGCTATTGAATATCACCAAGTGGCAGGTGGTGCATTCAATCTTTCGAAGCCTTTCGACCGGGACAACGTAACCGTGGACGACATGGTGCATGGCGGCGTCCTCGCAATGGCCGATATTTGCGGGGTCGCAGCAGCCGTGCGATCCTGTAGTCGTATACCACTAGGAGGTGCGACAAGTGGTATGTCGATCAGCTACTTTGCGCCGGCCAAGGGCGAGGATCTGAGCGCCGCACCTTTTGTTTTTGGGTCAGGTTGCCGACAAACGGTCTGCCGGGTGACGATAGCAGGCGAATGTCCGGTGGCTGAGGCGCTTGTACCGGTAGAGTTCGTCTTTCGAGTCCGCAGACGTTCACGCCGCCGGACATGCGCTTCTCGATCAGCGCAGGTTGACGCTTGCGATGAATGGGCGACGGGTTTTGGCGAGCTCATTTATGGTCTGGAATGACCATTCGTTGGCGAAAGCTGCCATCAACGGCGTGATCTCAGCTATCTATTGTTACTGCAACGAGGGCCAGTCTTCGCCATAGCGGTTTGTACTCACAGAGTACCAGGCGGTTGGAAAACAGCCATCTGTCTTGATCGAATGTTCGGGCAACTAAGCTTCGTGGCATTTCGCGGCTCGGCGCGCTCGTCGGCGCCATGCATATGGAACGTTCTTGGCGTTATCCAGGCCGATCGTGGTAACCTGCAACGAGGACGCCTTCCTCAGCGGGGAATCAACACCTAAACTTTGGCCCATAGATGCAGTCGGGGGCGTCCACCCCCCACAGGTTTTGGCGGCCCGATGGGGATAGCTGCCGTCACATTTCGTTGCCGTCTTTCCCGAAAAGGATAGTAAAACGGGAACTACAAGGCCCGCGAATCCCGAGGTTTCGGCATCAGAACGAAACCGTGGGCCGACGAAAACCCATGGAAACCCAGCTGCCCAACAGCTTCAGGAAGAAGCGGACGGAGTGTGCTCGCTGCTTCGGCACGGGCGTTCGTCCTACCAGTGAGGATCGATAAAGCGACAGCCAATGTCCCGGTGTGAAGTCGAGGAACAGTGGCGAATTGCAACAGGACGCGACAACGCGCCGGGTCGGTGCTTCGGTAGAAAGGCGATACTCTTGAAGATGCGTGTGCCCACGAATAACGTCAACTCGATCCTTCCGGAAAAGAGTATACTCCACGCCACCGCTGTTCTCAATCACCGACACCGCGCCGAGATCCCGCTCAAACTGCTTGGCTGCCTTAGTGCAGCTTTCGCAGTGACACGTCGCGACCGTTATCGGCACGCCTTCGGCTCGCAACGCGGTAGCGCCGCATCGGCAGACCGCTTCCATATTCTGCTGTGTTTCCATCGACAATCACCAGCCTTGATCCACGGGATAAAGCTTGATATCAACATACATATTACATGTCAAAGATTGTATCTTTCGAGACAACGGCCGAGGTTCGCGATGCGTGCCTCTGCCTGCATCTCCAACGCGCGGCACGTGTGTTGGCGCGACGCTTTGATGCCGTGTTGAGCGTGACCGGACTCACAAATGGCCAGTTCTCGCTGCTGATGTCATTGAACCGCAGGCAACCACCGCCGATCGGCGCAGTCGCAGATCTACTGGCGATGGACCGGACAACATTGACAGCCGCATTAAAACCGCTGGCACGTAGAAGGCTGGTAGAAGTCGAGGCGGACGCGAACGATCGTCGAACACGTCTGTTAGGCCTGACCTCAAAGGGACAGGAAGTGATTGCTGACGCCATTCCGATCTGGCGTGCCGCACATGCCGAAATTGAGGCGTCGATGGCGGAGGTCAGTCCAGCCGCGATCCGATACGCGTTAAATATGCTCGCCCGCAAAGCAGCCGTTCCCGATTATGAAGTTTGAACGGAAATCCGGGGAGTGACGGTTGTTCGAGAGGGCTCTGTCAGAGCAAGTTGCCCCTGCTCGTGTTGGACTGCTAGCACGGGCGCATGCGTCACTACGGTACTGTCAAAGCAATTCGGCATCAGTTTTCCAAGTTAATTCACCCGAGTCGACGCGGCACGATTGACATTCTTCGTTCTTCATCTGATCTTTTTTCGTTCTAGTCGAAAGTAGTCGCCGAAGTGAGCCTTGTGCCCCGCCAGCGGGCAAACGAGCCCTTTCTTGGTTTGTTTTGACAGCGCCCTTTCACTCAATCACGTAGCCGCCGGACAAGTGCCACTCTCGCTCCGTCATAGGTCCGATAGTGGGGCTAGGCCTTCGACAACGCGAGCATTAATGCCGTCAAGCAAGGGCGAGTTCGCATTAGACTGACAGCACCGCCAGTCGCGGTCGTGAAACAATGGGATTTAATATCACCCGTCAATCAGGATGATCCGCATGTCGTTGACGTTGGTAAACGTTGGACCCGACACGACGGCATCTCCCAACGCGTAGAAGAACGAGCCGCTGTCGCTTGTCGCCAGACTTTGGTCGGGCTGGAGACCGAGTGCACTTGCGCGCGCGCAGGTATCGGGCGTAATGATAGCACCGGCAGCTTCGGTCAGACCATCGGTCCCGTCGGTATCACAGGCGATCGCCCATATGCTCTTCTGCCCTGCAAGCTCCCTGGCAAGCTGCAATGAATACTCGGCGTTCGGGCCACCAATGCCATTCCCGCGCAACCGGACCGTCGCTTCGCCGCCGGACACCAGCGCAAGACGCTTGCCTTTTCCGGATTCAGCAAGCGCCCGCGCCGCGTGACATCTGGCAAGGTCTCGTGCGTCGCCGTCGGCATGGCGATCGATGACCTCCACTTCGAAATCGGCCTCGGCCAGCATTCTTGTAACCGGGTCGATCCAACAATTCGCCGATATTACGGATACGGTCCCGTTTGCAAAAACCGGATCGCCGGGCTTACTTGTTTCATTTGCGGAATCGTTCAGGGCCGCCATGATTGATTGATCGACGATGATGCCAGCGTTCCTGATGATCGACCGTGCGTCGGCCAACGTAGTTTCGTCGGGATAAAATGGCCCGGAAGCAATGATAGACGGATCATCGCCCACGACATCCGACAAGATGATAGAATCGACAGTCGCCGGATAAGCCGTGCGGGCGAGCTTTCCGCCCAATGCTGTCGTCAGATGTTTTCGGACGGTATTGAGTCCGGCGATTGGCACACCCTTCGCCATGAGTTGTCGGGTGAGATCTGACAGTGCCTGAAGGCTTACGCCAACAACCGGCTTCGACAGCAAAGACGATCCGCCGCCTGATATCAGCGCAATGACATGGTCATCCGCATCAAGCCTGTCCAGATAGGCCGTCAGTTGGTCCGCTGCCAGTCCACTTCTGACGTCGGGATAAGGGTGTCCCCCGAGCAGCACCGAGACCGACCAGGTCGATTGCCGATAGCCATCGCGCGTAACGACAACACCCGGCGGAAGCGCCTCGCGAGGCCAGATGGTTTCCAGAGCCGCTGCCATCGCCGCCGCACTTTTGCCCGCGCCGACGATATGGCACCGCTTGTGCTGTGGAAGGGCCCTTATCCGTTCGACAACGCCTATCGAAAGCAGATAAGATTCAGGCAAAGCGGAATAGACCGCCGTTTCAAAAGCCAGTCGTAACAATGCGGGATAGCTTCCGCTCACAGCAACGCCTGCGATGCTCATCGGGCGTCTTCGGCGAAAAATGTCGACAGGCTGGCGATGACGCTTTCGCCCATTGCCTGGCGGGTTTCATGAGTAGCGCTGCCGATATGCGGTAGGATGAACGCATTCGGTAATCCCAGATAGCGGCGGTCAAATTCGGGTTCGCCCCGAAAAACATCGAAGCCGATTGCCGCGAGATGGCCAGACGATAGTGCGGCGATGACGGCGTCATCATCGACCAGATCGCCGCGCGCTGTATTGATGAGAAAACTGCCGGACGACATTTTGGCCAGTGCGCCGCCATCGATGATATTGCGGGTCTGCGCGGTCGATGGCGCATGCAGCGACAGAACGTCAATCTGCCCCAGAAAGTCATCAAAATCCTGCATATACACCGCGCCAAGCGCATCGAGATCGGCGTTCATGCGGCGCGAATGATAGGCGACCCGCATGCCAAAGGCTGCTGCCCGCCTGGCCGTTGCAGCACCGATCCGCCCTCCGCCAAAAATGCCGAGGGTCCGGCCTTTCAAGTCCGATCCAAATATCTGCGCCGGTTGCCATCCGGTCCAGTTCCCGCTTTGGACCAGCGGAACCGCCGATGCCGCGCCGCGCAGGGCGCCAAGGATCGGCGTCGCGTCGATCCAGTTGCCGTCGAGGTTCAGGACTTCCAGTCCGCCGACCTCGTCCTGCCACAGCATCGTCATCGACATATAATCGGTGTGCGGGCCACAGCTCCACAGGTTACGCTTCAGCACGTCCTTTGCCGGTGGATAATAAGACGGACGGAAGTTGAAGAAAGGCGGGTTGTGCGATGCGTCGAAGTAGCTGTCGGGCAAGTCGAGCGCGCGGGCAAAGCCGCGGATCACTTTTTGGCCGATCGTGCATGTCCGGCGCGCATGGCTACTCATCAGAGCACGGAAGCCCGTCAGGGCGGACTCGTCGGGCCAGGCAGTGACACCGCGGTCCACGGCGTCGAGCGACAAGTCCTCCAGTTCGAGACCGAAGTCGTAATACTCCTTGTAATCGGGCTCATATCCGGGCGTGATCTTTTCGGAGTTTATTGGCTGATAACCGCGCGCGGCGGTGAAATCGTTCGAATGCGCAGACATCTTCACATTGAGCGGTAACTGGAAAAATTCTATTGCCTTGCCCGCGACTTTGCGCATCTCGGCGTCGGAAATGCCGTAGCCGGTGATGTAGAAAAAGCCGCTGTTGATGCAGGCATCGCGCATCGCATCCGCCGCCATGTTGATCTGCGCTTCGGTACCACCGAAAACCAGCGCCTCGACATCGATGACGGGCAGCGCATCGACCGATTTACGCGTGATCCCGAACCGGGTTTCGTCGATCAGATAACGGTTTGCAAAGCCGCTTACGGCTGATTCTTCAGTCATATGAACTCTCCTAATGCGTACTCGGGCTTGACGACGCGAGCGATTCTATAACGTCGTTATATACTGCCGTTACAATTTCTTGTGTCAAGCGGCTTTGCATGCGAAAAGGGGCCACAAGGAGAGTGACTTCGTGGCCACAGTCAAAGCCGCAAAACGGCGGCAGGAGATTATTGCGGTTGCACGCGAGCTGTTTATGGACCGCCCGTATGAGGACGTCTCGATTGGCGACCTCGAGCGAGCGACGGGCCTCACGCGCGGCCCGATCTATTATTACTTCGAAAGCAAGGAAGAGATTTACGCGACTATCGTTGTCGACGGGCTTCGCATGATCGAGCGCAACATTGCCGAAATGGCGGAGCAGAGCGCCGATCCAGCGGCATTCTTCGCAGCGCTCATCGGCATGCATGAAACACTCTACACGACCGACAAGGCCCTGTTCGACATCCACTTCCGTTTCTTTTTCGGACGTCAGAATTCGGTTTCATTCTCCGAGAAACACCTTGGCGAGGTCGATGACATCATCCGCAGCGCGGTTGGAACGATTGCATTGGTGATTGCGAAGGCTTGCTCTGCGGGTGTCTTTACCTGCGACGATCCCCATTTCGCCGCGTTGGCCATCTGGGGAATGATGGTCACCATACTGCAAATGGACTGTCAGAATGAGCGCTTCCGGTCTGTTGGCCGGTCGCGCGAAACGCTCGCGGCAGGATTGGTTGCGCAGGTTCTCGCCATGCTGAGCTATGACGGTGCTCGCTGACCATCTGCTCACCCCGGGCCGTTTTCACCCGCCTGCCGCTGGTGGCCCGGTTGTGGTGCGACAGCCGCTTGTCGAAGAACTCATTTTGGTGAGCAGAGCGCAGGCGCAGTTCATTTCCGCTCCCGCAGGATATGGAAAGACTGAATTACTGCGGCAAATCGCCGATCATTGCACCAGCAATGGTCACGCATGCATTTTTTACGACACTGCTTATCACGATGACGCCGAATTTCCCGTCATCGTCGATCTTGCTTTGGTGGATGGCGTCAAGGATTTGCTGCTCCTGATCGATAATGTGCATGGCTTGACTGCGACTAATGCGCGGCGATTGAGATCAGTGTTGTCGCGCAGCCCGAACGGGCATCGATGGATTCTCGCGGGTCGCGGGCCGGGCCACCTCGGCGTCGAGGCGCTCGCCATGGAGCGTCGGCTCAGGCAGCATGGCGCGGATCGCCTCGCATTTACGATCAACGAGATCGACGGTGTCCGGCAAAGCCTTGCGTCAAAGGTCGTGCTCGACTCTACGACCATCTTGGAACTGACCGATGGATGGGTGGCGGCCGTCCTGAGTTTCCTGTCCGAGCCATGCGATCCTTCAGTCGGCATCCCGCCAGCCTTCTTCCGGTTTCTGGATGAAGTTACGCTTTCGACGTTCTCTTCGTCGGAGGTCGACGCAGTTGCCGCTGCTTCGGTGCTCGATAGTTTTACGCCTGCTTCGATCTCTATCGTGTCGGAAGGTGCCCGTTGGGTGCCGGGGCTGGTAGAGCGTGTTCCTGCCATTCGAGTCGCAGGCAAGACGACGGAATGGTCAATCAACCCGCTATACAGGAAGTTCGTTCGTGCACGGCTGGGCTCGACGGATCCCAACAGGATCACGCGCCTCCATGTTGCAGCCGCCAGATGGTATCGGCAGAATGGCGATCACTACCGGGCGGCGAGCCATGCCATTGAAGCCGGCGACCAGTCGTTTACGTCCGCGATACTTGACGTGGGCGCTCGTCATTTCATTGCAACCGGGCGGATCGCCGATGCCTTGCGCTGGCTGGATTATCTCGGCGATCTCAACGAAGGCAAGACGCCGCACATTCGTCTCTACCGGGTAACGGCCCTTATCATCAGCCGCCAGATCGAGGAGGCAAGCGCCGAGCACGATTACCTCGTCAGCCTTGCCGACCAGTACCGCGATGCCGACGAGCATCCGGCTTGGCTTGAACAAGTCGACGCCCAGAACCGCTATCACGCGTGCCTCCAGCAATATTTCGATCCGGCGGGAACCTGTGATCGCATTGCCGCGCAGAATTTGGTCCGTGATTACCGGGATCGGGGTTTTGTGGTTGGCGGCGAGGCTCGATTGCTGCTCGGGCTGATCGATTTTCGCGAAGGTCGAATCGAAGCAGCTGAGGCAACCCTGTTGGGATCGCTCGACGCGCTGCAACGCTCGGCATCCTGGCTTGCCCTAGTTTATGCCCATGCAACGCTGGCACTGATCGATTGCTGGCACCGGTCGAACGGCCACGCCATCGGTCGGCTGGAAGGATTGCTCGACGATCTTGCGGCCATAGGCATTGGCGGTTCGCCGGTTGCGGAACTCACAAAGGCGTACCTTGCGCGCCACTATCTGCTGGCTGGCGACGCGGCAAAGGCAATGCATTTTATCAGCGACGTGTCACATGCCGGCGCGCTGCTCATGGACCGTGATGGCGAGGCGCGCTTCATGATCGTGCGCGCCAGTGTCGCGACTGCCAACAAGGCTCATGAAACGGCGCGCGAGTTGCTTTTGATGGCACTGGCGACGCCCAATATAAGCGCTGTTTCGGTTCGCGAGCTCAATTTGGCAATCGGTCGCTGCTATTTGAGCATGGGGGATTTGCATCGCGCCCGCGAGCACGTCGCTATTCAACTGTTTGCGCCGACCGTGCACGACCGTCCAGGCGAGTTGATGCGTCTCGCGTTGATGGAACAACTGACCGATCTTCAGATTCAAGTGGCGACCCGACAGGATGACCAGCATCCCGCCAAGGCCCGCCTACTTCTCAAGCAAGCCCGAATGCTCAATCTGCAACCATTGCTTGTCGAAGCGTTAGCGACACTTGCGGTTGCGTCAGCGGGTTCCGACCAGGATGCCGAGGCCCAGCGGGCGATCAATGAGGCGATCGATTTTGCTCGTCGGGCCGGATGCGCGATGATCATCGGTGCGTTTCCTTTGACTGGGCTCAGCCAGTTGTTGAATGGTGTCATGGCCTCCGATGACGCCGAAGCTTCGCTCTATCTTCGATCTGTTCTCGATCTTCAGTCCGGCGGTCAGGTTGCCATTGCCCGTCCGGTAAAGACGGGCGCTCGCGCCACCGACCTGCAACTGACGTCAAAGGAGATCGAGATTCTGCTTCTCCTGTCGCTTGGCCACAGCAATCAACGTATTTCGGACAGTCTCGTCATCTCGCGGGCGACGACAAAATGGCACGTCAGGAACATCCTTTCGAAGCTTGACGCAGCAAGCCGGTCCGAAGCGGTTGCCAAGGCAAGGATGCTCAATCTGATAAACTGAATAAGCTTGCACGCTGCCGGACCGATCCCCGCCTTTTGGATGGCGAACGGTGATCTGCTGTCGCCAAACTCAGCAACCAAGGAGCTTGCGAATGTTTACTGTTTCAAGCGATGACTGGACCGATGGTGAGCGCATGCCGCACATTCACGTCCTGAACGGCATGGGTCTCGACGGTGGCAATCTTTCCCCCCCAATTGCGCTGGAGCGGTGTGCCCGACGGAACGAAGAGTTTCATCATCCTGATCCATGATCCCGACGCGCCGACCAGCAGCGGATGGTGGCACTGGGCCGTCTACGATATTCCGCCCGATGCGTCGTCGGTCGAGCGCGGTGC
>JBGSMP010000060.1:0-3543 GCA_041740105.1 Sphingomonadaceae bacterium
GTCTGGTGGCTGGTGTCGCCCGGCAATCCACTGAAGGCCGTCGAGGGGATGGCACCCTATACGGCGCGGCTGGCCTCGGCGCGCAGGATGGCGCGGCGCAGCATCATCCACGCGTCGGACATCGAGGCGCGGATGGGCACGCGCTTTACGGCCGACACATTGGCGAAGCTGATTCGCCGCTACCCCAAACGGCGGTTTGTCTGGATTATGGGCGCCGATAATCTCGCCCAGTTCCACTTTTGGCGCGATTGGCGGCGGATCGCTCGCATGGTTCCGATTGCGGTAATCGCGCGTCCGGGCTATGAAGCGATGACTGTCGCGAGCCCCGCAACAGCCTGGCTGCGGCGTTTCGTCCGACCCGAAGCCAGCAAAAAAACGTGGACGCACTGGAGACCGCCGGCGCTCGTGCTGCTGCACTTCCGCCCCGACCCGACCTCCGCAACGGCGCTCCGTCGGGCCGATCCCGACTGGTATCGCCGGTTTTCCACCCCACATAAGCGGAACGACCGACCGCCCAACGACGAATAGGATTTTCCTTGCCCGCCACTGCCGCTGAAAGCGCTCCAGTTCCTGCCCCCGCCACCGACTCCGTCGATGCGCTTCATGCCATGATAATGAAATCGCTTGATGATGATCAGGCCGTCGAGGCCGTGTCGATCCCGCTTGCCGGTAAATCATCGATCGCGGACCACATGGTGATCGCTTCGGGCAAATCGACGCGGCAAGTTGCCTCGATGGCCATGAAACTCGCGCAGAAAATCAAGGAAACGACGGGCCGTTCGGCACGGATCGAAGGGATGCCTGCGGCCGACTGGGTGCTGATCGACACCGGCGACATCATTGTCCACCTGTTCCGTCCCGAAGTGCGCAGTTTCTATAATCTCGAGCGGATGTGGGCATTCGGCGAAGCGCCCCTCGCCCCGACCACGCATTAATTGAAGCTGCATATCGTTGCGCGCGGCAAGATTGCGCGTAGTCCCGAAGCCGATCTGGTGGCGCGATATGTGCAGCGAATTACGTGGCCGTTTGCGATCACTGAGTTGCCCGAAGTCGGCGGGAAAGTCGCGGCGGTGCTGGCCCCCGCCAAGATCATTGCGCTCGATGAAGGGGGCGTGACGATGGGATCGACAGCCTTTGCCAGATTGCTCGAAAGCTGGCGCGACAGTGGCGTGCGCGAGGCGCGCTTCCTGATCGGCGCAGCGGACGGGTTGAGCGCCGACGAGCGCGCGTCCGCCGACCTGATCTGGAGCTTCGGTGCGATGACCTGGCCGCACTTGCTCGTCCGCGCGATGCTCTGCGAGCAGCTTTATCGCGCGACGAGCATCGTTGCGGGGCATCCCTATCATCGGGAGGGGTAGGGATTTAAATGTGTCGGATTTCTTTACGAAGGTTACAAAGGTGACACTATGGCGGCCATGCGAAATGCGCGGGAGCGGGGGTTTGGGGTCAACGGATAGAAAGAGCCGAATCGGAACGTAGCGGGAGCACTTCGTGTAGGACAGGGGTTTGTGTTTTGCGGTGAAACAGCGCGAGAACGGCTGCTCTCGACAACTTTTCGGACGTTAGGCTGGGCTGAAATTGGTCACAAAAGCAGCCGGTAGTTCATGGTTCCTTACGCCAGAGGTTTGCGATGCGGAGCCAATGTTTCGACGATCTTGCATTCCCCCACCGTGCCGTGGCGACAGGCGCCAAGCACGCGATCCAGTTCAGTGCGGAGCGCCGTCAGGTCGTCGATCTTTCGGTTCACCTCATTGAGATGCGTCTGCGCGAGTGCATCAACGGCCTCACATGATTGCGACCTGTCGTCCGCCAAGGTCAGCAGTTCGCGCACTGCTTCAAGTGTAAATCCAAGATCGCGCGCACGCCGAATGAAGGACAGTCGGGCCAGATGCTCGCTGCCATAAGCACGATAATTGGCCGCTGTGCGCGCAGGCGGCGGCAGGAGCCCGATTTTCTCGTAATAGCGCACCGTTTCAACATTGGTTGCGGTTGCACCCGCCAGTTCGCCAATTTTCATCGCTTGACCCTGTAGTTGCTACAGGGTGTAGATAAGCCTCCGAATCGAAATTTGTCGAGAAGGAATTCCAATGTTTGTGACGTGCGACGCTCGGGCAGGCGCTAAATGAAAGTCGATCTGTCCACGAAAATTGACCTGCCGCCTGAAACCGTTTGGGAGGAGCTGCAGACCGTACCTTTGCTAATGCACATTGCATGGCCGTTGGTGCGGTTCGTGCCGGTTGGCCCCGAACTACTTGAAGCGTTCAAGCCCGGAGGACGCTATCTGGTGAAAATCCGTATATTTGGTGTGTTGCCTTTCGGCGCGCAGTGGATCGTCACATCCGTGCACGCGCCGGAGGAGGAGGACTGGCCTAAAAAGCTGCGCGACAATGGATATAGCGCGATGGTCCGCACATGGGATCACTGGATCACGGTCAGGCCAGGTGCTGACGGCAGCACCAATTATCGCGACGAGGTCGAAATTTCGGCTGGGTTGCTGACCCCTTTTGTTTGGGCGTTTGCGCAGCTTTTCTACTGGCATCGACAGCGGCGCTGGCGCGGGCTCGCCCGTACCCTGCATATGCGCCGCCTGGTCAGGCGGGAAATGGCCTTGTTTGAAAAATGTCGGAACGCAGGAGAGGCGATGGCGGCGTGGGCTGCGCTCGAACGCGCGCACATTCTGTCACAACCTTTTCTGGGACCACATCTGTCCAACCACCGCACCATGCTTGGCTTTGCCATCGAGCAGCATGATTGGCGCGAAGCGGCTGGGCAGATCATCCGGCTGGCGCTTGCCCCACTCGGCGCATTGACGGGGCGCATTCCCGTCGGCAACACGGGGCGATCGAATGTCAGCGCGTTTCAGCCGATGCCGATCCCTGATAATTTGCGCCGCGCCATGGAAGATGAGAAGCGGCGATAAATCGAGGCAGCTTGTCGACGATGTTCCCCAAATCCGGACGTTCCGGACTCCCCGACATTCCTGCCACCCCTATCCCCGCCCCGGCCGCGACATGCGCTCGGGATGCTTCCCCGTAATCCCTTTGTAAAACTCGAAAGCGGGGGCCATGTCCGCCTCATAGTCCCCCGTGGGGATAATGACCGGCCCCAACCCACCGACATTGCGCGCATAATCCATGAACCCGCAGACGATCGGCACGCCTGCGCCGTGCGCGATCCGGTAGAAGCCGGTGCGCCATGCCGACACTGAATTGCGCGTGCCTTCGGGGGCGATGGTCAGGACGAAATCATCGCGCCGCGCAAATTCGGCGATCATCTGCGCGACCATGTCGCCCGCCGCCCGGCGATCGACCGGCACGCCGCCGACTTCGCGCATGAAGGTACCGAACGGCCAGCGGAACAGGGATTTCTTTGCCATGAAATGCGCTTCGACGCCCAAGTCGTCGAACAAGCCAAGAACGTAGGGAAAGTCCCAGTTGCTCGTGTGCGGCGAGGCAATCAGGACGAAGCGGCGCGGTTCGGGCACGGTGCCGACGGCTTTCCAGCCACGCCTACGATAAAGAAAAATCAGGATGCGGTGGACGA
>JBGSMP010000069.1:0-7042 GCA_041740105.1 Sphingomonadaceae bacterium
CGAGGCGCGCCGCCGTTGCCGTGATCGCGACGATCTCGGCGGGCGCGAAATGCCCCTCGAGCCCGCGCCCCTGCTGACTGAGCACGCCGCCCGTCGCCGTGATCTTGATGACGTCGGCTCCCATTTTCGACCATTCGCGCACGCGCGCCGCACATTGCTCTGCACCGGTGCATAGCCCCTTGGGATCGAGCGCTGCATTGACCTCGGGTCGGAAGCCCGAGATGTCTCCATGCCCACCAATGATCGACAATTGCCCACCCGAGGCAAGAATGCGCGGCCCGGGGATGAGACCCTGGGCAATGCCGTCGCGCAGCGCAAAGCTTGCCAACCCCGGCGCGCCAAGATCGCGCACCGTGGTAAAGCCAGCGCGGACGGTCAGCAGCGCATTCTTCACGCCGGTGATCACGGCGCTTTCGTTGCTGCCGATCGCTTCGCGGTAGAACGGCGCGCCCGGATCGTAGGCGAGATGGACATGCGCGTCGATCAGCCCGGGAAGCACCGTCGCACTCCGCATGTCGACCACGGTCGCCCCCGCCGGCGCGGTTGCACCCGCGTCGATGCGCAGGATGCGGCCGTTCTCGACGATAACGGTCGAAGGGCCCATCGCGGCCTGGCTGGCATCGACGATCAGGCGACCGGCCTGAATGGCAAAAGTCTCCGCATGCGCGGTGGTTGCCGCAAGTAGTGCTGTGGCAATGACGAATGTTCGGATCATCATATATTCCCCTTATTCATAGGCAGCTTAAGCCCGTCTTCGCGACCTTCAAGTGACCAAATTCAGCAGCGTCGAAAGCTGGTCGGCCTCGTTTGCGGGCTTGTCGGGCCGGATCCGGTGGATACGCGGAAAGCGCATGGCCACGCCCGATTTATGGCGCTTCGAAAAATGCACCGAATCAAATGCGATTTCGAGCACCATCGTTTTCTCGACTTCGCGGACGGGACCGAACTTGGCGACGGTGTTCTGCCGGATGAATTTGTCGAGCATCTTGAGTTCGTCGTCGGTCATGCCCGAATAGGCCTTGCCGACGGGGAGCAGTTCGCCTGCGTCGTTCCAGCATCCGAAGGTATAATCCGAATAGAATGACGAGCGCTTGCCGCTGCCGCGCTGGGCATACATCATCACGCAATCGACCGTCAGCGCATCACGTTTCCACTTATACCACAGGCCGACGCGGCGTCCGGTGACATAAGGGCTGTCGCGGCGTTTCAGCATGACGCCTTCGATCGCGGCATCGCGCGAGCCTGCCCGGATTTCGGTCAAGCTATTGAAATCGGCGGCTTCGATAATCGCGGACAGATCGAAACGCGTGACGTCAAGACGCGGCATCACCGCCTCCAGCCGCGCACGGCGCACGGTCCATGGCAGGGCGCGCAAGTCTTCGGCACCATTGAACATTATGTCGTAAAGCCGGACAAAGGCCGGGTAGTCGTCAAGCATTTTTGCCGATACGTTCTTGCGCCCCAGCCGCTGTTGCAGCGCGTTGAAGCTTGCCGCCTCGCCACCCTGCGCATCGCCCCGGACGAGCAATTCGCCGTCGAAGACCCCCGGGACGGTGACAGCCGACGCGACATCTGGGAAACTACCGGTCACGTCATCGCCGCCACGGCTGAACAAACGCGTCTGTCCGGCGACGTGGACAATCTGGACACGGATGCCGTCCCATTTCCATTCGGCGGCATAGTCGGCAAGGTCGACTACGGTCTCGTCGAGCGGGTGTGCCAACATGAAAGAGCGGAAGACGGGCGTGTCGGCAGCCGTTGGTTGGGCGCTGCGCCCTTCCGCCCAGTCGAATAGCGCGGCATAAGGCGGCGTGATCCCGTGCCACACCTCCTCGACGGCATCGACATCGAGATCGAACGCTTGCGCCAGCGCTGTCTTGGCCAGCCGCGCCGAGACCCCGATCCGCAGCGCGCCACTGGCAATCTTCAGCAAGGCAAAGCGCGCGTTGCTGTCCAGCCGGTCGAGATAATCCGCCATGATGTCGGGCGCTTCGGCACGTGAAAGGTTTTGCAAACGCGCCACGATCGCGCCGAGCGACAGTTCGACTTCGCCTGTCACCAGCCGTTCGGGCCACAGCAGCGCCACCGTCTCGGCTGTGTCCCCGACATAGTCCCGACTCATCCGGAACAGCACCGGATCGACGCGGGCATCGATCATCGCGCGTATCTGCGCGGGCTTGAGCGCCGCCAGATCTAACCCGCCGGTCAGCCCGGCCAGTGCCCAGCCACGATCGGGATCGGGCGTTGCCTTCAGATAATCACCAATCAGCCGCACTTTCGCATTGCGGCTGCGCGTGTAGATCAGGCGGTCGATCAGGTCGGCAAACGCGCGCATGGTGCGCCGGTGTTAGCCGTTCTGTGCCGCCTCGAACAGGAACCACGCGCGCTGTTCCGCCTCGTCGGTCCAGTTATCAATCACCGCCGACGTCGCATTGTCCTTGGCGTCGTCCGCCAGATCCTTTGCAGCGCGCAACTGTTCGACCATTTTCAGATTGTCGTCGCGCAATTCGGCAAGCATGGCCGCTGCCGGCACGAAATCGGCATCGTTGTCGTTCAACGACTGATGACGCGAAATGTCGCCGATCGACCGCAACGTGACATTGCCTGTTTTGCGGATACGCTCGGCAATCAGATCGGTCGCGAGCAGCAATTGCGCGGCCTGATCGTCGAACAGCAGATGATAGTCGCGGAAATGCGGACCCGTCACGTGCCAGTGAAAATTCTTGGTCTTGAAATACAGCGCATAGGTGTCGGCCAATATGCCGTTCAGGGCATCGGCGACCGTTGCTGCTTCGTTTGTTTTCAGGTCGGTTGGTGTCTTAAGCTTCGTTTTCGGTTCCTTGGCCATTTTTCGCTCCCTCGCTGATTTCTTCCGGACGGAAACCTGCTCGCGCCCGATAAGGTCCGCCGGAGCAAAATAATTGGCCAGTCAGCCAATGAAGCGCAATGCCCAGAGCGCGGCAAAAATGCCCACGAGAGTAAGCGTAACCCCTCCGGCCCGGCGGAGCCACAAGACAGACCGGCGTGCCATCGGCACAGCACCGAGCGCAACCACACCGGCAATACCGGCAAGCGTGCCCGCCGTTGCGCCGATGGGCGATCCGCTCCAGATCGAAAATGCAAAGGCGAGAAACGGCGCACCCGATCGCCAGACGAATAGCAATGTGCCCAAGAGCGTGGCAGGCGGATCGGGCGCCGTGGGCTTTCCGAACTGGCTGAAGCCGGTAAGAATGAAAGCGAGGCCAAGCAACAGCGCACGTGCGTGAACATTCATCGTCGGCGCAAGGCTGACCCCGGCAAACGCTGCCATGCCGACCGATAGACCCAGCAACGTTGCAGCGAGCAACGCGCGGGGAAGTTGCAAAAGTAACGCCGCCCGCCCGCCAAGTTCAGCAAGAAGGACAGCGATCATGGCAGGAATGAATATATTCACGGCGTGTCAGCCGTGCAGCCGCAACCCAACCGAAGCAAGATAGGATTGTGCCGTTGCCGGGTCGACCTGTTCGCAACCGACAGCATCGCCCATCGCTTCGAGGAACGACAGAACAGCCGTCGATCCGCCCGAATCGGCAATGGCATGTTCAAGGCCGCGGGCGAGTTCGGCAAGCGGACCGAGACCGTTGTCGCGTGCAATGCGGCGGATGTCATCGACCGCAAAAGCCAGCTTCGATGCACTCAGATGCGGCAGTTCGCGGGCAAGCGCATCGATCCGGTCGCACAGGTCGGCTCTGACTGCCAATTTTGCGACTGCGCCCAATCCCATTGCCCGTCCCCAACGCCGAAACGCGAGCTTGCGCAGAACAAGGTTAACAGATCGTTACCACCGCTTGTTGGCTTGACTTTGGCCGCAGTGACCGTCATCGGCAGCGGCTTCCTATTCAGATTCGAAAGTTTAAGGTCATGGCAAAGCCGACCACCGTTAAAATCAAGCTCGTCAGCACCGCGGACACGGGTTTTTACTACACCACGAAAAAGAATCCGCGCAGCCCGAACACCACCGAGAAAATGGTGATGCGCAAATATGATCCCGTCGTGCGCAAGCATGTCGAGTTCAAGGAAGCCAAGATCAAATAGCGTTTGAGGTCGGCCACGCCCGACCGGAGCGCTTGCGCACAAACGCTATCGGAGGGTGGCCGACGTGCCGACCGACGGCGTGGCCTCGCCATGACGCAAGTCAGGTGACAGGCGCACGCACCAATGCTTCAACGCAGCCGATAAAGCGCATCAGCGAAATCGGTTTCGAGACATAGGCGTCGGCGCCGGCGGCACGGATGCGCTCCTCGTCGCCTTTGCCGGCATAGGCTGTGACCGCCATGATCGGAATACCCGCGAGTTCGGCATCCGCGCGGATCGCAATCGTCAGTTCCAGCCCCGTGACATGCGGCATCTGTATATCCATCACGATCAAGTCGGGCTCGAACGCGCGCGCGCGGTCCATCGCCTCGCGGCCGTCGCGCACGGCTTCGGCATCATAATCATGCGCGCGCAACAGCTCGCAGAATAATCGCAGATTGAGTTCGTTGTCCTCGACAACGAGCACCTTCTTTGCCACGCGCCTAACCTTCTTACGACACAGACGCAGGATTAGGCGATGAGCAGTGATGATTCAAATGGGTCGGACACATTGGCGCTGAATGCGCTTGTCTGGGTGCTGGCCGAGCCCGACCGTGCCGACCGGTTTCTGGCGCTGACCGGCCTCGAGGGCGACGACATCCGCGGACGAATCACCGATCCGGCGCTGCTCGATGGTGTGCTCGGCTTTCTCGAAGCCCATGAGCCCGATCTGGTCGCCTGCGCGCGGGCACTCGAGGTCCAGCCGTCGGTTCTGGTCAGTGCACGATCGAGGCTGAGCCATTGAGCCGCCCGCTGCTCATCACCGATTGCGATGAAGTGCTGCTCCACATGGTCAGCCACTTCGGCGACTGGGTACGCGATGTGAAAGGCTATGATTTCGATCCGGAAGGCGGCGATTTTTCGAACACGCTGAAGGATCGCAGCACCGGCAAAGCGCTGCCGCGTGAAGAGGTGTGGCCGCTGCTCGACGGATTTTTCGAAACCGAAATGCACCGGCAGACGTTGGTGCCGGGCGCGCTTGAGGCCCTCGGAGTATTATCCGAACAAGCCGATATTGTCGTGCTCACCAACCTCGGCCATCATTTCAACGCCGCGCGCGCGGTCCAGCTGACCGGCCACGGCATCACCCACCGCGTCGAAACCAACCAGGGCGGCAAAGGCGACCCCGTGGCGCGTCTCGTGGCGGAATTCGCGCCAAGCGTGACCGTGTTCGTCGACGATCTCGCGCATCATCATACGTCTGTGGCCAAACACGCCCCCGACGTCTGGCGGCTGCACATGATCGCCGAGCCGTTTATTGCGGTGAAGACGCCGGCGGCGGCGGACGCGCATGTGCGGATTGATGATTGGTGGGCGGCGGTTGGGTGGATTGACGGGAAGTTTGGAATGATTCAGACGTGAAAGACAATGTCAAAGATCTGTTGATCGCTCCCTTGGGCAATACACGTCGCTTTCTCTAAGGCCGCAACAGGGGCATTGTGTTCGAAATGCAGTAGGAATTGCTTAGCAATCTCATTAGCCTGTTTCTTGGTTACCTTCGTTCCGGGCGTGTTGATAATCAGGTTGCCGTTTCTCGAAAATTCTTCACCGATGTCTCGAAAGCTGTATTTAATCTCGAACACAATTTTTGCTCCTACCGCCATAGCGTCTCTGAAATGCCTCTCACCAAAATCTGGCTCAAAAATCGGGTTAGCGGCCTTCTGTGTAATTTGCTGAGCAATACCGATGGTCAGCAACGCGAGTGATTCCGCCTGTCCTTGCTCGTCTGGTTTCCAAGCATCAGTCCTTTTGCGATTGCCATGAAAGTAGAAGCCGCGCTTGTCGATAAGATGCTCTATCACTGCGTCGGATTTTGGATTGCATGCCAGCAAAGCAGTCGTGTCGGAATTCTTGTACTGCTTCGGCTGCATCACGTCGGCCAGCGCTTCCTGCACCAGACCAACAAACTCTAGGTTTCCATTAAGAGCGGATAACAGCTTAGGTTTTTTGAACTGCCCGTTCCCGTAAATCGATTCAATCAGAAGAAAGGAATATCGAAATGAGTCGATATATTGCTGTAAAGCTAGAGCACTTCTTGCCGCTTTAACGAATGTCGATTCGAACTTCGGACCGTCTGAATTCTCGGCAGCCATAAAGGCTCGCGTCATCATGTCGAACGTAAGCGGCAGAGGCTGGTCCACCTTATCCATTTTCATGGATTTTACGGCAATCTGATTCTCTTCCTCAGGTGACTCGCCTTCATATCTGGTCTCAATAGCGTCCGTCGCCAGATCAATGTTGTATAGGCATTCAAGAAATGAAGCAGCTTGCTGCAAGTGTCGCTGAACGAAGAAAACCCGATTATCTCGTGCCGTTATGTGCAACTTCACGGGGCCTTCATTAAGTTCTTCAACGTGCGGCGCGTTCGTTATCGGCTCACCGGTAAAGACCACCTCAACCCCTTTGGCCCGACCGCTCTCCTCTAGGACTCGGAGTCGGCCACCAAGGAACGGTATTTCCCAGTGATCTGGAATGATCACCTCGCGCCGAAAGGGAATGGTGTAAATGCTCCGCATAAGTCTAATTCGTGGCCCAACTGAACTCGTAAGTCATGCTCTCAACCGCGCCACAATCCGCTCGCGCGCAATCAACGGCAACAGCGTCGCCATATCGGGCCCGTGATCCCGCCCCGTCAGTGCGCGGCGGAGCGGCATGAAGAGTGATTTGCCGGTTCGGCCGGTTGACGTCTTGAGGGCGTTTATCAGCGCATGCCAGGGATCGGTGGACCAGTCCAAAGTCGCAACAATCGTGGCAGCTTCGGCGAGGAAGGCGGCGTCTTCAGGGGCGGGCTCGGCCGCGATCGGGCCTTCGATCACATGCCACCAGTCGTGCGCGTCGGCGACGGTCTTTAGATTGGGGCGGACTGCGTTCCAGGCGGCTTCGTCCATCGCGGGCGGCAGGCGGTCGGCGACGGCTCCGTAGCCAAGCT
>JBGSMP010000089.1:0-5499 GCA_041740105.1 Sphingomonadaceae bacterium
GCCGCCACCCGCTCGGCCAGCGCTGGATCGGACAATGCAAGGATCGATGCGGCAAGCAATCCCGCATTGACCGCACCCGCCTTGCCGATTGCCAGCGTCCCGACCGGCACCCCGCCAGGCATCTGGACGATGGAAAGGAGGCTATCCATGCCTTTAAGCGCCGCCGATTCCACGGGCACACCGAGCACGGGCAGCGTGGTCATCGATGCCGCCATCCCCGGCAAATGCGCCGCACCACCGGCACCGGCAATGATGACCTTGATCCCGCCGGCGGCAGCACTTTTGGCATAATCATAGAGCCGCTCGGGCGTGCGGTGTGCGGAGACGATTTTGGTTTCATGCGGCACACCGAGGGTATCAAGGATCTCGGCCGTATGTCGCATCGTCTCCCAGTCGGACTGGCTGCCCATGATGATGCCGATCACGCCCCACCCCCTCGATCAGTGAAGCCTCAGCGTCCTATTCGAGGGGGCGGAGCGTGGCAAGATGCGTTAGACGGCGGGGACCATCCGGCGCGTGCGGCGGCGCAAGCTGGCACCGACAATGCCGAACCCTGCAAGCATCATTCCCCATGTCGTGGCTTCTGGCACAGCGGCGGCAACGCGCGCCGACGATGCGGTTACGAACGACGACGATCCCGGGCTGAACGTGTTGACGCGGTAACGGCTGACCGAGTCCTGGAAAAAGAAGCGAACGTCATTGCCGGCCGCCGTGAAAAAGCGCAGGCCGCTGCCGTCAAGAAACGCCGGACCGGTCGTGAAGTAATTACCGTATGTCGCAGCCGTCGGCGCGACGATGGCGCTGCCGTTGACTATGCCGCTGATCGATGTGATCGCAAAGGCCGTCCTGCCCCCGACTGTCATGGCTGTATCTGACGTTGTGAAAATCCCGCTGCTGGCGACCGGACCACCGAAAAGCGGTGTATCGGTTGCAAATGTAAAGCCGAACTGAGCGGCAGACGCGGGCGATGCGATAGCCATGCCGATAGCAGACAGTGCGGCAATCTTGAACTTTTTCATGAAAAACTCCCTTGGAAGCCCAAATGACTTCCCAGGAGATACGAGACGTCAGACCGAAAGTTTCGCCCGGCGTTAATTAAATATTAACTTTTACGAATCGCCCGCATGCCAGACGGGGAACGCGGGGCGCCGCCGTTAAACTAGCGACATTGCCAGAATATGGCAGCGATGCTAGCGGGCAAATATGGCCGATATGATGGTAGAGGATGTGGCCCAGTTGTCACCCGTCGCGCAGCCGCCGCGCTCGGTCGTTTCGCGTTTGAAATCAATTACTATCGACCAGTGGGTGTTGCTTGTCGGGCTTGTTGCGCTGACCGCACCGACGCTCGGCTATATTATCGATGCCAGCTGGTCGACCGAGTCGGGCGGGCACGGCCCGATCGTTCTGGTGACCGGCGCCTGGCTGATCTGGCGGCTTTGGCCCGAAGTGCGTCTTATTGCCGAGCCGGTGCCGCTCAAACGTGTTTTGGTGCTTTTGGTGCCGCTTCTGCTGCTCGCGACCATCGCCAAGATCACGCAGATCATCGAGATCGAGGGGTATCTCGTTTATGGCGTCATCATGTCGATCCTTTACGGCCTGATCGGTATGAAGGCGATGCGGCTGCTGTGGTTTCCGCTGCTTTATATGGCATTTATCGTGCCCCCGCCCGACACGCTGGTTGCGGCGGTAACGAATCCGCTGAAAACCTATATCTCGCAATATTCGGTGCTGTTTCTCTACAAGCTTGGCTACCCGATCGGCGGCGCTGGGGTGACGATCCAGATCGGCCAGTATCAGCTGCTCGTGGCGCAGGCCTGTTCGGGGCTGAATTCGCTCGTTTCGCTGTCGGCGATCTCGAGCTTTTATGTCTATCTTCAGCGCGGCGCCCGCGTCAGCTATTCGATTTTCCTGCTTGCCACGATCCTGCCGGTGGCGGTGTTTGCCAATTTCGTGCGCGTTATCATCCTGATTTTGTTGACCTATCATGTCAGCGAATCAGCGGCGCAGGGTTTCCTCCATAATTTTGCCGGGCTGACGATGTTTGTGACCGCACTCCTGACGATCTTTGCCATCGATTCTGCCGTGTCGCGTCTGATCGACCGCAAACGCACAAAGGCGCATTTATGAGCGATGACGTGAACCCGAGCGCGTCGGCATTGTCCAGGCGGAACGTGCTGACCGGTCTCGCGCTGGTTGGCGCAGCGGGCGTTGCCTATGCGCGCCAGCCACAACCGGGGCCGACCCAGTTGGGCAAAGCGGGGCTCGACGGGATCATTCCGAAAAACTTTGGCAACTGGAAGTTCGAAACGACCAGCGGGCTCGTTTTGCCGCCGCCCGATGCAACGGCGGACCGCTTGTATGACGAAGTGCTGACGCGCGTTTACACGCGCTCGGACGGTGGAATGGTGATGTTTCTTGTCGCTTACAGCAGCGTTCAGGACGGCTTGCTCCAGCTGCACCGGCCCGAAGTCTGCTACCCCGTCGGCGGCTACAAGCTGAGCCAGACCGTCATCCAGCCGATTACCCTTGCCGGTGGCGATCGTGTGCCTGCGCGGGCGTTCACGGCCAGCAGTGCGATGCGGGTGGAGCAAGTGCTTTACTGGACGCGGCTTGGTTCGTCGCTGCCGACAAGCTGGGGCGAGCAGCGCTGGGCGGTCGTCGTCGAAAATCTCAATGGCCTGATTCCAGACGGGGTGCTGGTGCGCATGTCGTGCGTGGAACAGAACACCGAAAAAGCCTATGAACTGCTGCGCGAATTTGCCGCCGATCTTACGGCCTCGGTGACGCCCAAAGCCCGCAAACTGCTCTGGCAAACGGCTTAGGGCTTGGCGAGGACGCCCGAGCGGTTGTCGGCTTCCAATTTGCCCGACTGGCCAATCGCAAGCTCGCCGCGCCGCTCATCGGCACGGATCGTCCCGAAATCCTGCGTCGGCAGGCTCGGCCCGTCGAGCCTTTTGTCACGCAGCGGCGGCGTCAGCGTCATCGAACCGTTCGCCAGTTCGTCGTCGAACGGCAGTGCGTCGAGCGTAAGCGCTGCTGTCCCAGCATTGGCGGCGATCTGCGGCTCGATTCCTGCATAGGCTTCGCGAAGACCCCGCGCCGACTTCTCGCGCCCCTGCCACCCGTAAAAGATGTGGGCGCCGACGGTACGCAGCTTGACCAGATCAGTGCGCCAATAGGGCACGACCTGGCGTGTATGATAATGCGTGGCGAGGCCGACAGTCGGTTCGACTTGTCCCGACAGCGCGGCGACCGCCACAAAACGCGCGCGGGCATAAAGGAACGGATCGGGCTTACGCGAAAGCGCACCATCGCACGTGAACGTAAATTGGCAACCCGTCCGCCGTTCCGATCCCTGATAAATCACGCCGCACACCGAGGATGGATAGCGTGGATCGCGAACCCGGTTCACGACGACTTGAGCAACCGCGCGCTGCCCGACCGCCGATTCGGACGCAGCCTCATAATAGACAGCTTGCGTCAGGCATTCGGTCGCACGTTGCAAATCGGAGGCTCGTTCGATGCTTCGCGGTGCAATCAGCGGCTTTGCACGGACGATCGGTCCGGCATAATCGAGGCGTTGCGCGTTTATCACCTCCGCATCGGCTGGCGCGATATCGGGTTGAAAAATGAGCGGTGCGGGTTCGGCGGGATCAACCGGGACGGCGCTAACCGGAGGCGCGACGATGCGGTCAGGAACTTCTGGCCGGATCGTGACATTCGGCTGCAAGAACGCATAGGCAATGATCGCGACGATACCAGCCGCAAGCAAAGCCCACCGCAGAATTGCGCGGCCTCTGGACTCGTTTTCGGTTTCAATCATGTCGGTCATGCCGACCGCGTCAATCAGATCGTGAAGGGCCGGATGAAATAGACGACAAACGCGCCCGTCGCAGCCAAAGACGCGACTGCAATGAGGTGCATTGCCGTGCTGCCGAGTTCGACGCCTTCATTGCCGAAATAGTTCGTCACCGCGCATCCGGCGGACGCGACCAGATAATGCCAAAGCTTGTCGGTCGGCGCATCCTGCATCGAGCGCTGGAGGAACAATACGATTAGCCCCGCGAAGATCGCGACGGTCAGCCAGTCATAAATCGTGCTCAAGGGCGTGCTTTCGTTGCAATTCGTAAGCGTTATCCTGTATCGACAGTCCATTCAAGCGATCACGAAAGGCATTAACGATGATAAATGGGGGAGGCGCGGTGCGCCGGTTCGGACTTGTGGCGACGGTCGCGCTGGGCATTGCGCTCGCGGGTTGTTCGAAAAAGCCGACCGATCAGGTCATTGCAATCGTGAACGGCGAAGAAATCTCGCTGCCCGAACTCAATGCCGAACTCGCGCAGGCGCAAGTGCCGGCCAATGTCGATAAAAAGCTTGCGCAACAGCAATTGCTGCAGCGGCTGGTCGATCGCCGCTTGCTGGCACAGGCGGCGAAGGAAAGCGGCCTCGATCGCGATCCGTCGTTCATCGTCGAGCAGCGCCGCGTCAACGAATCGCTGCTGGTCGAAAAACTCGCCAAGCGCACCAATGACTCGATTCCCGTGCCAACGGCGGCTGAAATCGACAAGTTCATGAACGGTAACCCAAGCTTGTTTGCCGGGCGCCAGATTTACGGTGTCGATCAGATTGCCTTTGCAACGCCCGCCGACCCGACGCGGCTTGCTGCACTCGAGCCCGCCAAGACGCAGGCCGAAGTGATCGCCGTGCTGCAAAAACTGAACATTCCGTTCCAGCGCGCCAACCGTGCCGTCGATTCGGCATCAGTGCCGCCCGAACAGATGCAGAAAATTCTCTCGCTGCCCAAGGGCGAGCCGTTCGTTGTTCCAAGCAACGGACAGGTTACCGTCAATGTCATCACAGGTGCCAAAGCGGAGCCGATGCCGGCGGCAGATGCCCGTGCCGCAGCCGTCCGTGTGTTGCGCGCGCAATCGTTGTCGAAGCTGGGTGAGGCGCGTTTGAAAGAAGCGCGTGACAAAGCAAAGATCGAATATCAAACCGGCTTTTCGCCGCCTGCCAAGCCCGGTGCCCCCGGCGCTCCTGCAGCCGCCAAATAGCCTAATCGCGCTCGGTGCGGGTCCATCGGCGATCCGCACCGCGCGTGAGCTTCAGGTAAATCGGTAATTTCCACGCGACGTAAAGCGGGACGCGGATCAACATCGCGAGTGGTAACGTCGCCCGCCCGACTTGCGCCCATCCGCCAAGGACGGCGCTCCCGGCAACAGCGATGACCGCTGCCAGCACGATGGCAGGCACGAAGCTCGAGATGAAACCAAGTCCGCCGACGACGATTAGCGCGAGCATGGCCAACCCGAACGTCAGCGCGAGCGGCGGCACCATCAGGTGCAGCCCCAGCCAGAAAGCGCGCCAATCGAAACGGCTTATCCCATGGCCGATCATGCCCGGCGCAACCTTTGCTGCGGTGGCGATAAATCCATGTTCCCAGCGCGTCCGCTGCGTGACAGCCGCAGCGCCGGATGCGGCGGGGCTGGTAACGCGGGC
>JBGSMP010000100.1:0-1823 GCA_041740105.1 Sphingomonadaceae bacterium
GCGTACCGTACGACGAATGATCGCGGGGCTGAGCGGCCCGCCACGCGCACCCCTGAACAGGATTTCATCGCGCGCGATCGGATAGGGGCACAGCGTGCAATAGGTTTCGATCGCTGTCCTGACCTGGGGCAATAGCGGCACCAAACGTGTCTTGTCGCGCTTGCCGGTTACCGAAAGCGTGACACCAAGCGGCATTGCCGCACCCGTCAGCCCCGTCGCTTCACCGATGCGCAGCCCCGCACCGTAAAGCAACAGCAGAACGGCCCAGTCGCGCGCTGAAATCCACGCTTCATCCTGCGCGCCGGCGACGTCTTCGGCCAGCGCAATTGCTTCGGCGGGCGAAACGGGTCGGGGCACACCTTTCTTGACACGCGGTCCCTTCATCCGCGGGCTCGCGTCGGCGCCGCCGATAAATTCAAGGAAGCAACGCACCGCCGACAACTCGCGCGCGGCGCTGGCATTGCACAGTCCATCGGCACGGCGCGCGGCGAGAAACGTGCGCAGTTCTATCGGGCCCGGCACGCGAACAGCACCGAGATGTTCGGTCAGTCGCTCAGCCGTTGCAACATAGGCACGAACAGTGTGCACCGATCGGCGGCGATCACGCGTCAGATGTTCCGCAAAAGCAGCAACTTCACCCAATCGTCTGCCCCGTTTTCGCCCAGTCGGCCATGAAACCGGCGATTCCCTTGTCCGTCAGCGGATGATTGAACAGCGCTTTGATAACCGCTGGCGGCGCCGTCATAACGTCAGCGCCGATCCGCGCACTTTCGAGGATGTGGACGGGGTTGCGGACGCTGGCGACAAGGATTTCCGTCGCGAACGCATAATTGTCGTAAATCAAGCGGATGTCGCGGATCAGGTCCATTCCGTCCTGACCGATATCGTCGAGTCGCCCGACGAATGGCGAAATGAAGCTCGCCCCTGCCTTGGCCGCAAGCAGCGCCTGGTTCGGCGCGAAGCAGAGCGTGACGTTGACCATGCAGCCATCGCCCGTCAGCGCCTTGCACGTCTTCAGCCCGTCGATCGTCAGCGGCACCTTGATGCAGACATTGTCCGCCAGTTTGCGCAAGATATCGGCCTCGCGCATCATGCCCGTGTGATCGAGCGCCACGACTTCGGCGGACACCGGTCCTTCGACCAGGCTGCAAATTTCCTTGACCACTTCGGTGAATTGGCGTCCCGATTTCGCGATCAGCGATGGATTGGTCGTAACCCCGTCGAGCAACCCGGTTGCGGCCAGTTCGGCAATGTCGGCAGTATCGGCGGTATCGACAAAAAATTTCATGAAGGGCTCCCTTTACGAAGGCCCATAGCCATTAGAAAACCATTTTGCGAATGCTGATCCGCACCGTTCGCCCGAAAGGATCGAGGTAACCCGGCAGGTAGCTGAGCGGTGTCGCCCCGGTGCCGTCCGTCACGCGCTGGCGCGCGTTGAACAGATTGTTGACGCCGATGCTGACCCGCGTGCCGCGCAGCCACGGTGCCGATTTGATCGCCCAGGGCATTTGCCCGACATTTGCAAATAGCCGCAGGTTGATTGTGGCAAGATCGGAGAAGCGCAAATCATCGGCAGCAAGTCGCCCTGTCACCCGCGTCTCGCTTTGCCAGTCGGCACTTACCCGCGCGCCCAGACCGTTCTTGGCAATGCCGGCCTGCACTTCGATCTGATGACGCGATTGGCCACCCCGGCCGATCGTCCCGCCGTTAAGCAAATCGATGCCGGGCAAGCCTTCGCGCAAGGTCACCGAATCTGTCAGCCTGAGTGTGTGATAAACAGAAAGGTTCAGTCTGCCACCGCCGCCAAAGCCGCCACGGCCTCC
>JBGSMP010000118.1:0-2582 GCA_041740105.1 Sphingomonadaceae bacterium
TGCAGTCGTCGGTGGTCAGTCGCTGGTCCGAAATCGTCGGCGCTCGCTACGCCCTGATTTCGGCACCCGAATCGATCCGCTTTCCGCCGGGCAAGCGCGCCGATGGCGTGCTGACGCTGGCTGTTGCAGGCGCACACGCGCCGATGATGCAGCACGTCGGCCCGACGATCATCGAGCGCGTGAACCGGTTTTTCGGCTATGCGGCGATTACCAAGGTGACGATACGGCAGGGCGAGATCGTTCCGCCCAAAGCGCGCCCTGCGCCGATTGCGCAAGTCGCGATTCCGGTCGAACTGGGCGAATCTCTGCGCACCGTGGCCGATCCGGAACTGAAAGCAGTTTTGGAAGCCTTGGCACGCGGCGTTGCAGCGGCGACAAGCGTTCCGATAATGGGAAAGATTTCGTGAAAAAAATATTGCTCGGGCTTGTTGCCGCATTCACGATAGGCGCAGCGCCCGTGGACTGGACCAAGACCGTTACGCGCGGTGGCAATGGCGCTTATGTGCTCGGCAATCCGAAGGCCAAAGTCCGGCTAGTCGAGTATATGAGCTATTCCTGCAATCATTGTGCGCAGTTCGTCGGCGATTCGTCGGGACCGCTTAAAGCGAATTATGTGGCCAAGGGCACGGTCGCGGTCGAATTTCGCAATGCCGTCCGTGACCGCTATGATTTTGCTGCAGCATTGCTCGCGCGGTGTGGCGGGGGTGCTAAATTTGTCGCGCAGAACGAAGCGCTGTTTGCCGCGCAGGAAACGCTGATGACCCAAGCGCAAGCGTTCGAGGCAAGCAATCCGATGCCTGAAAATGCGCCGATCAATGCTGTTCTGGCGGGCATATCGCAAGGGTCGGGCATGACCGCCTTGATGACGGCACGTGGTGTAAGCGCGGGGACTGTCAATGCCTGTTTGTCTAACAAAGCCGAACAGGATGTGGTGCTGGGCATGGCCAAGGAAGCGTGGGAAACCCGCAAGTTGAAGGGGACGCCGTCGTTCCTTATCAATGGTCGTGATACCGGACCGGCGACATGGGGCGATATCGAACCGAAGCTGCGCGGCGCGATTGCCGCAAAATAGGATGCGAATGATGAAGTCTATTGCGTTTGTGCTGCCTTTTGCCCTGTTGGCGGCTTGTAACGACAAGGCCGGGGAAACGCCCGCGGCTGGCGGTGCGGTGGCGGCCGTGAAGGCACCTGCGGGGACCGAATGGGTGACGACCGTGGTCGAAACACCCGATGGCGGGATGCAGATGGGCAACCCGAACGCGCCGATAAAAGTTGTCGAATATGCGTCGATGAGCTGTTCGCATTGCGCCGATTTTTCGGAAGCGGCCTCCGAGCCGTTGAAGACGAAGTATGTTTCGACAGGCAAGGTGTCCTACGAACTGCGCAACTATGTCCGCGACCCGATGGATATGGCAGCGACGTTGCTGGCGCGTTGCGGCGGGCCGGGTCCGTTCTTTCCGCTTTCCGAGCAATTATTTGCCGATCAGCGCAATTGGTTCGTGAAGGTGCAGACGATGACGCCCGCTGACCAGCAGGCGATCGCGACACTGCCGATCGGTCAGCAGACGGCGCGCTTCGCAAGCTTCATCGGCATCGACGAGTTCGTTCGACAGCGTGGCGTGAGTGCTGAAAAAGCTGGTGCCTGCCTTGCCAATCAGAGCGAGATGGACAAGCTCGTCAAGATGCGCGACCGCGCGAACACCGAGTTCAACCTTCAGGGCACGCCGACATTCCTGATCAACGGGCAGGTCGTTCCCAACACCGGAACCTGGGAAGCGCTCGAGGCCAAACTCAAGGCGGCGGGTGCCTAAACTTCTGTGAAAATCTCGCGGGTCAGGCTTGCGGGGTTCAAGAGCTTCGTCGATCCGTGCGAGTTGCGGATCATGCCGGGGCTAACCGGTGTGGTCGGCCCGAACGGATGCGGAAAATCGAATCTGCTCGAGGCGATCCGCTGGGCAATGGGCGAGGGATCGCCGAAATCGCTGCGCGGGTCAGCGATGGACGACGTCATCTTTGCGGGAACCGCAAGTCGTCCCCAGCGCCAGTTTGCCGAAGTCTCGATCCTCGCCGAGCGCCCAAGCGACTCCGGAGACGACGACGTCGAAGTCGTTCGCCGGATCGAACGCGGCGCGGGATCGGCCTACCGGATCAACGGGCGCGATGCGAGGGCACGCGATGCCCAGCTGATTTTCGCTGATGCTGCAACCGGCGCGCACTCCCCGGCGCTGGTCAGTCAGGGGCGGATCGGCGCAATTATTGCCGCCAACCCGGCCGAGCGCCGACAGATGCTCGAGGAAGCCGCAGGGATTTCCGGGCTTCACGTAAGGCGACGCGAGGCCGAAATCCGGCTGAAAGCGACCGAAGCCAATCTGGCGCGTGTCGCGGAAAAGATTGCAGAGCAGGAAGCGCGAATTGCCGTGCTGCGGCGGCAGGCGCGAACTGCCGAGCGCTATCGCAAATTATCGGACGAGATCCGCACTGCAGAAGGCCGACTGATTTATGCACGGTGGCGCGACGCGGCGGCGGCAGCGGACGTCGCACGCGCCGAGGCAAAGGCGGCAAACGAGGCTGTCCTGAGCGCT
>JBGSMP010000218.1:0-23173 GCA_041740105.1 Sphingomonadaceae bacterium
GTCGTCGGCTCGGCGGCGTTCGTGGGCTGGTATAACGGCCATCCCGACCATGCCGGGATCGAGCCGGCGCTGCACGGCCCCGGCGCGGTCGTCATCGGCAACGGCAATGTCGCGCTCGATGTTGCCCGTATTCTGTCCAAAACCCGCGCCGAATTTGCCGCATCGGACATCGCAGCGCATGCGCTCGATGCGCTCGAAACCGCCGGGATCGTCCGGATTTCAGTGCTCGGCCGCCGTGGACCGCACCAGATTGCCATGACACCGAAGGAGCTTGGCGAACTGGGGCATCTCGAACGGGCGCAACCCTTTGTCGATGCTGCAGACCTTCCGCCTTTCGAGGACGACGCGCTGCTCGAACCCGGAATGCGTAAATCGGTCACGCACCTTCGTCATTTCGCGGCCGAGGGGGTCAAAGGCAAAGCGCTCGCGATCGATTTCGATTTTTTTGCCATGCCAATCCGCATCGAGGGCGATGGACGCGCCGAACGCGTCATTGTCGAGCGGACCACGCTTGGCGAGGACCTCCGCTCGATCGGCACAGGCGAAACCTATGTTATCCCAGCAAGTCTGGTCATTGCCTGCATCGGTTATCAGACGCCGCCCATCGACGGCGTCCCCTATGAAGATGGCCGGGGCCGCTTTGCCAACAGCGACGGTCGCATCCTGCCCGGCCTCTATTGCGTCGGCTGGGCAAAGCGGGGCCCCAGCGGCACAATCGGCACAAACCGACCCGATGGTTATGCCGTGGCAGACCTGATCGCCGCCGATATCGGCGAAGGCGGCGCAAAAGCAGGTCAAGTGGCACTCGATGCAATGCTGGCTGCGCGCAACGCCAGAATCGTCACTTTTGAAGATTGGCAAAAAATCGATGCGGCTGAGGTCGCCCGCGCCCGCGCAGATGCGCCGCGAGAGAAGTTTACCCGGATCGACGCGATGTTGGGGGCGCTGGGTTGATACGCCATGCGGTGCCAGCTAGAGCCGGTGACACTGCGTAAACGCGGTACCGGATCGGTCGGGGAATAGCTCAGCCCGGTAGAGCACTGCCTTCGGGAGGCAGGGGCCGGAGGTTCGAATCCTCTTTCCCCGACCAGATTTGCGCATCGTTTCAGCAACTGAGGCACGGAACAAGCGTTTCGCCGTTAGGTTTTCACGGTCTAAATCAAATCTATCCAGGCGACAAAACGTCACGATGCCGAGCCTTCGCTACGTCGAAAATTTCGAGAAAGGTTACACGCGCGAACGCCGCGGCGACGGTTGGCAGTACTTAACCCTGAACGGCCGCAAGCTATCGTCGGCTCGATTGATTGCCCGGCTAGACGCAATCGCCTTGCCACCAGCCTACCGCAACGCGTGGTATTGCGTCGATTCATCCGGGCATATTCAGGCAACCGGTGTCGACGATCGCGGACGGCTGCAATATCGATACCATGCCGATTTCCGCGCGCGACAGGATGCCGAGAAATACGGGCGTTGTGCAGCTTTCGGCAAAGCGCTTCCGGCGATCCGTAAGGAAATCGAGCGCGATATTGCCCGCCGCGACATGTCGCGCCAGCGCATCGTGGCGGCGGTCATATACTTACTCGATCAAGGCAAAATCCGCGTGGGGAATCGCGCCTACGCCGCCGCGAGCAAGAGTTTTGGCGCCACGACTCTTCGCAACCGGCACGCCGAAGTGCGCGGCGAGCGCGTTACGCTGAGCTTCATCGGGAAATCGGGAAAAGCCCAGCGTGTTTCGATCGATGACCGCAGGCTCGCCCGCATCGTCAAGCGCTGTCTGGCGGAGCCGGGGCAAGAATTGTTTCAATATGTCGATACCGATGGGATCCGTCGCGCGATCACATCGGGTGACATCAATGAGTATCTGCGCGCGCACAGCGAGGGTTTTACGGCAAAGGATTTCAGGACATGGGGCGCAAGCGTGATCGCGTTCCAGGTATTTGTGGCCAGCAAAGGCCAGACCAATCTCAAACAGATGCTCGCCGAAGTTTCCGAAAAGCTCGGCAATACGCCGGCGATCGCCCGGAAAAGTTATGTTCACCCCGCCATCATCGAAGCCGTCCAGCAGCGCGACATCGGTCGTTTGCCACCAAAATTGCCGCGTTCGCGGAAATATTTGAGTGGCATTGAAGTTGCGCTGATCGACTTTCTAGGCTGACGGCGTTCGCTGGCGAACCCGCAAAGCGTTGCCTTTATGCCACGCCGGTTTCTTGTTGTTTTAGGTTCATGAAACAATCGTGCTTGCCGGGCGCTCTCTGTCCTCTCCAGTCCGGAGAGTATCAGGAGCTTGTTATGCGTACCGTTATCACTGCTGTTCTTTTGGCAACAGCAGCCGTTACCCCTGCACTCGCGCAGGAAAATGCGCCTTTCACGGGTGCCCATGTCGAAGCACTGGCGGGTTATGATGCGATCGGCGTCGGTGATGCCGATCTCGACGACAGTGCCGATGGCTTTCTTTATGGCATCAACGCCGGTTATGACTTTCAGCTCGGCGGCGTGATTGCCGGCATCGAAGGCGAAGTCACTGACTCGACGACGAAGCGTCGTGGCAATGAACTGATCGCGGTTGGCGACAGCGCCCGCCTCGACACCGACCGTGATCTTTACGTCGGCGCGCGGCTTGGCTTTGCGGCTGGTCCATCGACAATGATCTATGCCAAGGGTGGCTACACCAATGCCAAGCTGAAGGCCGAATACAACGACGGCCAAGGCTTGCTCGCGACCGAAGGCGTCACGCTTGATGGCTACCGGGTCGGCGCAGGCGTTGAACAGAAGTTCAACATCTTTGGCCCGAGCGGCTTCGTAAAAGCCGAGTATCGCTATTCGAACTACAAGAATCTCGATTTCGGCGCGGCCAATCTCGACACCGATCTCGACCGGCATCAAGTGCTCGTCGGTCTCGGCGTTCGGTTCTAACATACGTCGGCAACCGTTTGCTCGAAAGAAAGGCCGGGGCTGTCGCTCCGGCCTTTTTTCGTTAGCGCCCGTGACCCGGACCACGACCGATCACACGGACTGTCCCGCGGCAGTTTCGCCCGTTGCGCGTTCGACGGCAATGCCGGCCGTAAAGCCGTGAATAACAGTCGATATTACGATCGTGAAGGCGACGATTGCCCAAAGCGCTGGTTCGTTGACGAGATCTAGATGGCTCCCCGCATAAGCCATGTAGTAAATCGATCCAATCCCGCGCACCCCATAAAAGGCGACGACAGCGCGTTCGCGGCGGTGCTGCATCGTTCCTGCCAGAGCCATCCACGCCGTCAACGGGCGGATCACAACCAGCAGCAACAGGCCGATAGCCGCTCCCTGCAGTGTCAGATGAGGCCACAGAACCGGAATGGCAGCACCGAGCGCGACAAGCAGGAACGACGTCAGGACATGTTCGATCGATTGGACAAAATCGTGCAATTTGGCATGGAATGCATGTTCGGCCTCGACGCGTCGCAACGTCAGCGCCGCGACAAAGACTGCAATAAAGCCATAGCCTTCGATAAGTTCGGTGACGCCATATACGATAAGCACGCCGGCAAATGCCGTCAGCGCCGAGTCGGTTTCGGCAAGTGCATTCTTGCGCGGCCAGTCGAACAGCAATTTGCCGAGCAGCCATCCTATCACGACGCCCGAAAGCGTGCCCACGACGATGCGATAGAATACGTCACGCGCCAGCCATTCGCCGAGCAACGAAAAATCGACAACGCTCGCTGCTGCAACGGCAAGCGCAAGATAGACAAACGGGAACGCAAGGCCGTCGTTCAGGCCGGCTTCGGTCGTCAAGGTGAACCGAACGGGGTGCTCGCCACCCGCGAGTGGGGCACCCACCTGAACATCGCCCGCCAGCACCGGATCGGTCGGCGCAAGGATCGCGCCGAGCAAGAGCGCTCCGGCAAAGGTCATCCCCGCCATTGACCAGCCCAGCAGCGCAACCGCAGCAATGCACAGCGGCATGGCGACGAGCAGCAATCGAACAGTGGGTTTCCAGATCAGAAGCGTGCGCAGACGATCGATACGCAGACCGACGCCCAGCAGGCCGACAATAACGCAGAGCTCGCTGACAACTTCCCATGGCTTTGGGCTGGTCATCGGTGAGAGCGTCGCGGGCATGCCGGGGATAAACCCGAAAGCAAGGAAGCCAAAACCAATCAGCAGTGCCGAAGCAGCAGGTTCGCGGCCCGAAACCCAACGCGGTAGCCAGTGCGACAGAACGATCGCACTGCCAAGCACGGCCAGCAGCACATGATATCCTGAAAATTCGTACATTATGCGACACCTGTGCTTGCGCCGCGCCAGTGGACCGAAGCGGCGCTATTCGAGAGGAGCGGACAAAAGGCGGTTTGTGGTGCTAGTCCAGTGCATGTTCCCGCATCATCGGACGCAAAGCCGCCAGATCATTGCGGATTGTTGTTGCCGCAACGCCGCCTTCGCCCATCGCATGGCTGATCTGGTCTAGCCCGAGCACGACATCGCCAGCGGCATAAAGACCGGGCACCGATGTGCGCTGATGACTGTCGACGATGATCGCGCCACCGTCGGCCGTTGTCGCGCCAAGTGCGACGGCCAGATCGGAACTCACATCCGAACCGAGTGCGGGGTAAACGCTGTCGAAAGCAAGTTCGCCAGTACCGCATTCGACGATAAGACGCTCGTCTTCGATCCGCAAGACACGCGCAGGTCCGGCGATAACTGCGATGTTGAACTGCGCGATCTTGGCGCGGTCGTCGGCATCAAAATCATGATCGCCATCGGGAGCGATCAACGTCACGTTTTTTGTGAAGCTTCGCAAAAATGCAGCCTCACCGAGCGCCGCCGATCCCGTTCCGATGACGCCGACGTCTTTGTCTGTCACTTCATACCCGTCGCACACCGGGCAGTAGCGCAAAAATCCCCGGGCAAGCGCTTCGTCATGAAGCGCCTGGTCGATCGATGGCCTTCGGTTCACGACGCCTGTGGCCAGCAAGACCGATCGCGCGACTTGCGCTCCACAGCCCCACTCTGCTTCGAACCCGTCGCCGGCGACGCCGACCCGCGTCACCCGCGCTGTCTCTACAACGACTCCGAAATTTTGCGCTTGCTCGCGCATATTGTTGAGTAAGGCCGCGCCAGCGATCCCAGAAGGATAGCCCGCATGATTATGCGTGCAGGGTATCCAATTTGCCCGACTATTGTTTGCGTCGATTACGCGAATGTTCAGATGAAAGCGGGCAAGATAAATGGCGGCGGTCAATCCTGCGGGGCCGCCGCCAACGATCAGACAGTCGATATGAGGCTGCTTTCCTGTCATATAAGTGCTGCATCACTCCGAATGGCGCGAACGGGCTTGATCAGGCAGTCGCGTCGATATTCACCGAGGTTTCGGCGAGCTTGGTCATATACTCGTCGCCGCCGTAAATCTCTTTGGTGGCTTTATCGAGGCTCTTGACGGCGTCCTTCAGCCCAAGCGTTCCGGCATAGGATGCGGCGGTGCCGAACCCGGCAATGCCATAATGTGTCATGCGCTGATATTGAGCGATGATCAGTGCGTCGAGGACCGGCCCTTTTTCCGGTGCTTCTTCGGTCGTGTGCTTGATCGCTTCGGCAACGAGGCCTTCCATGCCCTTGCAATGCTCTTTCTTGACCTTTTCGTCGGACGCTTCGAGCAGATCTTTGAGAAGTTCGGTATGCCGCGCGATGCCGTCCTGCGACTTCGCCAGCATGTCTTTAAGCGCGGGATCGCTCACCTTGCCGCTGATTTTCTTCAAAACTTTTGCCATCTGGTCATTTGCCGACCACAGGTCTTGGAGTTCGCCGGTGTAAAGGTCGGTCAGATTCTCGGGAGCGGACACAGCATTCTCCATTCAAATTGATTTTCGGCGGCGCGATTGCCGTCCACGAGAAACGGCGTCTCTGTCCGCTTGTTCCCGCCGCGCGTGGATAACGAAATGCGGCAATTTATTTATTGTGCAGTGCAGCAACAACACTATGGTCACGGCGTTTACCGAATGCCGAATGCCTCGGCACAGGAATTTGATATGCCGACCTCGCGCCGCCCGATCCCGATATCCGAAAGCGTGACGGGCCAGCTTTTGCCGATCGATGCGCTGCCGACCAATCCGGGTGCGCTGACGGGCGACCTGTATTTGCCGGAGAGATTGCAGCGCAGCGCACCGCTTGTTGTCGTGCTTCATGGCTGCACACAGACGGCTGTGGAATATGCGAACGCAGCGGGCTGGCTGGAACTTGCCGACCGGCACGGCTTCGGTGTGCTGATGCCGCAGCAGCAGCATTCGAATAATGGCAACCTTTGCTTCAACTGGTTCGAACGCGGCGATATCGAGCGCGGGCAAGGCGAAGTGGCGTCGATCAAAGCCATGATCGATTGGTCGGTTGCGACCCATGCTTTCGATGACCGGCGAGTTTTTATTTCAGGGCTGTCCGCGGGCGCTGCGATGGCAGGGGCGATGCTGGCGACCTATCCCGAAATATTCGCGGGCGGTGGCCTGATCGCCGGGCTTCCCTATGGCACGGCAACGTCGATGCCCGGTGCTTTCCAGCAGATGCAGAATGGGCCGCGCGGTGATGGGTCTGCGCTTGCGGCTAAGGTCTTTGCGGCTGCTGCATATGATGGGGCTTGGCCAAGTATTTCGGTGTGGCATGGCGATGCCGATCGCACGGTCAATTCGGTGAACGGCACAGCGACAGTCACGCAATGGCGCGCGGTCCATGGACTGTCCGACGCCAACGCCATCGTCGAAGAAGGTAAAGCGCATCGGCGTACCCGCTGGGAACACGGCGAAAGCGGGCGTCGCGTCGAGCACATCGAATTGCGCGGGATGGGGCACGGAACGCCGATCCGGACGAACGGATCGCAACCGGTCGGGCATGTGGCACCCTATGTGCTCGACGTTGGTATCGCGTCGAGCGTCGAGCTTCTCGATTTTTGGAAAGTTGCTGCTGCACCCGCTGTTTCAAAGCCGGCCGCGCTGCCCGTGCCCGCGCGGCGTCTGGAACCGGTCGGCGCGCGCCGAATGCGCCACACACCGTCTCCCCCGCTGCGCGAGCAAGGCGTCGAGAAAATCATCAATGATGCGCTGCGCGCTGCGGGCCTGATGAAATAGCCGCAGCGGATCCAATCGCACCTGGCCGTCAGGCGGCCCGGTCGAGCCCGCGATGCAGGTAATTGCCGTCGAACCCCGCGATCGCCGCAAGCTTGCAAAAATCCGAAATCGTGAGGGTGCCGGCCCCAATCGTCATGATGCCGGTTGCCTTTAGAATGCGCAGCACGCGGTTGACATGCACCGGCGTAAGACCGAGCGCATCGGCAAGGACAATCTGCGTGAGCGGCATCGGGCAATGGTTTTGATTGCCCGTCGCGACGATACGTGCGCGGACGTGGAGTTCACACATTAAATGGGCAATGCGCTCGATCGCGGTCCGCCGACCCATGTTGACGATCCACGATCGCAAAATGCTTTCCTCGACAAGGTGCATTTTCCAGACCGCCTGCGCAATTTCCCTGTGCGCGCCAAGGAACTTGTCGATGCCGTCGCGCGGAACAAACGCAACCCGCGCCGTCGTTAAAGTGCACAATGAATAGTCGATCTTGTCGATCACACCGACATGCGTATCGCAAACGTCGCCCGGCAACAAAAAGGCTGTTATCTGCCGCCCGCCGCCGGGAACGAGCTTGTAGCGGCAAGCCCAGCCTTCGAGAATAACCAGAACAGGGCCCGAATCATCACCTTCACGGATCAGATCGCGCCGCGCGGGATAAGATCGGACGACATTACAGATGTTTTCCAGCGCGCGAACATCGTGAGAGGCAATCGAGACCAGCGACTGAAGCTTTTCGATAAAGTAGTTTGACATATTTTCGGTCAACTCCTTCAAAAAAAGCTACAATTGTTGATGCAGGTAAAGAGCACGGTGAAGAGAAAGTTCCCTTTTGCCCGAGCAGTGCGCTGTTCGATAATGGCACGCTTCGCGCGCGGACGGCCTTCAAGCCATTCGAGGGTGACCGCGTGAACAGGATCGCCGATACCGTCAAAATAGGGCGTTTTACCGAGGCGATCGACGCGATCTTAGGGCAAATTCGTCCCAAATTCTGGACGCTGCAAGCACCCGGATCACCCGGCAAAAAGGATTAATTTCGCAAACACAATGAATCTTGACCCATGTTAGCGCAATTACCGGTTGTTCGATTAGTTCTGCGCCACCGGACATGTCCCGGGCGGTGCTTTGCCCTCCCAGCGCCGCCTGTCCAGTGAGCACCCGGCTTGGCAACAAGCCGGGGTGCTTCGGGATCAATAGGGTGACTGTCAGCGTAACCGCTGAATCGGGGCCACGAGAGCCACACGATGGACGAAGATGCCGACCCGCGGAAGCGGAACAAAGGCCGTCGCGTTCATCAAAAGCCGTAATCACCAATTATCAGGGATTAAGTATATGAAACGCGTTCTTATCAGCCTTGCCGCGACTGTCGCTGCCGTTGCATCCATGCCTGCACAAGCCGTAACGATTGCTCCGGGCACTTCGGACCTAATTTTTGATGCATTCAATCCCGCCACCCAGGGAACATTATTGGCGGCGGTGTCGGTTCCCGGCACAGCGTTCACTTTTTCGGGCCTCATGCGCTCGGCGGTGTATCGCAACACGCTCGGCACGGTCGATTTCTACTATCAGGTCGCCCGGACCGGTTCTGGCTCTATCTCCAACAACATGATCAATGCGTTTACGGCTGCGAACTTTTCGACGTTTAACATTGATGGGTTCGTCAGTGCAGCAGATCCGGATGGCGCTGGCTTATTCACTGCTGCCATGAACCCGCCCGCATCGACAACAACCGTCGGCCGATCGCTAACGGGGGTTACATTGCAGACCAATTTCGGCACAAATGGTCTCATGGGAACCGATGTCAGCGCAACCTACATCTTCCGCACGAACGCCACAGCGTTCACGACGGGCACGTTCGGCGTCATCAATGGCTCAACCTTTTCGGGTCTGGCTTTCGCACCGGCCGTCAGTGCTGTTCCCGAGCCAGCGACATGGGCAATGATGTTCTTCGGTTTCGCAATTGTAGGCAGCGCGCTTCGTCGTCGCAAAGCCGTCGCTGCCTACACCATCTAAATTAGGGTAGGCCACCCATCATGGGTCGCAGTTAAATGTAGGAGGGGGTGCGATGAGTATCCCCTCCTATTTTGTTTCAAGCTGAATATTGATCGCTTGTTGCTCGCTTTGTCTGTCTGGAACAATGGCATGTACGAACGGTTTTCATATCGTAACGTTAAACGAAAACTTCGAGAATGGTGCCGAACAAGATTATCGCAATCGGGGCGTCCGTCGGAGGCGTCGATGCGCTCCGTGTAATCGTTGCCGGATTGCCTGACTCGATCGAAGCGGCACTTTTCGTCACGCTGCACATCGGTGCGCACCACAGCATATTGCCCGGGTTGCTTCAGGATGTCGGCCCATTGTCGGCGAGCCACGCGGTACATCATGAGCTAATACGCTCAGGCCACATTTTTGTCGCACCACCCGACCGCCACATGACAATTGAACACGGCAGGATCGCTCTGACGAAGGGGCCGCGCGAGAACTTGGCGCGCCCATCGATCGACCCGATGTTGCGCAGCGCCGCAAGAACCTATGGCAGTGATGTCATCGGCGTCATTCTGACGGGCGGGCTTAACGATGGAACGGCCGGCTTATACGAAGTGAAAGCCCAAGGCGGCACGGCTATCGTGCAGGACCCATCGACGGCTGCAGGCACAGGAATGCCACAAAGTGCGATCAAGCATGTCGACGTCGATCATATCGTGGCTGTTGCGGACATCGCGCCGCTTTTAATCCGGCTGGTCGGCGCCGAGGGTAGCCGTGATCGGATCGCGCACGGCGATCAGTCGTCCGGCGATTCGCAGGAGAAGGGCATGACCGCGCAGTTCACGCTGAATCACCCGGTTGCTGTGACCTGTCCTGATTGCGGTGGCGCGCTACGACGCAGCGAGCTTGGCTCGCTGACGCAGTTCAGTTGCCATATCGGCCATGTCTATACCGCTGAAGTCATGATGGCCGCGCAATTCATTGCTATGGAACGCTCGATCGAGTCGGCAATGAGATCGCTCTGCGAGCGCGCCGACCTTTGCCGCAGTATGATTGCGCAGAACCGCGTTGCCGACGATGCGTCGCGCGACCAATGGGAAGAAGCAATGTCGGAAGCCCTTGAACAAACAGCGCCGCTGCGTGCACTTCTAACGCGCCAGTGGCTTCATCCGGACGGTAAAAACGCGAGCGACGCTGGTAAATTGTTGACATTGTGACTCGCTAGTTGATCTGATCCTGTTAGGATCGTGGTCTCGGTATAGTCTTTCGTTTTCTGAACTGTCGCAAACCGCGGCAATTGGTTGTCGAGTTCATGCAAATCGGCAATTTCAGGCATGGTGCATAACAAACGGGGGCCGAATTGCGCAAGATTGCCGATATGCCTTTGTTCCTCACGGTTGGCATCGGTGCGTCTGCGGGCGGGATCGAGGCCTTCAAGAGCTTTTTTGGCGCGATGCCCGCAGATAGCGGCATGGCCTTCGTCCTCGTCCAGCATCTTTCGCCCGACCACAAAAGCATGCTTGCCGAACTTGTCGGCAAATCCACGAAGATGAAAGTGATCGAGGCGGTCGACGGCGTTCCGGTCGAGGCCAATTGCGTTTTTGTCATTCCGCCCGACGCCACAATGACAATCAGTGATGGCGTCCTGAAGATTGTGCATCCTGCGCCGCCGCGCGATCGACGTCGGCCGATCGACACATTTTTTGAATCGCTGGCGCAGGATCAGGGCGAGCGCGCCGTGTGCATCATTCTCTCGGGGACCGGCAGCGATGGCGCGTTGGGGCTGACCGCGATCAAGGAACATGGCGGGCTGACACTGGCGCAAGCCGAATATGACAGCCATGCCATGCCCGGCATGCCTGAAAGCGCGGCCAACACAGGGCTTGTCGACGAAGTGCTGGCGGTCGAAGCGATGCCCGAACGGGTGATCTCGCATCAGCATCATCTCGCCGGAACGGCCGATGGCAAGGATGAGGACGGTGTGCACAAGGATGCAACGTCGCAGCTCGCGTCGATCCTGCGCGCGCTGCATGCGCGCACAGGACATGATTTCAGCGAATATAAGGAAAAGACGCTGGTGCGGCGGCTCCAGCGCCGCATGCAGGTGCTACAGGTCGACAGCCCGCACGCCTATCGCGAGCGATTGCGCAAACATCCCGAAGAGCTCGACCTGTTGTTGCGCGAGCTGCTGATCAGCGTCACGCATTTTTTCCGCGATCCGGCCTCTTTCGACGTGTTGAACGAAACGGTTCTCAAACCGTTGATGGCGTCAAAGACCGGCAATGACGAAGTCCGCGTCTGGGTGCCGGGCTGCGCGACCGGCGAGGAAACCTATACAATCGCGATCCTGCTACGCGAAGCAATGGATACCGGACGGCCGCGCCCGAAACTGCAGATCTTCAGCACCGATCTCGACGAGCGCGCGGTCGCGGTGGCGCGGCTCGGCCGTTATCGCGATCCGATTGCAGGCCTGTCGCCTGAACGCCTCGAGCGCTGGTTTACGGCCGAAGGCGACAATTACTGCATCGTGCTCGAGATACGCGAGATGTGTGTCTTTTCGGCGCACAGCGTGATCAAGCATCCGCCGTTTTCGAAACTCGATCTGATTTCTTGCCGGAACCTGCTGATCTACCTCGACCCGCCAATGCAGGACCGGCTGATGCGCAAGTTCCACTACGCACTCAACCCCTACGGCAAGCTTTTCCTCGGCGCGTCCGAATCGGCAACCCGTGCCACCAAGCTCTTCGCCGTCTGTGACAAGAAGCACCGTATATTCGAACGCCGCAGCGCCCAGACAGCATTGTTACCGCCCTTCTCAACCGGCAACAAACCAACGGAACGCGTCGCACCCGCCCCTGAACAGACGCTCACCGACAGTCAGCTCGACAAGTACATTCGCCAGGTCATGGAAAAGCATTCGCCGCCGCATTTGCTGCTGGATAATGCAAACAAGATCGTGCGCTTTTCGGGTGGCGCCGTCGGTGCCTATCTCGAACCATCGCCAGGGCCCGCCAGCTTTGAGCTGTTCGACATCCTGCGCAAAGCGCTGCGGCCCGCCGCGCGCGATTTGTTGCAGCAAGTCCGGTCGGGCAGCGAGCCGGTGCGGCGCGACGATGTGCCGATCCGAATTGACGGCAAGCCTCGCCTCGTCAGCATCACCGCCGAGCGGCTGACTGTACGGGGAACGGAATCAGACTTTGTCGTTCTTGCGTTATATGATGCGGGTCCGGGCCTGGGCCGGGCGACGGCGGGTGATGCCAGTAAAAAATCCGTCGAAGCGATCCAATCGCTCGAGCAGGAATTACAGACAACGCGAACGCAACTGCAATCGACGATCGACGAACTCGAGACCGCAAACGAGGAAATGAAATCGTCGAACGAGGAATATCAGTCGGTCAACGAGGAGCTGCAATCGTCGAACGAAGAGCTGGAAACGGCCAAGGAGGAAATGCAGTCGGTCAACGAGGAGTTGCAAACGATCAATGCCGAAATCGCGAGCAAGAACGACCAGCTGACGCAGCTCAACAGTGACTTGTCGAACCTGCTCGAAAGCACTGAAATTGCGACGCTATTTCTCGACGAACACCTCCGCGTCCGGCGCTTTACGCGCGGCATCAATGAAGTCTTCCACTTGCGCGATGCCGATATCGGTCGCCCGATCACCGAGATCGTCAGCCTGCTCGATTACCGTGATTTGGCGCGCGATGTGACATTGGTGCTGCGCAAATTGTCCTCGATCGAACGGCAGGTAACGCTCGAGGGCACGGCGACGACCTTCATCATGCGCATTCGGCCCTATCGCACGATCGACAATGTGATCGACGGCGCCGTGCTGACTTTTATCGATGTCACCGATCGCCAGATCGCCGAGGAAGCCGTCCGCGCCAGCGAAGCGAAATTCCGGATGCTGTTCGACTATATCGATGAAGGTTTCTGCATCATTGAGCGTGTCGAGGGGCCGGCGGGAGCGCCGAGCGATTATCGCTATCTCGTCGCCAATCCGGGCTTCGCTCAGCAAAGCGGCATCGCAAACCCGATTGGCAAAACCATTCGCGATGTCGCCCCCGGCGAATTTCAGAAATGGTGCGAAATCTACGACGAAGTCTGGGAAACCGGCGAAGCCCTGCGTTTCGAACGTGAATTGCTCGTTGAGGGTCGTTATCTCGATGTTTACGCTTTCCGCTTCAGCGAAGGCACAAATTTAAGGCTCGGCGTCATATTCCGTGATGTCAGCGATCGCAGACGCCACGACGAGCAGCAAGAATTGCTGCTGAGAGAAATGGATCATCGCGTCAAAAACCTGTTCGCGATCGCAGAGAGTATCGTGTTTTTGAGCGTGGATTCGGCCACATCCCCCAAAGGACTGGCAGCAACGGTCCAGGGCCGATTGGCGGCAATGGCGAGCGCCCATTCCCTCGTCCGCCCGCGGCGCATCGGAACCCGTGTCGAACATGCCGAAACAACACTTGCCGAGATTATCCAAACGGTATTGCAGCCGCACACCGGAAACGGCGGGGCTGACGGGAATGTCCGCCTGGTAGTGGAAGGGCCGGCAGTCACTGTCAATGGCGATGCTGTCGCCAGTCTTGCCATGGTTCTCCATGAATTCGCCACCAATGCCGTCAAATATGGCGCCCTTTCCGCGCCGTCAGGTCGTGTCCATATCGTCTGGACAGTCAGCGATCACTTGCTCGAGCTCACATGGGCCGAACAGGGCGGTCCGTTGATCATTAAAAAGCCGACGACTGAAGGGTTCGGGAGCCAACTGGCGCAAAGCAGCGTGACCGGCCAGCTCGACGGGCAGATCAGTTATGACTGGAAACCAGATGGCGTGACGATTAAATTGTCAGCATCGACGGAACGGCTTACGTCTCGACTGGTTAGCTGATCACGGCACAAGTGTTTCCCCAGTTTGAGGCTGTGCGATGCTTAATGGTTGCTCTATTCTTGTCGTTGAAGATCAGGCCATCATCGGAATGGCTCTGGCCGCCGCGATCCGGAACGCCAATGGACAGGTCGTCGGTCCTGCAGCAAGCGTAAAGTCAGCGCTGGCGATGATCGACACGGATATCGTTTCAGCCGCTGTGCTCGACGTGACGCTGGCCGACGGGACCGCCGCCCCTGTCATCGAACGTCTCGTTGACCGAGGAATTCCGTTCATAATCCAAAGCGGCGTCGGGCTTCCCCCGGAGCTCGCATCGCGCTTTCCCGACATAACAGTGCTTATCAAGCCGACTACGCCTGCAGTTCTCATCGCGAAATTGGCTCTATTGACCAGCGAGGACGCAACCGCAGCCCACAGGCTTCCAAACCCGCCGAGTTCAATGGACACGTCGACCACGAGCCACGTTTAAGACTTCGCGCCGACGCCCGCCACACGTCGAAACAAGTCGAGATAAGCCGCCGTCGCGCGTTCCACGGTAAACAGCGCTGCCTTGGCGCGACGCTCCGCCGATTTGTCGTTGGAGCCGCGCGCACTTGCCATTGCAGCCGCCAAAGCGCGGCTGTCGCGCGTGGGAACAAGCGTTCCCAATTCGCCGCCATCAAGCATGTCGGCCATGCTGACGCTGCAATCCGTCGCCACGATCGCAAGCCCCGCCGCGAGGGCTTCGACAATAACAGCTGGTACGCCTTCATAATCCGACGACAGCACAAACACATCGGCCGCTTGCAGTTCGGTTATCAGCGCGCCGACGAACCCCGGCAGCGCTACCTGTCGGGCAAGTCCAAGCCGCTTTATCTGTCGCTCCAGTGCAGGGCGATCGGGGCCTTCGCCATAGATCGTCAACCGATCCGATGGCAGCGCGACTTGGGCAAACGCATCTATCAGCAGCGCAAAATTCTTTTGCGACGAAAAACGCCCTGCGCCAACGAAATGGCAACCTTCGCGCGCGTTGATCCGGTCCGCTGACGGAATATCCGCGAGCGAAATTGCAGGGTCATGGATGATCGACACGCGCGATGGATCAACCCCCATTGCCGCACAGATTTCCGCGCGCATCGGCGCTGCCATGCCGACGAAATGATCGATCGCGCGGCCCTGCAACCGGCACCATCGGCGATATACCCAGCAGACAGGCGGCAGCATATCGGCGCGGGTGAGATCGTTGCTGATCTTTGCGACGACCGGCGGGCACTGCTTGCCGAGAATAAGCTTCATCGCAGCCGCGACGATCGACAGGCTATTGCCCGCGCAGAACAGGATATCGGGCCGCGTTTTTCGGATGAACCGCGGCAGCGTCAGGATCATCCACAATGTTTCCCACCACGCCGTCGGTATCCGCCCCGACGAAAGGACATGGTAGGCGATCCCGTCGGCCTGATCGACCATCACCCCGTCGGCGCGCCCCATCACGACCACGGCATCGATATTGTCCGAAAGCCAGGAACGGTTGAGACGCAAGGCAACGCGCTCGACGCCCCCGGGCTCGAAACTATGCAGAAACGTGAGGATGCGCATTCAGGCGATCAGATCGGCATAGCGTGACGGCACATGCGTCGATGCAAAGCGTTTCGATGTCGCATCGACAAGCTGGTCCCCCTGGAATTCGAATTTCGGGCCGACATCGTGGATTGAGGCAAGGAGGCGACGCGTCATTCGATTGCCCTTATCAAATTTCTGCAACGATGCACGCTCGACAGCCAATATGGTGCGCGCCTAACATATGACGATGCAACCCGTCACCCGCCGCAGCATGATCGCCGGAGCCGGAGTCGGCGCGGCGTTCGTCTTGCCCGCGCTGGCGCAGCGGATGATCGATCTCGGTTTGCCGGGTGGCCCGAGCACGCGACCGATGGGCCCGCGGTTCCCGCAGAAGCGCGACATGATTGTCCAGCGCGTCCATCCGCCGCTGCTCGAAACGCCCTTTTCGGTGTTCGACCGTGGTCTGCTGACGCCGAACGACCAGCATTTCGTGCGCTGGCACTGGGCCTTCCCGACAAGCATCGATGTCGAGCGTTACCGGGTGGCGGTCTATGGTGCCGTGCAAAGTCCGCTGACGTTGTCGCTCGATCAGGTGGTGCGCGCGGGCGAGCATATCGACTTCAATGCGGTAAACCAGTGCGCCGGCAACGGGCGGGGGCTGTGCGAACCGCGCATGGCGGGTGCGCAATGGGGCCCGGGCGCCATGGCCAATGCGCAGTGGCGCGGGGTGAGGCTGCGCGATGTGCTCGATAAAGCCGGTGTGCGGGCCAATGCCCGCTTTGTCCGGTTCAAGGGGCTTGATCGCCCCGCCGTCGAAGGCGCCCCGCAATATATCAAATCGATCCCGATCGACGTTGCGAGGGCCGACGACACCATAATCGCGTTTGCCATGAACGGGACGGCACTGCCGCTGCTCAATGGTTTTCCGCTGCGGATTGTGATCCCCGGCTGGTATTCGACCTATTGGATCAAGATGCTCAGCGACATCGAGGTGCTGGTGCGCGAAGATCAGAATTTCTGGATGGCCAAGGCATACCGTATGCCCGTCACGCCTGTCCTTCCGGGCGCCAAGGGCTTTGCCACCAAACCGATTTCGATAATGGTGCCCCGCGCGTGGATTACGAGCCATGCCGATGGCGCACGTATCCCCAGATCGATCAGCGGCATCGCCATGGGTGGTGACACGAACGTCGCAAAAGTCGAATTGATCGTACAGGACGGCGACGGTCATGTGGTCGAAGCGCAGCTGGGCAAAGAAGACAGCAGATACGGATTTCGGCGCTGGTCGGCGCAAATTCCGCCAGTCTATGCCGATTGCAGCATCGGCCCGCGCTGCACCAACGCGAACGGCATCACCCAGCCTCTGGCCCAAAGCTGGAACCCCAATGGTTATGCGCGCGACGGCGTCGAATTCATTAATATGACGATTGCATGAGGCTGGCGCTGATACTGCTGCTCGTGCTGACGGGCTGCTCCGCGGAGCCGGAAAGCCGGTTTGCCTTCAGTGACGTTTCGATCCGTCTGCCCGAAGACACGGCCAGATTCCCGGTCCGCGAGGGATCGGACGCCATGAATGCCAATTGTTCTGGATGCCATTCGACATCGATGATCCTGCTGCAACCCGCGCTGAACACGGACGAATGGAAAGCGACGATCAAAAAGATGCGCGAGGTTTATAAGGCACCGGTCAATCCCGACGACGAACCGGCGATCCTTGCCTATCTGGAAGCGACGAGCGCTGAACTCGGCCCGCCAAAGGTTGCGCCGACCCGCTGAGCGGCTATTGCGACCGGCAATCACTCTTTGAACGACGGATACGCAGAAATGGCCGATTACGATTACGACGTGCTCATCATCGGCAGCGGCCCCGGCGGCTACGTCGCTGCGATACGCGCCGCGCAGTTGGGGCTGAAAACGGCCTGTGTCGAAGGGCGAGAGACGCTCGGTGGCACCTGCCTCAATGTCGGCTGCATTCCGTCGAAAGCACTGCTCCACGCGTCCGAGCTTTACGAAGAGGCGCATTCGGGCGCGCTTGCCAAATTCGGCATCGACATATCCGGAGCAACGCTGAACCTCGATCAGATGCACGCTGAAAAAGCGCTGGCGGTCAAGGAATTGACCGGCGGCATCGCGTTTCTGTTCAAAAAGAACAAGGTCGACTGGTTGCAGGGATACGCCGCGTTCACCGGCACAGACACCGTCGACGTCGCAGGCAAATCTTACCGCGCGAAGAATATCGTGATCGCGACGGGTTCGTCGGTGACACCGCTGCCCGGAGTCGATTTGGTGCCCGACGTCGTGGTCGATTCAACCGGGGCGCTTGCGTTGCCCAAAGTGCCCGAGCATCTTGTCGTGATTGGTGGAGGGATTATCGGGCTCGAAATGGGCAGCGTCTGGCGGCGGCTTGGTGCGAAAGTCACGATCGTTGAATATCTCGATCAGATTATGCCCGGCTTCGACGCCGAAATCCGCAAGGAATCAGCCAAGATTTTCAAGAAGCAGGGCTTCGAGATCCGCACCGGCACGAAAGTCACCGGCGTCACGGTTACAGGCGGTAAGGCCACCGTCACTGTCGAACCCGCAGCGGGCGGCGCATCCGAAACCATTTCCGCCGACGTTGTTCTCGTGAGCATCGGGCGCAAGCCAAACACCGATGGCCTCGCGCTCGACAAGGCGGGCCTCGCCACCAATGCGAAGGGCCAGATCGAAATCGGCCACCGTTTCGAAACCAGCGTTTCCGGCATCTGGGCGATCGGCGATGTCGTCCCCGGCCCGATGCTGGCGCACAAGGCCGAGGATGAAGGGATCGCGGTCGCCGAGAATATCGCAGGACTGACCGGCATCGTGAACCACGATGTCATCCCCAACGTCGCCTATACGCATCCCGAAATCGCGGGCGTCGGCCTGACTGAGGAGCAAGCGAAGGAAAGGGGCGAAATCAAAGTGGGAAAATTCCCCTTTGCCGGTAATAGCCGCGCCAAGACCAACCGCGACACCGACGGCTTCGTCAAAGTGATCGCCGATGCCAAGACCGACCGCGTGCTCGGGGTGCACATCATCTCGTCACTCGCGGGCACGATGATCGCACAGGCCGCGCAAGCGATGGAATTCGGCGCAACGAGCGAAGACATTGCCTACACCTGCCACGCCCATCCGACACATTCCGAAGCGCTCAAAGAAGCGGCGATGGGGGTTCAGGGGAAAGCGATCCATATTTGATGCTGTCGGGCGCGTCTCCAGCCGATCTGGCGCCGCTGCTAGTTCTGCTTGATCTGTTCGGTATTGCTGTTTTTGCAGCATCGGGTGCGCTGGCAGCTGCGCGGCGCGAACAAACCCTTGTGACATTTGCATTCTTCGCGCTCGTCACCGGTACGGGCGGCGGGACGGTCAGGGACCTGCTGATCGGTGCGCCAGTATTCTGGATCAACGACTGGCGGTTTCCCGCAATTTGTCTCGTTACCGCGCTTGCCGTCTGGATTGCCCCCGCGCGATTCTGGAATCCGCGCGCGCTCGATTGGTTCGACGCCGTCGGCCTCGCTGTTTACGCAGTCTTTGGCGCGTGGAAAGCAATGGGGCTTGGCATTGGTCCTTTGCCCGCCATCATGATGGGCGTTATCACGGCGTGCGCCGGCGGCGTCATCCGCGATGTCCTGGCGGGGGAGCCGTCGATCCTGCTCCGGCCTGAAATTTACGTCACGGCAGCAGCGCTCGCGGCGGCGCTATCCGTTGGCTTAATGGTCGTCGGTGTGCCCGTCGTCTGGGCAGCCATTATCGGCGCTCTTGCCGGTTTTGGCTTGCGAGCGCTGGCAATCACGCGCGGACTGTCGATCCCGGCTTACCGCGGTTAATACTAAAAGCGCAGACCTCTGCCGGGTTGCTCGATCAAGACAGCAACACCGGCACGTAGTTCATCGGCCCGCTGGCGAACCACCGCTCGGCGCCGCAGAGGCATCCGGAACGGCTGCGGGGGCTTTCATGCCCATCAACGGTGCGCTCGTTTCTGTGTAAGACGCTGGCCACAGCGCCGGATTTTCCGCGCGCATGCTGACGCCGTACATCGGCTTGTTGATGCCATTGTGGCAGGTCGCACAATTGATCTTGTAGGGATCACCCAGCGGTCCCTTCTGGTCGGCGGGGAGCACGCCAGCCAGCGGCGTCACATAATTTTCGTTCGAATGCTGGACCATCCTGATCGCGTACCATGACAGCGCGCGCTGCGGCGTGCTCATGTTCCAGGCCTGGAACGACCCCGAATTATGGCAATAGGTGCAGTTGACACCGAGCGCGGTCGACATTCGAATCATGACGCCATAGACGTTTTCAGCGTCCTTGGTCGACACGATGTGGTTCGGCGATGGGTGGATATTCGGATTGTTCACCCGGGCCGCCATACTCGATGACCCGAGGAAATATTTCGACGCCGTGCCCCCTGGCAGCGACGCAAAGCCCACGCGCGGATCGGGCTTGTTCTGGCCCCAGCGTTGACCGGTGATGGTGCCGTTGCCTTCGGGACCATCGTTTGACCAGCGATTGAGCGGAATGGCATTGCCGCGGTGACAGGTCCAGCAGGTGACGCCGGTTTCCTTCACATGGCTGGTATAATTCACGTTGATGACCTGGTTCATCTGGATCATTTTGCGCGAGGCGACTTTCTGATATTTTTCGTCGGACGCCATGTTGTTTGGATTGTGGCAGTAATTGCAGCCCTGTTCGCTTTCGGGCAGGCCGGCGGGCACCACCCAATTGTTCATCTGCGCCATGAAATGATTGAACCGCTCGGTGCTCAATCCCCCCAGAACCTGCACGTTCTGATAGGTTTCGCTGGCGCGCGGTCCGCTGTCATCGGGCGTTTCGTAAATGTTGGCGGGAATGGCCTGTTGCGGCGTCACATATTTGTTATTGACGACCTGATTCATCCCCGTCCCGCGATAGCCGTTTTGCGACGTCGCTTTGGGCCCGAATTCGCATCCCGAAAGTGCCAGTGAAAAACCGGCGGTGAGGACGATTGCAAAGCGCTTCTGGGTCATTGTCCTGCCCCCGGCAAAGTGGCGGGATCGACGACCCCGGTCGATGGATAGATCGGCGCATAGCCATGTTCCTGCGCAAACAGATACCAGTTATCGACGACGGTTCCGGTCAGCAGGATACCAATCCCGCCGGTCAGCGTCGTGAGAACCGCGAACCACCAGGCCCAGCGATGGATCGATTCCATCGAGGCATTGAAGCCCATCGTCCAGCGCCAGAACAGCGCTGCGCGTTCTGATGCCGTCCCGCGATCGGTAATCTGTTCGATTTCGCGTTCGCCGCCATAACGTCCAACCGCAAGGATCGTCGCGCCGTGCATGGCAAACAACAGGGTCGAGCCATAGAGAAACACGATCGAAAGCGCGTGGAACGGATTGTAGAACAGGTTTCCGTACCTGATCGAGAACGCAGCAGTCCAATCGAGATGCGGGAAGATGCCGTATGGCACGGCTTCGGCCCAGCTGCCCATCAGCAAGGGGCGGATAAAGCCGAGGACAAGCATCAACCAGATCGCGCTGGCAAAGGCCCATGCGACATGCGTCCCCATGTTGAGCTGACGCGCCCGGCGATACGTTCTTGCCCACCACAGCATCACCGACAGCGTGAAAAAAGCACCGGCGAGAATGAACCAGCCCCCTTCGGCCAGCGGCACAAAAGGGCTGAAGCCCCACTCGGGCGCAGGTGGCTCGAGCGCAAGCCAGAACAATTGCCGCACAAACTGGATCGGATCCCAATTGACCGAAGCCAGCATGTTGAGCCCGATGATCTCGAAGGCAATCAGCCCGAAAACGAGCGACAGCGTGCCGAGCGTGCCGAGGTAGATCGGCCCGATCTGCGCATTGCCGAGCTTGCCCATCCAGTAGCTGAATCCGGGCTTTCCCGTGCGGGCCGCGTCGCCCGCCGGAAGCGGAGGCCCCATTTCGGGGGCGCCACGGAGCTGGACCTGCGTGAAGATATTTTGATAACTCGCCATGACCTATATCTCCTCTCAAGCCCAGACCGGTAGATTGAGCCACCACGTCCACCATTCGGGCCAGCCGCGTGTCCAGAATGGCCCCGAAATGATGATGCAGATCGCGCTCCAGAAGCCGGCATTCAGCGCAAGGAACAGGCCGACGCGGTGGATACCGATCGTGCCGACTGAATAGCCGATGATATCGCGGAAGAACGTATCTTCATATTCGGGCGATTTCACTTCGCCCGATGGCGGATTGACGGCGGACAGCACGAGTGACCCGTGCAGCGCCAGCGCCAGCACCGTCGTAAAGAAGAATGACACGGCGATCATGTGCGCCGGGTTATAGTGGAAATGGAGATACTGATATCCGGTGTTCGACACCCAATCGAGATGACTGAAGATGCCGTAAGGAAATCCCCAATGCCAAGCGCCCAATAATGCCGGGCGGATGACCACCAGTGAAACATAAGCAAATATCGCAAAGCCGAACGCAAAGGGCACGTGATAGCCCATGCCGAGCTTTCGACAGATTTCGACTTCGCGCAGCATCCACGACGTGAAGGCCCCGATCGCGCAGATCGTGATGATTTGCCAATCGCCCCCTTGCATCAGCGGCGCGAGCCCCAGACCATATTCCAGATCGGGCGGCGCGATACTGATCAGCCACGGGTTCCATGTCGGTCCCTGTGATGCCGAATAAAAAATGAGCGCGGTCCCGAGAATCGCAAAGAATGTCGTCAGGACGCCAAAAAATCCGACATAAAACGGCCCGACCCAGAAGTCGAACAAGTCGCCGCCGACCAGCGTGCCCCCACGCACTCGATATTTTCGCTCGAAGCTCAACAACGCCATGACACGTCTCCGCTTTCCCGGTTACGCCAGACCCTTGGGCCGACTTTTGGGACGCCTTAAAAAATTCTGCCTTGGGCGCGGGGCCGCGCGAACATGTCCGAGCTGCCCCGCCCTTTGGATCGTAATGCTACTGCGTTGCCGCTGGCATTTCTGCCGCAACAGCCGGCGCTGCTGCCGGTGCGACAACCGTTGCCATCGCGGTCGGTCGCGGACCGTCAAGCCAGTTGTAGCGGTTTGTGCTCAGCAGGATGAAGTGAATCAACACAGCCAGCGTAAAGAGGAATACGGCAAGCGCGGCCAAAAGGCGGCGCCCGTCGAACATCATCCACGTTCTCCACATGAGAAAGCTCCTTTCGGTTAAAGTTTAACTGCGGCCTGTGGCGACAGCGGCTGGTGCCACAGCGGCAACTTTTGCGCTCTCATATGGGGCGGTTCCAGGGAACCATGGCCGCCATGCCCACACCAAAAGGTGAGCGATGATCGCCACAGTTACGAAAAACCCCATGCTCAGTACGAAAAGCTTGTGGAACTCTTTGGCCTCCGCAGCGGTCAAATATGTTCCGAGCTCATCTCGGTTTCCGTCACTCATAGTTCATCTCCAATGTGCCCATAGGAAAAAGGAGCGACAAGACGCGCCCCGGGCGGCATCCGCCGGGCAAAACGCCCGAAGGATTGGTTGAGCCCTGCATCGAGGGCAATCTGTGTGGCGGGCGCGGTCACGAGACAGCCCCGCTTTCTGAAAGAGCACTGGTCAGGCGTTCGGCCGTAACCGAAGCTTCGCCCGCACGGCGCGCCGCACGTTCGGCCGCATCGCGGATGCGCTTGGCGGCGGAAATGCGCACCAG
>JBGSMP010000154.1:0-3807 GCA_041740105.1 Sphingomonadaceae bacterium
GCGCGCTTACGCGCACCATCCGCTCGCGCATCGCGCGCGCCGCGCCGACAATTTCATCGACAGACTCGCCCCGGTCGGCGAGCGTCGTCAGATGCGCTGCCACCGCTTCGTCGGACATGCAGCCGTCGAGCATTTTGCCGAACAGCGTTTCGGCGTCAGGCGCAGTCATGCCCGTTCTTTTACCCGTATCCCGGCCAACGTCATGAAATTGGCAAGCATTGCATGCCCATGTTCGGTGGCGATGCTTTCGGGATGAAACTGGACACCGTGGATAGGCAGCGCTTTGTGACGAACGCCCATGATGCTGCCGTCGGGCGCTGTGGCGTTGACGATCAGGTCTTCGGGAAGATCTTCGACGATCAGCGAGTGATAACGCGTTGCCGTAAAAGGTGAAGGCAGCCCGGCAAAAAGCCCCGTGCCATCGTGAGTCACAGGCGATGTCTTTCCATGCATCAACCCGCCGCGCACGACCCGCCCGCCAAAATGCTGGCCGATGGCCTGATGACCAAGGCACACGCCAAGCAGCGGTCTCCGTTCATTGGCACAGGCGGCGACCAGATCAAGCGAGATCCCGGCTTCGGACGGCGTCTTTGGACCCGGTGAGATCAGGAACGCCTCCGCGCCCGATGACATTGCCTGACCGACGCCGATGGCATCATTGCGGACGACCTCGACCGCCGCACCCAATTCCATCAAATAATGAACAAGGTTCCACGTAAAGCTGTCGTAATTGTCGATGACCAGGATCATGCACGTCCTTTGGCGCAAATGCGCCGCAATGGGAATTCCCTAAAGTTCGCCATCCGCGCGTCGTTAACCACGGCATGACCGCTGCTTTGCTCCCCGTTCCGAACCGCATCAAACGCTGGCTGGGCCATGTCGACGATGCGCCGCCCCCCACATTCCGTACCTGGCAGGAACGCGCGTTTTCTGAAATCGGCGCTTTCCTAAGCGCTAACCATCTCGACCCGACGCCCGATAATTATGATTTGGCCTTTCGGTATCGTGCGGCGCACAATGTTGCGCTCGTAAACGCGATCCGCACCGAGATCGAAAGCAAAGGCGTTTTGACGGTCGATGCCGCCGACCGGATTTTTGCGGCGAATGCAGGCCCCGCCAGTGCTGACGCACTTGCCGATCTTGCGGCTGAGATCGGTACGCATGTTGAGGGATTGTCGAGCATAGCCAAGCAATCTGACCATGATGCCGCTGCGTTTCGCAATGCACTGGAAGCCAATATCGCCGGCGGTGCGCCCGATGCCGTCGCGGTGATCGACTTGACACTGGCAATGGTCGTGCGGACGCGCGCGGCCGAAGCAGAACTTCGCAAATCAACGCGCGAACTCGCCGGCTTGCGCGCGCATCTGGCCCAGGCACAGTATTTCGCCGACGTTGATCCGCTCACCGAATTGGCCAATCGACGGGCGTTCAAGCGCGAACTCGAACGCGAGATTGTCGAGTGCCGGGCACAGGGTAAACCCTTATCGCTGGCGTTTTGCGACATCGATCATTTTAAGCGTCTGAACGACCTTCATGGCCACGAAACGGGCGACCGGGTGCTCCGCTTTGTCGCGCAGCTGATGGCCAAGCAGTTTGCGCGCAAGGGAACCGTCGGTCGTTTTGGCGGCGAGGAATTTGTCATCATGTTCCCCGGACTTGATCCCGCAGCAGCAGGCCATGCCGTCGATAAATGCCGCGCCGCGCTCGCCGATTTGCCGCTCTATGCAGCCTCGACCGGCGATCGTATCGGTTCCGTCACCTTTACGGCCGGTGTGGCTGTACTCACGGAAAACGAAACAATGGCGGATATTTTGCGCCGTGCCGACGAACTGCTTTATCGCGGTAAAGCCGCCGGTCGAAACCGCATATTGGTCGGGTGATTACTGTCCGAACCCCGTGTCGCCAGCTCGAATTAGCGCTTCGCGCGCTGCAGCGATCAGGGCACCGGCTTTGGCTTCGCATTCGCGCTGTTCGCTGTCGGGATTGCTGTCCGCGACGATTCCCGCGCCCGCCTGAACATGCATGACGCCGTCTTTGACGATCGCCGTGCGCAGGACGATGCAGCTGTCCATGCTGCCGTCAGGACTGAAATAGCCGACACCGCCCGCATAAGGCCCACGCGTCTCGGGTTCGAGTTCAGCAATGATCTCGCAGGCCCGAACCTTTGGCGCACCGCTGACGGTCCCGGCAGGGAACCCCGCAAACAACGCATCGAGCGCATCTTTTCCGCGCGCGAGCTGGCCAACGACGTTCGAGACGATGTGCATGACATGACTATAGAATTCGACGGTGTAGCTGTCCGTAACTGTCACGCTTCCCGCTGTTGCAACGCGGCCGACATCGTTGCGGCCAAGGTCGAGCAGCATCAGGTGCTCGGCGCGCTCCTTGGGGTCCTCGAGCAGGGCATCGCGGTTGTCGGCGTCTTCGATCGCGGTTTTGCCGCGCGGACGCGTGCCTGCGATCGGCCGGATCGTGACTTCGCCATTGCGGGCGCGGACGAGGATTTCGGGGCTCGATCCGGTTAGCGCAAACCCGGGCAGGTCGAGATGGTATAAAAACGGTGAGGGATTGATCCGGCGTAGCGCGCGATAAAGATCGAACGCCGGCAGCGCAAACGGCATCGTGAAGCGCTGGGCAAGCACGACCTGAAATATGTCGCCAGCCGCGATATAATCCTGCGCGGCGGCGACCATCGCGTTGTATTTGCCGGGCGCGAGAACCTGCAGCGGTTCGGTCAAGCTATGCGCCTCGACGGACGATGGGCGAACCGCTCTGGCAAGCGGCGCTTCGAGCCGCGCCATTGCGGTGTCGATCCGTTCGATAGCAGCGGCAATATCGCCATCGGGCCAGACCGGCGCGGCGACATAGAGCTGATCAGTCAGCCTGTCGAACACCAGAACCAATGTCGGGCGGACGAACATCATGTCGGGCAGATCGAGTGGGTTTACGGCCGGGCGCGGCAGTTTTTCGATCAGACCGATGGTTTCATAACCAAAATAACCGACAAGGCACGCAAGAACGCCCGGCAAGCCATCGGGCACGTCGATCCGGCACGATGCGACCAGATTGCGCAGCGCGGTCATGCTGTCCTCGGCGATTTGCACAAACTTACCGCGGTCTGTGAGCCATTGACGATTGACGTCGGCGCGCGTCCCGTGCGCTCTAAAGACCAGATCGGGTGCAAGGCCGATCAGACTGTATCGCCCGCGCACCGCGCCGCCTTCAACCGACTCAAGGATAAAATCGCCGCGCCCGGGCTCGAAGAGCTTCAGCATTGCCGAAACCGGCGTTTCCGTGTCGGCGATCATGCGCCGCCAGATCAGGGCAGGCTTACCGGCATCGACCTGCGCCTGTGCAAGAACGTCAGCGTCAGAACTCACTAGCGCGCAGTGCCGCCGGTAAGCGACCGCTTGAAGGCAGCAAGTGCGGCTTCGTTGCGCGTCACGCCGACTTTGGCTTTGATAGCGGCCGCAAATTGCTGGACATATTCGTCACCGACAAGCTGGCTCAGTTGCTGCTGGGTCGCGGCAACGAGCGGCTGGGCCTGCACTGCGTCGCCGGGAACGTTCTTGACGAGGTAGATGATTAACCACCCAGCGCCATCGGGTGCGGCCAAAATGTTCGCGCGCTTTTCAGCCATGCTGAACATCATCCTCAATGCCGCCGGCACTTTGTCGGGGTCCCGCGCAATCTCAAGACGGCGACCGCCGGCGGGCTGCAGTGCGGGAAGCTTCACACCGGCAGCGGCCACAGCCTGCGCAAACGGCATGCCTTTGTTCACGCTGGCCGCGATGCCGTCGGCGACGC
>JBGSMP010000181.1:0-8345 GCA_041740105.1 Sphingomonadaceae bacterium
GGCGCGTCACTGTTATGGCCCCGCGCGATGTTGCTTTCCGGACGCTGCGCCGCTGGCGCTCGGCGCGAACCGGTGCCATCTACCCGGTTGCTCAATCGGTCACAGTCCGCTTGCCGACGGGCGTCCGTACGATAACCCTTACCCCCTTGTTCGACGATCAGGAAATCGATGCACGGCGAAGCGGTCTGCCCGTTTACTGGGAAGGCCTCGTCAAGGCGCCGGGGGCAACGGGATATCTCGAGCTTACGGGCTATGTCGCGCCGCTAAAACTGTAGACGGCAGATCAATTCAGGGCTTTCGCAATAAAATCGCCGCCCATCCGCAGTCCGATCGGATCGACGGTGTGCCCAACCCCGTTGGAAACATGCGCCATAACATCAATACCCAGATGCTCAAGCGTGCTCTGCGCCGCATGCAGCGCAGCGACGGGTACGACGGGATCTGCAGAACCATGTATCAGCAAAACTGGCGGTTTGGTGATCGGCACGCGGGAGAGCTCGCTGGCACCTGTCAGCATCCCCGAATAGCCGACGATCGCTGCCACCCGATGTGTTCTGCGCAACCCGACATGCAACGCCATCATCGTGCCTTGGCTGAACCCGACAATGGCAAGGTCGGCGTCGGTCAGCCCATATTGGTCAAGCTTCCTGTCGACGAATGACGTGATTGCGGGAGCGGCGCTTGCGGTTCCGGATGCCAATGCCTGGGGCGTGAACGCGGTCAAGGGCCACCATTGATAGCCCGCAGACAGGCTGGCCAACCGCTGCGGCGCATTCGGTGCCAGAAAAAGAGCGTCCGGCAGTTGACGCTGCCAGCGCGGCGCAAGCGAAATCAGATCGGCACCATTGGAGCCGTAACCGTGAAGCAGCAGCACAATCTGTTTGGGACTGGCCCCTGATAATGGCTGCAGGCTCGACCCGTTCACGATTTTGGACACGATCGGTTCTTTTCAAAAGGTCGGGAGAGGTCGTGTGCCGAAATCGCGCGCTCGTCAGGCGGACTCTGCGCGATGCGGCAGTTTCCAGTTCGGGCGCACAAAATGGCAAGTATAGCCATTGGGAATGCGCTCCAGATAATCCTGGTGTTCGGGTTCGGCTTCCCAGAACGGGCCGACAGGTTCGACTTGGGTCACCACTTTGCCGGGCCACAGGCCGGATGCTTCGACATCCGCAATTGTGTCTTCGGCCACCACCTTCTGTTCGTCACTGGTGTAGTAGATGGCAGAGCGATAGCTTGCGCCCCGGTCATTGCCCTGGCGGTTCATCGTCGTCGGGTCGTGGATCTGGAAAAAGAACTCAAGCAGCGCGCGGTAACTCGTTTGCGCAGGATCGAACACGATCTCGATCGCCTCGGCATGGTTACCGTGGTTGCGATAGGTCGCGTTCGGGACCTCACCGCCCGAATAGCCGACACGGGTTGAAATCACCCCCGGCTGCCGACGAACAAGATCCTGAACGCCCCAAAAACAGCCCCCGGCTAAAACAGCAATTTCCTTGCTCATGCGATTTTCTCCATTCCGTTCAGATAAGCACTGCAAGCCTGTGTTTCCATATCCTCGCAACGAATGTGTCCCTTATTTGGCACTCGATCCCCGCTGTGGTTTTCGAAATCATCACGCCACGCCGAAAAGCATTCATCGCGGCGGCAAGCGCCAATCAGTCGGTCATTCAGCGGCACTTACACCTTTCCCGAAAGCGGCCGCTCGTTAATCTCGCTGGCGCGCGAACTGTGGTCGGTTGTTGTCTAGCGCGACGCTCATCTGTTAGGGTGGTGCATGGCGACGCAGCAGCGCACGATCGATTACCTGATCGAACAGGCGACCGGCGCGGGCACGGTGTCGGCCAAACCGATGTTCGGCGAGTACGGCGTGTACGTCGACGGCAAGATGATCGGGTCGGTCTGCGACGATCAGCTCTTCGTAAAGCCGACAACGTCGGGCCGCGTCCATGCCGAACCGGTGTCGGACGCACCGCCGTATCCGGGAGCCAAACCGCAAATGCTAATCGAAGCTGATCGATGGGACGATGCCGAATGGCTCGGCGAGCTGCTGCGCGTCACGGCGGCCGAACTGCCAGTACCCAAGCCGCGGAAACCGAAGCAAGGCACGTAAGGACCCGAGGGGAAGGGCCGAAAAATTCGGTCGTCTGACCCGGCTTGACTGGTCCCCGCAAACGGACGCTTGTTTGACGCGTCTCTGCAACCGTTACGCCAACATTTGTGACGTTTGGGGCGCCGATTCTTGGTTCCAAAAGCAGCCATTTATTCAGCTGACGGCGAATATGTTTGGATCAGTGCTGGACAGCCGGTCACTTGGCAGGAATGGTCGTGAATACGCCCGATCCTGACGACTGTATGACGACCATGCCCTCGCCGGTTGCGACAAAATGCAAATTGTTGGCGGGAATGCGAACGAAACTTCCCGGCGGATACCCTAACCCAGCGCGATGAGGAATGGGAGCAGGAGTTCGGTGTCACGGTAGACGCCGTCGACGATCCGGGGTGGAGACTATTCATGGTCACTGGCGGCGGCGTCCCTGATCGCAGTCGAGTAACGATCAGAATCGCTCGTTCCGGCTTTGCGGTTGCAAAGGATTGCATAGGCGGTATTCACCGCTACGTCCGATAACGTTCTCGATAGGTCGTGCCCGAAGATGTTGCCTTTCCGCTGGCTACCCGAACATGTTGCCAAGATCGGTACGCAGGCACACTCTGTGGCGCCCGAATTCAGCCGGAGCGACGTGCCCGATATTCTGCGCGGACACGACTTCTGGGACCACTGGCCCGTGCTCCAGGACAATGGCTCGCTCGCGGCAATCGCAGGCGGCCTGCTCGTCATCGCGCTGACGGCCCCCAAGGCGCCCGACCCTGAAGACCGCCACCATATCGCGCGATTGCGTTTATTTCATCTGACCGCAGACAACTGGCGCGATCTGGGGCCATTGCTACCGCCTAACCTTTCCGCGGGGACACGCGAATGGTCGGGCTCGGCAACGCTTTCGCGGGCGGGCGACCGGCTAAACTTGTTTTTCACCGTGGCCGGGCGAAAGGGCGAGGCGGTGTTGAGTTATACGCAGCGACTGTTCGAAACCGGAGCCGATCTTCAGCTTATCAAAGACACGCCCAGTCTTTCGAACTGGCAGCAACCCGCAGAAAGTGTTGCGGCGGATGGCATGCTCTACGAAACCCAGATGGCGGGCGGAGCAGCAATCGGAACGATCAAGGCGTTTCGCGACCCGTTTTTCGTTCGTGATTGCTCGGGGAACGCGCATCTGCTGTTTACGGCGTCCGATCCCGCCGTCGACAGTTGTTGGAACGGTGTAATCGGTGTTGCAAGCAAGACTGAAACTGTCTGGAAGCTGTTACCGCCACTCGTCCGCGCAGACGATCTCAACAACGAACTCGAGCGCCCGCATGTCGTCGTACACGACGGGCTGGTTTATCTATTTTGGTCGACGCAAGCCAAGGTCTTTAAGGTCGGTGGTCCAATAGGTCCAACCGGGCTCTATGGTGTGGTCGCCGATCGCTGGGGCGACCCTTGGCGACCTCTCAACGGCTCTGGCCTCGTTTTCGGCAACCCCGACTCTGCGCCATCGCAATCCTATAGTTTTCAGGTGCTCCCCAATCTGTCGGTCTGGAGCTTTGCTGACATGCCTGGCGCACCTGACATCCCGCGTGACGCTAAAGAGCGCCGCGCCGCATTCGTCGGTGGCCCGGCGCCGATGCTCCGTGTGTGGCTCGACGGAAGTCGTGCAGGTTTGGTCGTACCATGATGGTCCGGTTCCCAGCGATTGCGACGAGCGCCTCTTGCCGTTGTCGCAGGGCAAGGTATCTTCACACCGATGGGGACAAATAACCGCGACGAGCAAAGTCAAGAACGACGCGTTCGGACCATCAACGATCTGGCGCGACTCGCCGGAGTTTCGGCGGGCACGGTCTCGCGGGCATTGACGGGGAGCTCGCTGGTCAGCACCCACACCCGCGAGAAAATCGAGGTCCTAGCCCGCGAACATGGCTTTCGACCGAACCAGATGGCCAGTCGCTTGCGGACCAGGCGCACGGGATTGATCGGCGTTGTCATACCTTTGGGCCATGAGCGGCACCAGCATGTTTCCGACCCGTTCTTCATGACGATGCTCGCCGCACTCGCCGATCTGATCACTGAAAACGGTCATGACCTGCTACTCTCGCGGGTTATTCCCGACAGCGATGACTGGCTTGGCCGTATCGTCGATTCGGGCATGCTCGACGGCGTCCTGTTGATCGGCCAATCGGATCAGTTCGAAGCGATCGAACGCGTCGCGTCGCGATACCGCCCGCTCGTGGCATGGGGACAGCACCAATCTGGCCAGAATCATTGTTCGGTTGGTATGGACAATGTGGCTGCGGGGGGGCTTGCGGCAGATCACCTAATAGCCCGAGGCGCGCGTCGCCTTGCCTTTCTGGGCGACACTCGTGGGATCGAAATTGCGGCACGCTACAACGGCTTTAAAGCGGCTGCGAAAGCCAAGGGGATGGACGTGGCGCTGCTGCCGATCCATCTCGCTGTCGATGATATGGAAGCCGACATAACCCGCCATGTCGCGATGATCGAGGGGGAGTTCGACGGCATTCTGGCGGCATCCGACATGATCGCCATGCGAACATTGCGTGCGCTTGCCGATCGCTCGATCAACGTTCCGCGCCAAGTCGCCGTGGTTGGGTTCGATGATCTTGCGCTTGCGATGCAGACGGTGCCGCGACTTACGACGGTCCAACAGGACATCGCCAATGGGGCCACCGCAATGATCGCGAAGCTCTTTTGCCGGATTGCGGGTGAAGAGACTGATTCGTTGGTGATGAAGCCCCGATTGATTGTTCGCGACTCCGGTTGAACTCGTGGATCGTCGCCCACTTCCCCTCTTTCAAAACAAACGATTGCAATAGTTATGCAATCGTTTTAAGTTTTGGCGCAGGCCCTCTTCAAAGAAGGAGGCGCAGATTTAGGGAGAGAAACCGATGACGATGCGGATCACTTTGAGGGCTGCGCTTCTTGCGGGTTCGGCTTTTCTGGCAACACCGAGTTTAGCTCAGGTCGCAGAGAGTGCAGCCGATGACGCAACCGAGGGGGCTGAAATCATCGTCACGGGTCAGACGACGCGCAATCGTCCGCTGATCACTTCGTCTGCGGATATCACGATCGCGACGTCCGAAGACATCAGCCGTAAGGCACCGCGGTCAACGGCAGATCTCCTCGAACTGATCCCCGGCATCTTCGTCGAGGGCACGGCGGGCGAGCTTTCGAACAATTATTCGGTCCGCGGTTTGCAGGGCGGTGGGCAGCGCTTCATACAGCTCGAGGAGGACGGGCTTCCCGTCATTTACGGCGGCGGCGGCGCGGATTTCTTCTTTTCCGAAGATATCACAATCGACCGGCTCGAGGCGGTCAAGGGCGGCTCATCGGGCGTCCTGACCGTAAACGGCGCCGGTGCCACGATCAATTTTATCTCGAAGAAGCCGAACTTCACGAAACCCGAGGGGATCGCGCGCGTCACCGCCTACAGTTACGGGCTGAAGCGCGGCGATTTCTACTTTTCGGCACCGATCGCCGAGAATCTCTCGTTCAATGTCGGCGGCTACATTCAGTCTTCGCCCGGTGTGCGGCGCAATCCGTTCAATTATGACGGCTATCGCGTGAAAGCGATGCTCGAATATCGCTTCCCAAGCGGCGGCTTTGCGCGCCTCACGGGAAAGATCGGCGACCTCAAGGCGGCTTATTATGCGGGCCAACCTTATTCCTTCACCAACGGTAAGCCGGGCAGCGTCGCGGGCTATGATGCCCAGCGCGACAATCTCGGCGGGACTGCATTCGGAAGGATTTCGGTCCCGGTTTCCACCTTTGTCGAGCCCGATGGCTTCCGCGATTTCAGGCTGAGCGAAGGCGTTCGCGTCAAGACCAAGCAGATCCGCCTCGACGTCGAGGTTCCGGTGTCGGAATCGATCCAGCTTTTCGGGCGCGCGCGCTATCTTGGCCTGACTGATGACTTCAATGGCCTGTTCCCCGGTTCGGGGACGGGTAATGCCGGACTTGCCAGCGCCGTTGCTTACCTGACTCCTGGTGCAGGCTCTCCGATTGACAGTCTGCTTACTGCGGGAACGGCGGCATTCCCGACCACGACGCGGTTCGGCATCAAGAACTTGCGCACCGGAGTCGTGACGGGTTCGAACGAGGTGGCCACGTTGAACGCGCTCAACGGCAATGGTTTCCTGCAACAGACGACGCTCAATCATGATTTCCAGTCGGGCCACGACTTCGGCTCGAACTTCGGCGCGCGCTGGGAGTTCGAAAGCGAAGGCTTCAAGAACTCGCTGACCGCGGGCGTGCTCTACTATGATGTGCGGCGATCCCAGAACCAGTCGGCAACGGCACCCGTCGTCAACGATGTAAAGAACAATAGCGATATCTATGATATCGTTGCGCTCGACGGGGCCAACAACGTCATCGGCACATTGAGCGACAATGGCTTGATTTCCTATGGCAATTGGGGTGCGGGCATCAGGCAATCGAGCGACAAATCGCTGTCGCTTTATGTCAACGATGAGTTGCAGATCGGCGAGAACATCCGCATCGATGGCGGCGTCCGTTGGGAAAGCGACCGAGCCGAATTCCGCGACGGCAATTCCGCCACGGTCAATCAGCCGGTGCAACCCGGTGTCGTCGGCGTGGTGCGCAATGTCGGCTCGACATTCAACGGAACCTATACCGTTACCAATAGAACCCAGCGAAAGGCCGCCTATACAGTCGGCGCGAACTATCTCTTCTCGCCCAACTTTTCGGTCTATGCGCGTTACGCGAGCGGTTTCCAGACCAACGGCGTCAATCCCACGACGGGTATCACGCTCTACGAAGTCGGTGCGCGCGTGGCCTATCGTCGCTTCATCAATGCGTCGCTGACCGTGTTCAAGACCGACTTCAAGGATCAGTTCTACAACTTCATCGATCCCGTCGATCCGACGCAGCAGACGGGGTTTCAGGCGGACTTAAGCACCAAGGGCATTGAGCTCGATGCGGTCATTCGCCCCGTCGACTGGTTCGAAGTCGCTCTCACCGGCGTTCTCCAGGAACCAAAGCTCAATAACTTGCGCTTGAACGGCGTTCCGCAACCGACCTTCGACGGCAATCGCCCCGAACGGACGCCGGCAAAGCTGTTCACGGTCACGCCAACATTCAAGCTGCCGAACGGTCTGGGCGAGGTTTACGGACGCTATAAATATGTCGGTCGCATCTTCGCCGATTCGGGAAATGGCATCGCGCTCCCGGCTTATGGCGTGACGAGCCTCGGCGTGTCGATCAATGCGACCGAAAATCTCCAGGTTAGCCTCAATGCAGACAACATCTTCGACGTCGTCGGATTGACTGAAGGCAATCCGCGCCAGGGTCAGACGCAGAACGCATCGTCGGGGTTCTTTTATGCCCGCGGTATCGTCGGGCCGACCTATGGGGGTTCGGTGACGCTCCGCTTCTGATAGGCTCGATCGGATATAAGAAGGCGGTGGGCGCGCATGCGTTCCGCCGCCTTCGCTGGAGATACGGCAATGTATAGAATGCTGCGGTTCGCGAGTGTCATTGGCATTGCACTGGTCGCAACGGGTGCTTCGGGCGCAGACACGCCCGAAATCGCGTATCGGATCGACGAGGGGCAGAACCTCAATGCCTTCGTTCGTGACGGGGCCGCCGCTGCGCATGTCCTGCTGCGTTCAGGCAACGATCCGCGCATTCTGGTTGCGTTTCCGGCCGGCAACAGCGGCGTCGGTCTGTGGTTCGACCCGATTGCCAAACCGGCGCAGTGGCGGCTCGAAAGCCCGCCGTCGCCGGTGACAGTCGACGGGCTGAACGGGGTGGTAACGATCGCCAGCATCGATGCGCCATCGCTGCGCCTGAAACAGGGCGTCCTTTCCAATGTCCGCTTCCTGCGCGATTATCAGGCCGTCGGCCGATTTCCGGCCGAAGTGCGGACCGAACCACAAGTGAACGGCGCAACCATCCGCTATCGCCGCGACCGGATCGGCGGCGAGCCGGGCTATGAGCTGTCGCTGCGGATACTTGACGGGCGGGTCGAGGGCGGCAAGATACTTGCCGCTGCCAACGGGCGCATCCGCATGGAAATTACGGCACTGACCGGCGACACGCCGCTGACGCCCTTGCGGATCGACGAGTTGCTGAACACGCGCGCCGCTGCCGATCCGGCGGCGCGCAATGCGCTTGCCTTCATGAGCTACCGCGAGAAATTTCTGGCGGGGTCGTGGCGCTTCAACACCTATTTCGGTCGCGATACGCTGATGTCGGTGCGCCTGCTGATGCCTGCGCT
>JBGSMP010000328.1:0-1729 GCA_041740105.1 Sphingomonadaceae bacterium
GTCCCGACACTTGATTCGATATTAACGCGAGACCTTCACTTCCATTGCACTTCGATCGTGAAGTGCAGTTGGACCGTCAGAACGAAGTAAAAAGGAGATCAGGATCAGCGGATTTCATCGGATTCGGCGAGAACTTCATCAAGCAGCTCACATAAATGCAATCCAGTGGCTACGTTTCGAATTTCTGATTGCTGCGCTAAATCGCAATCACTGAAGATACCTCGAAAGTCTCGACGGCTACGCTGGCTTCCTTTGTCGATCCAAATGAGTTTCGAAATCGCAGCGTCGGTACGCGAGACCACTGGGAGAAACACTCCTTCGAACAGTTCTAGTGTTTGAGACCGCTGCAGCTCGCCGGGTATCAATTCCCTTGGATAGATATCCACCTTCAAGCTTTCACTCCTGTCCAGAAGCTGGAACAGATCTCCTGTTTGAATCGCTTGTCGAACGACACTTTCGGTGAAAAGAAAATCGGAAGATGCAAGTTGATCGATCAAATCATCTACTCGGTGCTTTGCGACGGCCGGCGAAACAACGATGTCGATGTCCTGTGTAAGGCGTGGTTCACCGTATGCCGAGCTGATTGAGCCGCCAGTCAAGTGAAAAGGAAGGTCAATCGACTCCGCAATTGAGACAAACTTTCCGATCGTCCTTTCAAATGCTTCAACGGGGAACATTGGAAAGCTGCTCCCAAATGAGCTTGACCACTTCCGGTTCTCGCTCGTAGAGCTTCAATGCGACATGCCATTTAAGTTCTTCGTCCGATAGACTTGGGGAATCGCTCCGAATTCGTCTGGAAATTTGTTGCCGCGTCCAAGCGAACATTGCAGCGCTCCGAGAAATTTTCTCGGCGGGCGACATCGCTTTCCAACGCCGTTCGTATTCAAGTTCGACTTCTGTCGCCGTCACTTCAATTCCCTTGCTCTTGAGGTAGGCTCTCATTATAGACGATCACGATCGCTGGACGAAGTACCGAGGCTCTGACCGATCGGCATCGGCCTACCAACTAAACTCGGCCTTATCGTCGGCGTTCCGTTCGACATTCCAGTTGCGGATTCACCGGATTTTTAACGGGCAAACAAGCACATCACAAAGTCACTGACTGGAGCATTCGTTCAGCTCGATCGACCGCCCACAAACAGAGCTGGCAAAACCATCACCCGATCTCGATCCGTTGCAAGAAAGACAACCCACGACTCATTAACCGTGAGCGTTAATCATCAAGAAATCATGTGCCAGGTTGACAGCAACGATAAATCCGGCACAAAGTAGCATTTAGGAGAGTTCGAACCGAGACGCCACACCGACCAACCGGGATTTGCTCAAAACCATGTGTCTCGCCTAACCTAAAAACTGGACAAACTAACGAACGAATTTTGCGTGGGGGGGTCGGCGACCCTTGCCTCACTTCGTGTTAACCCATTGCCGCCACGAAAAAACATGGGATCGGGTTAACATAAGCTGTTAACCGAGAGAGTTTCTAAGCACCCAAGAGTTGGGACCGAATCGACCGACCGAAGAATCGGTTTCGCTCGTGAGTCATACGAAGACAACAATTTGCTCGGTTCCACGAAACAGAGACCTCGTGGCAATCGAGTTGTGTGCAGGGAGGTGTTTGAGGAGATCGAGCGGATGGAAGGAAGACTTCGTCTTCTGGCCGATCGTAGTGCCTTGGCGACCATCACAGTCAAATGTCGCGAAGAAAACGAATACGTTCCGCCCGCACACC
>JBGSMP010000208.1:0-2166 GCA_041740105.1 Sphingomonadaceae bacterium
TTCCCGACAGCCAGATCGTTGCCAAAGCGCGATGCGCGCGGATGATCGCGCCGTCGAACAAAACCGTCGACATGCCGGTCGGCAACAACGGCTATGTCGGCATGGTCGATCGCGAACATTTCGACGAATGGCTGCGCGCGCGGGCCGCACTTGCGGGTGCGGAACGGCGGACGGGAACCTATGAGTCGCTCGAGCGCGATGCAGACGGCACGGCAATCATCGTCTATCGCGAGCCGAATTCGGGTGATCTGATGCGCGTGCGGGCCAAGGCCGTGATCGGGGCCGATGGCGCACGATCGGGTGTCGCGCGCGGCAATCTCAAAGGCGCGGACAATGTGCCATGCGTTTTTGCCTATCATGAAGTGATCAAGACGCCCGAAACCGGCTTCGACCGCGAACGCTGCGATGTATTTTATCAGGGGCAATTCTCGCCCGATTTTTACGCCTGGGTTTTTCCGCATGGCGAGACGGCAAGTGTCGGTCTGGGCAGCGCCCAAAAGGGTTTTGCCCTGCGTCCCGCGACCAAGGCATTGCGCGAGTCGATCGGGCTGGCAGACGCTGAAACGATCCGCGTCGAAGGCGCACCGATCCCGATGAAGCCGCTGAAACGGTGGGACAATGGCCGCGATCTGCTGGTCTGCGGTGACGCAGCGGGGGTTGTCGCGCCATCATCAGGCGAAGGGATTTACTATGCGCTCGAATGCGGGCGGATGGCGGCGGTTGCCGTCGATGCGTTTCTGACGAGCGGCAAACCGGCGGCGCTACGCACGGCGCGAAAGGCGTTCATGCGCGATCATGGCCGCGTGTTCTGGGTGCTCGGGATGATGCAATATTTCTGGTATTCGTCGGACAAGCGGCGCGAGCGCTTCGTCAAGATGTGCGCCGATCCCGATGTCCAGCAGCTGACGTGGGATGCGTATATGAACAAGAAGCTGGTGCGCGCGAAACCGGCCGCGCATGTGAAGATTTTCTTCAAGGACATGGGGCATTTGCTCGGGCTGTCGCGGGCTTAGTGGAGGCGTTTTTCAAAACCGGCCACGCCGTCGATCTCGTGCTGGCCTTCATGGCGCTTGAAGCCGTCATCCTGATCGCGCTGAAGCGGCGTGCGCTTACGGTCGTGCTGACAATATTGCCGGGCGCCGCGATGATGCTCGCGTTGCGCGCCGCAATGACCGACGCGGGATGGCAATGGGTTGCCATCTGGCTGACGGTGTCGCTGCCGCTCCATCTGGCGGACTTGCGACACCGTAAGCTCATTTAAAGAAGCGCGTTGTTATGCGCCGCCGGTGCTCCGGACTTGATCCGGAGCCTTGCCGGATTTGTGCATGCTCGATCCGCAAGGCTCCGGGTCAGGCCCGGAGCACAATTTGGTTTAGGCTTTCGTCTTCAGGTAAGCGATGACGTCGGCGCGCTTCTGCGGATCCTTCAGACCGGTGTAGGTCATCTTGGTGCCCGGAATGATACGCTGTGGCGTTTCGAGATACTGGAACAACTTGGCTTCGTTCCAGACGATGCCGCTGTTCTTGTTTGCCGTCGAATAGCTGTAGCCGGGAACGGTGCCCGACGTGCGACCAAGCAAGCCATGCATCGATGGGCCAACCATGTTCTTGCCAGCTTCGACGGCGTGGCAGGTCTTGCAGACGGCGAACGCTTTTTCGCCGGCAGCGGCATCACCAGTCAGCGACGCATATGTCACGCCATCGACGGTATCGACATTGTCGACGGCAACCTTTTGGGCAGCCGCAGGCGCTGCGGCGGGTGGCGTTGCTGCAGTGTCAGCCGGTGCCGTTGCTGCCGGTTCTTCGGCGGGCTTTTGCGAACAGGCCGACATCGTTGCCATGGCCAATATTGCTGCGGTCAATCCCAAGGACGCCCGGATCGATACCATTCGACTCTCCATTAATTTCATCGACACCACCGTAGGTGCTGCGGGGTAAATACACCAAAGCAAAACAACCGCAATCGGCTTCGTGTATTTGAAATTCCATGGTAGCGATGGCGTTCTTCAGGGGCATACCAATACCGATGACGCTGACGTATCACCCCGACCGCGACCGGCTGCTGGCCGAAGCGCATGCCCGCCCCTCGACACCGCTCGATGTCCCGGTTTTTGCAACCCGCATCGCGACGATCTCGGTGCAGGACGGCGGCGCGGCGGACCGCGCG
>JBGSMP010000209.1:0-2290 GCA_041740105.1 Sphingomonadaceae bacterium
CAAGCCGATGTTTGCCGGCAATGAATATGCCGGTCTGTCGGACATGTGCCTCTATTTCATCGGCGGCGTGATCAAGCATGCCAAGGCGCTGAACGCTTTCACCAACCCGACCACCAACAGCTACAAGCGGCTGGTGCCGGGCTTCGAAGCGCCGGTGTTGCTGGCCTATTCGGCGCGCAACCGTTCAGCCTCATGCCGTATTCCTTACGGCGCGGGCGAGAAAGCCAAGCGGGTGGAATTCCGTTTCCCCGATGCGATGGCCAACCCCCTACCTGTGCTACTCGGCGCTGTTGATGGCGGGTCTCGACGGGATCGAGAACAAGATCCACCCGGGCGACGCGATGGACAAGAACCTTTACGATCTGCCGCCGGCCGAACTCGCCGAAGTGCCGACCGTGTGCGGTTCCTTGCGTGAGGCACTTGATTCGCTGGCGGCTGATTACGAGTTCCTGCTCAAGGGCGACGTGTTCACCAAGGACCAGATCGAAGCCTATGCCGAATTGAAGTGGGAAGAAGTGATCCGCACAGAAACCACTCCGTGCCCGGTCGAATACGACATGTATTATAGCATGTAAGCCCGATCCGTCAGGCAATCTGAATAACGAAAGGGCCATGCGGATATCCGCGCGGCCCTTTTGTTTAGGAGCGACCGCAAATTACGTCGCCGTGGATATTGGGTATCGCTGCACCTCACAGCTGCTGCTGACATTTACGCAGCAACTGACGGCTGTCGCCGCCCACGGGTAGCTTGGGAACCACGCTGCCAGTTGGTTATGCCTCTGTGCTGTTGCCACGCCGAAACACATTCGCGCAAAAGCCTAGCTCGCGTCGCTTTTTTAAATTGTATCAGGTCGGTAAGACGATAGATACGGCACATTACTTAGGGTTGGATTACAGCAAATTTCAGAGGGGCACTCATGAACACGCACAACACCCGCCGTCGTCGGCTTTTGGCAGGCACCGCTTTCGCCGCGCTTTCGGTCCTCGCCGCCACGCCCGCGCTGGCCGTGATCCCGAACGAAACCACTGATTCCGAAGCAATTGTTGACGAAGATGACGAGTTTCGCGGGGTCGGTCAGTTTTTCCGCGCCGATAACTCAGTCTGCACCGGCACGTTGATCAACCCGCGCACGGTTCTGTTTGCGGCGCACTGCGTGAATGATCGCCCCGAGACAGACTACAACGCCGACAACATCCCTGCCGCGTTTTCGTTTAATGTCGATGCGTTCCCCGGCTTGGTCAATTGGTTCAACAACAATTTTGCCAGCAACCCTGACCTCGCCGTGTTCAACATCAATCGCATCTTTTACGATCAGCGCTCGTTGCAGGACGCCTTCGGGCTTGGCTTCATTGAAGCCGACATTGCGCTTGCCAGCCTTGATACGCCCGCCGCCGGCATCCCGACTTGGGCGCTGCTGTTCTCGACCCTGCCTGCGCCCGCTTCGATCGATCCGGTGCGCGGCACCGGCTATCATGTCAATATCGTCGGCTATGGTGTAACTGGCAATGCGTTCGATGGCGAGGTGGGAGACGTCGATTTCCGCCGCCGCGCTGCCGAAAACTTGCTGGGCGGGTTCTTTTCGCTCGATGATCGCGACAACATTATCTTCGGCCCCGATGTGCCGACCTTCCAGCAGAACCTGTATCAGCTCGATTTCGATTCGCAGGACCGCGATTTCTTTGCCGACTTCAACATCCACCGTGACGAAGCCCTGCCCAACGAAGGCACCACAGCGGGCGGGGATTCGGGCGGCCCGCTGATTCTGGATGCAGCCAACAACACGTTGTCGAACGAAGATCTGGTAATCGGCGTGCTTTCGGGCGGGTCGCGATTTTTCCCCGGCCAGCCGTTCAGCTCGCTTGGCACCACCAGCTTTTACCAGCCGCTGTCGCTCTATTGGCAATATATCGCTGCGACCAACCCCTATCGCTATGTCGGCGCAGTCGCCGGCAACGGCAACTGGGAAGACGCCAGCCGTTGGACGACACTGCTTGATCCCGCTTACCGGGTCATCAATGCGCAAGGCCAAGTCGTAAACGGCCTGCCGACTACACCTGAACTCGGCCCTGATGGTACGGATGGCGATTTTGGCGCGATCTGCATTGAAATTGGCGACCCGCGCGATTTTTGCACCGACCTTGCCACCGGCATTACGGTTGACACCTTCGTCCCGCCCGCAGGCGGCGACCCGGCCCCGACGAGCGGTCTTTCGAACAACCTCGCGCAAGCGACCCTGACTCGCGACGCTGGCGCGGTAAACACGGCGCTGCCGGGCGAAGTGACCGCGCT
>JBGSMP010000220.1:0-7338 GCA_041740105.1 Sphingomonadaceae bacterium
GAAGCTTCGCCCGCACGGCGCGCCGCACGTTCGGCCGCATCGCGGATGCGCTTGGCGGCGGAAATGCGCACCAGCACGGGTTCGCGCTCAACGATCGCATCGAGCGCGTCCTTGGCATCATCGTTCCAGTGGATTTCTGCATGTGGCCGCGCTGGCGTCGCTTCGACTTTGTCCATCTGCCCGGCGAGCGGGAGGATGTTGAACAGCGCATCGAACAGCGCGTTGCAGACTTCCTGCATCAGATAAGTCGCACCGGAATAACCCATGAACGGCGTGCCCGTGTGGCGCCGGATCACCGCACCGGGGAACGACGCCGGGATATACATCGCACGGGTGCCGTGCTCGGCCATATACATGCGTTCGTTGTAGCTCCCGAACAGTATCAGCGGCGGTGTCGCGCAAATCGCGTCGATCACAGCCTGATTGTCGGGCTTCACGCCTGCGGTTCGCCGGAAGCTGAACGTGCAGGGCATGCCCATGTCGCCTTCGAGGAAATTGCGGATGCCGCGTTCGTAGGTTTCGGTCGCGACGACGGCAAAACTCGCAGTGCCGTAAAAGTCCTGCGTAACCGAGCGCCATAAGTCCCACAGCGGCTTGATCGTCGTGTGCTTTTCGCGTTCGATAAACGGCTCTGGATCGAGGCCGGTCAATTCGCCCAGCTTGCGCAGGAACAGCGTTGTCGATTCAAGCCCGATCGGTGCTTGCAGATACGGGCGCTCAAGGGTTTCACACAAACCGCGCCCGAATTCGCGATACATGCAGACGTTGACGCTTGCGTCGGCCAGCTTGCGGACGTCGGCGAGGTGACTGCCCAGCGGGAACGCCATCGCGACTTCGGCACCAATCCCTTCGATCAGTCGCCGGATTTCGGCGAGATCGGATGGCATGTTGAACGTGCCGTACATCGGCCCGATGATATTGACCTTCGGCTTAGCGCCTTCGGGCAGAATGCGCGGGCCAGGCACCTTTTTGGGGCCGAATTGCGTCCACAGCCATGTCAGCGCGCGGTCGGCGGATTGCCACTGATCCTCGTCGATCGTGCGCGGCAGGAAGCGCACGATATTCGTCCCTTCGGGTGTGACCCCGCCACCGATCATTTCGGAAATGCTGCCCGTCACAACGACGGCGGGCAGATCGGGATCGAGCGTTGCCCAGGCGCGCTTCATTGCGCCTTCGGTGCCATCGCGGCCAAGTTCCTGCTCGCCGAGACCTGTCACGACAATCGGTAACTCATGCGGGGGCAGCGCATCGGTGTAATGCAGCACGCTCGTTACGGGCAGGTTTTCGCAGCCCACCGGGCCATCGATGATGACCTGCAATCCCTTGATCGCGGTGAACGCGTAAACCGCGCCCCAGTATCCGCCAGCGCGGTCATGATCGAGGATCAGCGTCATACGCCCACAGCCTCTTCGGCTTTGGCCGCTGCAATGCGCTTTGCCGCGAACTTGGCTTTATATTCGGGGCGATCGACAGGCGTTTTTTCCCAGACACCCGCGCTGTGGCCGGTGCCGACGCCTTCAAAAAAGGCTTTCATCTTGTCGAAGCGCGCTTGGTTCCCGAGTGCTGCATTTACGACAGTGGCCAGCGACCCCGCCCCCGCAACGCCCATCAGCGGCCGCGCCGAAATCAGATTGGTGAAATAAAGCGCCGGGATCGCCTTCGCCTTGGCATGCTGCACCACGGGCGTCGTGCCAATCGCCAGATCAGGCTGATAACCGTCGACGGCGGCCAGATCATTTTCGAGGCTGGCACGATACTGAACCTTGACCCCGCGCGCGATCAGCCATTCGCGGTCGGGATCGCTCCAGACAGTGCGCGGGCACGCCGTGCCGACATAAGGCACATCCGCGCCACTTTCGATCAACAGGCGCGCGACGAGCAGTTCGGAGCCTTCATAGCCCGAAACCGTGATCCGGCCTTTGATCGGCTTGGCGGCGAGTGCGTCGCGGATCGCTGGCAGGAATTTGTTCTTGGCGTCGTCGACTTTGTCCTGCGCAATCGCACAAGCCTTGCCCACCGAGTCAAGCCACGCCGCGGTCCCATCCACGCCGACGGGCGCCGAACCGATGACGGTCCGACCTGCCGCTTCGAATTCGCGGATGCTGGCGGTGTAGAAAGGATGGATCGCTGCCACCGCTGCACAATCGAGTGCCGCATAAAGCTCGCGCCATTCGCGTGTCGGGACGACTGGCCCTGCGGCTAACCCAAGTGGCGCAAGCATCTGGCCGATCCCGACCGGATCGAGCGGGAACATCTCGCCAAGCAGCGTGACCGTCGGCAATGCCGAACGCTCCTTTGGCGCCGCAACCGGCCCCGATTCCGCTTCGGCGCGGGCATAAGCAAGCATGGCCCCCGCGAGAACGTCCTTGGCTTCGGCATGTGTCGGGATGCCGAAGCCCGGCACGTCGATGCCGATGATCCGGACGCCATTAATTTCCTTGGGCAGCAATTGCAGCGGCACGCCAGAGGCGGTCGGCACGCACAGGTTCGTGACGATGACGCTGTCATACAGCGCCGGATCGGCAATCTGATAGACCGCGTCGCGGATGTCTTCGAACAGCTTGCCGGTCACAAGCGTTTCCGAACTGAACGGCACATAACCGACCGAGCGCCGTGCCCCATAAAAATGCGAGGTGAACGTCAATCCATAAACGCAGCAAGCGGACCCCGACAGGATCGTTGCGGTCCTCCGCATGCGCAGGCCCACCCGGAGCGACCCGAAGGCTGGGCACATGGATTGCGGCTGATCGTGCGGACCCTTCGGGTAATCCGCATCATAACGATCGATCACGTCGGACTTGCCAGCCGCAATCGCGGCATCCCGAAGCGTCGAACCGCTATTGCAGGCGCCCTCAGACTGCATCGTAAACCACTTCGAGACTGGCCTTGGGCACGAATGCCTTGCCGCGCATATCGCCCTGTGTCGCGGGGCGCAGCGTGTAGTCAGCGCCGGTAATGTCCGCACTGAACAGCCCGAGCAGCCCGTCCTGATCGAGCGGTGTCGGGCGAAGCGGCGGTGCGCTCGCGACATTTTCGGCGAGGTTCTCGAACAGCGATGCCCACTGACCACCAGGTTTGCCGATGATCTGATAATTGGCGGATTTCTTGCGGATGTCTTCATTCGCGGGGATTGCGGTCAGCACCGGAATGCCGACTGCCGCCGCAAACGCATTGGCTTCGCCGGTGCCGTCGTCCTTGTTCAGGATCATGCCCGCCACGCCGACATTGCCGCCCATCTTGCGGAAATATTCAACCGCCTTGCAGACGTTGTTCGCAACATAAAGTGATTGCAGGTCGTTCGATGCGACGACGATCACTTTCTGGCACATGTCGCGCGCGATCGGCAGGCCGAACCCGCCGCAGACGACGTCGCCGAGGAAATCGAGCAGCACATAATCGAAACCCCACTCGTGGAACCCCAGCTTCTCGAGCGTTTCGAAGCCGTGGATGATCCCGCGCCCGCCGCAACCGCGCCCGACTTCGGGGCCGCCCAGTTCCATCGCGAACACGCCGTCGCGCTGGAAACAGACGTCTTCGATGCCGATTTCCTCGCCCGCCAGCTTCTTGGCGGCGCTGGTTTCGATAATCGTCGGCGTGGATTTGCCGCCGAACAGCAAGCTCGTCGTGTCCGACTTCGGATCGCAACCGATGAGCAGCACCCGCTTGCCTTGCTGCGCCATCATGTAGCTGAGATTGGCGAGCGCAAATGATTTCCCGCTGCCGCCTTTGCCGTAAATCGCGATGATCTGGGTTTCTTTGGTGACAGGGCCGGTGTGGACGGGATCGGGTTCTTGCGACGCTTCTTCGCGCAGGGCGCCCAGATCGAGCATAGTCATAGGGTGTTCCAATCGAGAACCATTTTCAGGCAGGCGGGATCGCTGAATGCGACCGGATAGGCGTCCGTCGCTTCGACGGCAGGACGCGTATGAGTCACAAGACCCTCAAGACTGAGGGCGCCCGAAGCGACCATGCCGGTGACGGCTTCAAGGTCGCTGGGCAGAAACTCCGCCGCAATCCGCAGCTTGGCTTCGCGCATGAAGGCGGGCGGGAAGTTAAATCTCAGCTCTTCATAGAAGCCGGCGAGCACGACTTCCCCACCCCGCGTCAGTCGCGCGATCAAGCTGTCGAGCAGCGCACCGTCGCCGCTGGCGTCGTAGATGGCTTTGTAGTCGCGTCGTTCGTCCGAATCAGGGTGAATGACGGCATATCCCTCGGCACCATCGGTCCGCGACGCATTGGTTTCCCATATGGTCGGCGGCGGCGTTCCCGTTGCAACCGCGATCCGCGCCAGCAAGCGACCGAGCACACCATGCCCGACAATCAGGTCGGGCAGCACATGTCCCGCAATCGCATGATAGGCCGTCGCCGCCAGCGCCACGAGGACGCCATTCGCCCTCAGCGACTCCGCCACCGGAATGGCCCGCGCACCCGGCAAAACGACTCGCGAGGCAGAGCCGCCAAACAATCCGCGAGCGCCCTGATAGCAATTTGCCCCGGGAACAAAGACCCATTCACCGATCCGCCCGCGGGCATCGATACCGGCGTCAACAACCCGGCCGACCGACTCGTATCCGGGGACCAGCGGATAGCCCATGCCCGGAAATTCGGGCATTTTTCCTGACCATAACAGCCGTTCGGTGCCCGTGCTGATCCCGCTCCAGGCAATATCGACGACGATGTCTGTGGGTGCTGTTTCGTTGAGGGCAAGCGAACGGAGCGACAACTGCTCCGGTGCTTCGAGTATGACCGCAACGGCGTCCATACGACCCTCCTCTGTCGCCTCGAAGGTGGATCCCCCAATGGCCAGAGTGTCACTCTAGCTGGACACTTTATGTTGTCAACAAAACTTTACGCTTTGTCGTGTCCAGCAATGATGACGCGTGCCACCAACGGCAAGTCAGTCGGGAGAACGCGCACATCGCCAAGGCCGGCCGCACGCAGCATCGCGATATTCTCGTCAATGGTGCGCGGCCGTCCCTGCCCCATTGCCCATAGATAAAGCCCGAAGTAGGCATCGCCCATGCCGCGAGCACTGGGCGTCTGTGCCATCGGCTCGGCGATCAGCATTTTACCCCTGCGCGGCAAAGCTGCCGCAATGTTGCGCAGCAGTTTCATAACCGGTTCGTCATCATGATCGTGCATGATTCGAACGAGAGAGATAATGTCGAAGTTGCTCGGCAGGGCATCTTCGAAAAAATTGCCGCCATGCGCCACCACGCCGGACGGCGCCCGTGCTGCAACAGCAGGCAAATCAAACACTGCTGTTTCGAGTTGCGGGAAAGCCGCGCCCACGGCCTGCACGAAAACGCCCGCCCCGCCGCCGAGATCAAGCAAGCGGTTGTGTTTCCCGAATCGATATGCCCCCAAAACCTGTTCGGCAACCATTGCCTGCGACGCTGCCATCAGCGCCGAATATGGCGCGACGGCATCCGCGCGTGCATCTTGCCCTTCGTCATACGCCCAATAGGCCGCCAAATGTCCGCCGCCTTTGGCTCGCTTGAGCAGCGCTACGGGATCGACAAGATCGGCATAAAACAGCGCATGATGCTCGATCATTTCAGCCAGACCCGGGCTACCGTTCAGCGAGGCCCCCTGCCGCCCAAGCATGTAACGCCCGTCGTTCAGACGTTCGGCAATGTCGATTGCCGCCGCTGCTTTCATCAAGCGATCGCTCGCTTCGGCGGAGAGACCGGCATGCAAAGCCGCTTCGCCCACCGACACCGGCCCCTGTGCGAGTCGATCGACCAGCCCCGTGCGCACGCAAGCGAGCAACACTTGCGAATAGACGAATCCGTTTACGAGATTGAACAGGCCTTCGGCCTTGCGCCTCCCGATGCCGCGCATCAGCGGATTGCCCAGCGCGAAGCGGCGAAAACGCGGGCTGGCAAGCACACGATTGCGCCAATCGATCCGACGCTGCTGCCATGTCGGGGTGTCCGGAATATTCGTCGGTTGCATCTGTCCAGTTTGCTGGACATAAATTCATTCGGCAAGCGGGAGAGTAGTTTCGGTGTCCGGAGATCGGATCATCATTATCGGAGCGGGGATCGGCGGCCTGACCAGCGCGGCATTGCTGGCGGCGCAGGGCTGCGATGTAACGGTCGTCGACGCGGCGGCGCATCCCGGCGGCAAAGTGCGGCAGGATGTCGTCAGCGGCGTCGGCATTGATGCTGGGCCGACTGTCTTTACGAAACGGCCGGTTTTCGACGCGATATTCGATGCGTGCGGGGCATCACTTGACGATCACATCCATCTGACGCCCGCCTCGATTCTTGCCCGCCATGCTTGGGGGGACGACCAACTCGATCTTTTTGCCGATCAACGCGCAAGCGAGGATTCCATCGCCGCGTTCGCGGGCACCGAGGCAGCGCACGGCTATGCCAGATTTTGCATCGAAGCCCGCCGCGTCCATGATTGTATCGACAAGCCCTTCATGCGCAGCCCAAAAACCAGCGCTCCGGGCCTCGCGTGGCGGCTTGCGACTCAGCGGCCGCGCGACCTGTTCGTGATGCGCCCGTTCGAATCGCTGTGGAAAGTCCTTGGCGACTATTTCCCTGACCCGCGCCTGCGCCAGCTGTTCGGCCGTTACGCGACCTATTGCGGATCGTCGCCGTTTCTTGCGCCATCGACCTTGATGCTGATCGCGCATGTCGAAGCCGAGGGCGTTTGGTTTGTCGATGGCGGCCTTTCCGCTCTGGCCCGCGCGCTGGAAGCCCTCGCGATCAAGAACGGCGCGAGGTTTCATTATAATGCCCGCGTCGATCAAATACTGACTGACAAGGGCCGCGCATCAGCTGTCCAGCTGGCCAACGGCGAGCGCCTTAACGCCGACGTGATCGTTCTTAACGCCGACACTGCCGCGCTCGCCGCCGGTTCTTTTGGCGTCAGGACGGGCAGTCCCTTTGCCGCCGCCGCGCGCTCGATTTCGGCGATAACTTTCCTCGGCAACGTCAAGGCCGACGGCTTTCCGCTGACCCACCACAATGTCTTTTTCTCGGACGACTATCGCGCAGAATTCGATGCCATTGCCAATGGCCAGCTTGCCGTCCACCCCACTGCCTACATCTGCGCGCAAGACCGACTCGATTACGCCGACCTCGACACTTCCGAACGCGTGCAGATCATCGTCAACGCCCCTGCAAACGGCGACACCCACCATTATTCCGATCAGGAGATCGACACATGCCGAACCGCGATGCTGGCAACGCTGGCCCAGTCGGGGCTGACGTTATCGGGCGACCTTCAGGCCACGACGCCGACCGATTTCGCGACCCGATTTCCGGCGACGGGTGGAGCCCTTTATGGACGGGCCTCGCACGGGTGGGCGGCAAGCTTCCT
>JBGSMP010000242.1:0-7446 GCA_041740105.1 Sphingomonadaceae bacterium
GCTTTGCGAAGCTGAATGGTTGCCGAACCGGGCTTGCCATCGCCGATGCCTTTGCCGTTTATGCTTACCACCGGCATCACAAAGCCAGAGGCGGATGAAACAAAAGCTTCTGCGGCTTGTTCCGCTTCGGCGACGGTGAAGGGCCTTTCGTCGATGGTCTGCGCGACCATCGGCAGGACCGCAGCGCGCGTAATCCCGTGCAATATCTCGCGATTTAGCGGGTGGGTTACCAGAACGCCGTCTTTGGTGATGATGTGCGCATTCTGCGCAGTGCCTTCGGTCACGACGCCATTCCGTTCCATCCAGGCGTCGTCCGCGCCCCGCGCGTTGGCTTCATTTTTCATCAGCGACGCATACAGCAGCTGGGTGGTTTTGATATCTGCCCTGCCCCAGCGCAGGTCCGGCAATATGACAACATTTATACCGCGCTCGGCGAGTGGGTTGTTGGCGAGCGAGCGGCTTTGCGTAAAGGCAAGCACGGTAGGCGCGGTGTTTTCGGGCGGAAACACGAAATCACGGTCAGCAGGCGCGCCGCGTGTGACCTGCCAGTAGATCATGCCCTCTTCGACAGCGTTTCGTGTTACGAGTTCGCGACAGATAGCGAGCCATGAATCGGCGTCGGGCGCGCCTTTGATGCCTAATTCCCCCAACGAACGGGCAAGGCGGCGAACGTGGCCGTCGAAATCAACCAGCCGTCCGTCCAGCACCGACACAACTTCATAAACCGAGTCCGAAAACAGAAATCCGCGGTCGAATACCGAGACCTTGGCTTCGGTTTCAGGGATATATTCGCCATTGAGATAAATCGTGCGCATGGACGAAGCTTTGCGCGATGGGTTGCGCAAGGTCAACCTTCCCCCTATCCGCGCGGCACTATGTCGCAACCTCCTATCTTCGCCTTCGAAAAACTTAGCCTTCAGCAAGGCGGCGGATGGCTGTTTGAAGATATCGACCTGTTTATCGGCGCGCGCGACAGGCTGGCGCTGATCGGACGCAATGGTGCGGGCAAGACTACGCTGATGAAGCTGGTCGCCGGAACGGTCGAGGCCGATAAAGGCAAGCGCGTCGTCGTGCCGGGCACAAATATCGTGATGCTCGACCAGGACCCCGATGTCGCTGCCTTCGATCGGCTAGTGGATTTTGCGGTACATGGCGAAAAAGGCCCGCCCGAATATGCGGTGCGCGCGATTGCGGATCAATTGGGCATCGACCTCGACCGCGAAGCCAAAACCGCGAGTGGGGGCGAGAAACGGCGCGCGGCGATTTGCCGCGCGCGGGCGAGCGAGCCTGACCTGCTGCTGCTGGATGAGCCGACCAATCATCTCGACCTTGCCGCCATCGAGTGGCTTGAGGAATGGCTGACCCGCTATCGCGGCGCGTTCATGGTTATCAGCCATGACCGGACATTTCTGACGCGGCTTACCAAACAGACATTCTGGCTCGACCGCGGTTTGCTGCGCCGCAACGAAATTGGTTTTGGCGGCTATGATGCATGGACCGAACAGGTGTTTGCCGAAGACGCGCGTAATGCCAGCAGGCTTGATGCTAAGCTGAAAATCGAGGCGCATTGGCTTGAACGCGGCGTCACCGCACGACGCAAGCGCAACCAAGGGCGGTTGGCGAAATTGTGGGAAATGCGCGCGGCTCGGGCGGCGATGATGGGGCCGCAGGGCGTCGCAAAGCTTGGTGCGTCGAGCGACGAAAGCAAAACCAAGACCGTTATCAACGCCGAGGGCGTCTGCAAAACCTTCGGCGACAGGAAAATCATCGACGACTTCACGCTGCGTATCCAGCGTGGCGACCGCATCGGTATCGTCGGCGCAAATGGCACCGGTAAGACCACGCTCATCAAATTGCTGACCGGAGAAACGCAGCCTGACTCAGGCAAAATTACGCTATCGCCGACACTGACCGGCATCGTCATTGACCAGCAACGCAAATTGCTGACCCCCGAAAAGCGTGTCCGCGATGTGCTGGCCGACGGCAGCGACTGGATCGATGTGCGTGGCGTGCGAAAGCATGTGCAGGGTTATCTCAAGGAATTCCTGTTCGATCCCGAACTCATTGAGGCGCGGATTGGAACGCTTTCAGGCGGCGAACAGTCGCGGATATTGCTGGCGCGCGAATTTGCCCGCGAGGCCAATTTGCTGGTGCTTGACGAGCCGACCAACGACCTCGATCTCGAAACGCTCGACCTGCTGCAGGAAGTCATCGCCGATTATGATGGCACGGTGTTGATTGTTAGCCATGACCGCGATTTTCTGGATAGAACAGTCACGCTGACGCTCGGTCTGGCTGGCACCGGCAAGGTCGACATTATCGCCGGTGGCTATGCCGATTGGGAAGAAAAACGCGACCGCCGCGACAGGCCCGAAGCCCGCAGCAGAGCTGACAAGGTAACGCCCAAAACTGGTGCCGCAAATCCAACAGCTCGGCCTGTGAAATTGTCCTACAAAGACCAACGCGACTATGATCTGCTGCCTAAACGTATCGAGGCAATCGATAGCGAGATTGCGGTAGCCGAAACCGAAATGGCCGACCCGGCGCTATACACGCGCAACCCGAAGCGTTTTGCCGAGTTGACGGCCAAATGCGACGCCCTCCGCGCCGAGAAGGATGCAGCCGAGGAGCGGTGGCTCGACCTTGCCATGCGTGTCGAAGAGATGGCATCCTAACCCGGCAAGCGGTAAAATCCAGCCAGGCGATCAAGCGCAATCCGCAGAACCAGTTTTCCAGATCGGACCGGCCAGGCCATTTCGCGCTCGGCGACGGGCATGCTTTCGCCCGCACAGATCACGCGCCAGGCGATATCCGCCAGATCGGGGCCGAGCGCCTCAAGCGCGCCATCAAAACGCGCTTTTGCAGAAATCATCCGTTCGGTCTGGTTGAGCCCGGATGGTGCCCCCCGCTTTTCGCGGCTGAGCGGAATATTCTCCCAACGCATTGTGACATTCGGTCCCATCGCTCCAGCTTCGTAATCGCTGCGCAGCTTTTCGCCGGCGAGCAACTGACGGTCGGTCAAATGCCCGCGCGAATGGAGCCACGACAAAGGCGATTCTGCCAAATTGACGGTTACCGTGCGGTGGGTCTTTCGCCCTGCCCCCGGTTCGTGAACGGGACGCTCGGCAAGCGGCCTAGGGTCGATATATTTTTCTGCAACAGCGGCTTTGCGCGGCATAAGCGGTTCTCCATGATATCCGAATCACACTTGCCATGCGGTGATATTTGTAGGAAAGAACAAACCTATATGGTAATCGGAGAATATCGATGCAAAGCCGTATCCGCGACGTACGCAAGGCAAAAGGCCTGACGCTGGCCGATGTGGCCGAGCGTTGTAAGCCCGCCACTACCGCGCAAACCATAGGTCGGCTTGAAACGGGAATGCGCGTGTTATCGCTGAATTGGATCAACCGCATCGCAGGCGCATTGGGTGTGGATTCAAGCGATCTGGTTGCGCTCCCCGACCAGCAATATCTCCCCGTCGCCGCCGTGCTCCACGACGATGGCACGCACGCGCCGACGAAGGAAGAGCGGATCATGGTGCCCAATATAGGCGGGCACATGATTGGCATGCGGATAGCGGCGGCGACGGGCGAATATCGGCGTGGTGACGAGCTTTGGATGGAGCAATTGCAGCCCGAGGCTTTTGCCAGCGCGCTCAATTTGGACGTTCTGGTGCCGCGACCTGGCGGGAGGTTCATTTTCGGACGACTGTTGGGCCGCGATGCGGGGAAGTTACACATATTGCCGCTTGAGGCCGGCGCGCGGCAGCAAGTCGTCACCGACCCTGCATGGATCGCCAAGGCCGTGCGATTGGTGCGGGCTTTGTGAAGCTGGAATTGCTCAATTACCGTAGTCCTGAGCAGCAGGCGCGCAGCGGCTGCGTCCGTCGAAGGACGGCTTTCGGCGGAGAAGCGCCCTCCGACTTTCGCCAGCGCTCACGCGCTGACGGCTCAGGGCTACGGTAATACTGAATGAGAATCCTGACCCTATCAACGCTGTTCCCGGCCACCAGCCTGCCCAATTTCGGCATATTCGTCGAGCGCCAGACCGCCGCCTTGACCTCGGTGCGCGACTTTGCAGTGACTGTCATCAATCCCATCGGCATCGCCCCTTGGCCGCTGAGCCTGCTTGGAGATCAGGCCCGCCACGGCGACCTGCATAACGAGCAATGGGGCGAACTCGATGTCTATCGCCCGCGCTTTACCGCCATCCCGAAAATTGGAGGTCAGCTTAACCCCGCCATGATCGCGCGCGCGGTGCTGCCGTTGGCGAAGCGGCTCCACGCCGAAATCGGGTTTGACCTGGTCGATGCCGAATTCTTCTATCCCGATGGCCCCGCCGCGATGAAACTGTCCGAGGCGCTCGGCATCCCGTTCATGATCAAGGCGCGCGGCGCGGATATCCATCATTGGGGCAAGCAACCGGGCTGCGCAAAGCAAATGCTTGAGGCCGCGGACAAAGCGGCGGGTCTGCTGGCGGTATCGGGCGCATTGAAGGCTGATATGGTGGCGCTCGGCATGGATGCTGATAAAATCATGATCCATTATACCGGACTGGACCAGTCGCGCTTCGTGCCCCGCGACCGCGCAGCGGAAAAGGCTAAATTAGGGATATCTGGTTCACTGATCCTGAGTGTTGGCGCACTGATCCCACGCAAAGGGCAGAATTTGTTGATCGCTGCCCTGCCCGACCTGCCCGATGCGATGCTTATGCTCGCCGGACAGGGTGAAAGCGAAGCCGATTACCGCAGGCTCGCCGCAGAACTGGGCGTCGCCGACCGCGTCAGCTTTTTGGGCAGCGTGCCGCATGATGATCTGCCCGCTTTATTCGCCGCCGCCGACGTCATGGCGCTGGTATCGTCAAGCGAAGGACTCGCAAACGCTTGGGTCGAGGCGCTGGCCTGCGGCACGCCGATTGTCGCCAGCGAAGTCGGCGGCATCCGCGAACTCGTCAAAACGCCCGAAGCTGGCCGAATTGTAGAGCGCACACCCCAAGCCATCGCCGCCGCGATCAAGGACATACTCGCCAATCCGCCATCACGCGAGGCGGTGGCCGCCAGTGTCAGCGCGTTCTCATGGGACGAAAACGCGCGGCAACTGGCGGCGTTTTTCCGCCGCGTCGCTGCTTAAGGCTGCGCGCCGAAGCTTTCGCCCATGCGCTCGGCTTTTGGCGTAGCGCTCTCGGTCGGCACGAAACTGTGCGACCCGACTTTGAGCCAGATGAGGATCGGCGCGGCCTGATAAATCGACGAATAGGTCCCGATCACAATCCCGAATGCCATCGCCAGACTGAAGCCAAAAATGACATCGGGTCCGAAGAACACCAGCACAAGCAGCGGCATCGAAATCGACACGCTGGTCATCACCGTACGCGCCAAAGTCTCGTTGACCGAAAGATTGAGCAGCGACGACATTTCCATCTTGCGGAACTTCATAAGATTCTCGCGGATCCGGTCATAGATAACGACGGTGTCATTCAACGAATAACCGATGATTGTCAGCAACGCGGCGATAATGTTCAGATCGAACTCCAAACCGGTAATCGCAAACAACCCGAAGGTCAGCGTCACGTCATGGACGAGCGACCAGATCGCCCCCACCCCGAACTGCCATTCGAACCGGATCCAGATATAAAGCGAAACCCCCGCCATTGCGGCGAGCAGCGCGAGCATACCCTTGCTGAACAGCTCCTCCGATACCTTGCCCGAAACCGAATCCACGCCGTCGATGCGCACTCCGGGATAGTCGGCTTTCAACTTGTCGGTAATCTTGCCCGCCATGGCATTGGCGATTTCCGGATTCTTGTCCGCTCCGTCGGGCAATTTCATGCGGATCGAAACCTGATTTTCCGCGCCGAAACGCTGAATCGTCGGTTCGCCATAGCCCAATGTGCTCACCTTTTCACGCAATTCGGTGACGGGTGCCGCCGCCGCTTGCGTAAATGTCGCGCGGATCATCTGGCCGCCGATGAAATCGACGCCGAAATTCAGGCCTTGGGTGGCGACCGCGCCGACCGATGCGATCATCAGCAAGATGCTGATCGCGAACGCCGGAATTCGCCATTTGAGGAAATCAATATTGGTATCGTCGGGAACAAGCTTGAGCAGTTTCATGGGCTATTCCTCAAATCGTCAATTCTTGCGGGCGGGTGCGCTTGACCCATCCGGCGACCCACATGCGGGTCAGTGTCACGGCGGTGAATACCGAGGTCACAATACCGATCATTAGAACGACGGCGAAACCGCGGATCGGGCCGGAGCCGAAGATGAACAGCAGAACCGCAGCAATAACGTTGGTCGAGTTCGCATCGAAAATCGCGCGGCTCGCTTCTTTATAGCCGAACTCAATGGCCTGCACGACGCGGCGCCCGCGTTTGAGTTCTTCGCGAATGCGTTCGTTGATCAGCACGTTGGCATCGACCGCGGCGCCAATTGTCAAAACGAAACCGGCAATGCCGGGCAGTGTCAATGTGGCGTTAGCAACGCCCATAACGCCCAGAATCATCAGGATGTTGATGACCAAGGCCGCGTTGGCATATAGCCCAAAGCGTCCGTAAACGAGGAACATCAGCACCAGAATGGCGGTGGTACCAATGACCGCAGCGAGCACCCCGCGCTCGATCGAATCCTTACCCAGATCGGGCCCAACCGAGCGTTCCTCGACAATGGTCAGATCGACAGGCAGCGCGCCGGACCGCAGCGCAATCGACAACTGGTTCGCGCTTTCGACGGTGAAGCTACCCGAAATCTGCGAAATACCGCCAAAGATCGGCTCCTGTATTTGCGGCGCAGAAATGACCTGCCCATCAAGGACGATCGCGAACAGCTTGCCGGTATTCTGCTGAGTCATACGCGCGAATTTCTGGCCGCCGTCGCCGTCAAACTGGATGGTGACCGCAGGTTCGTTGGTCTGCTGGTCGAATGTCGGATCGGCCTTAACTAGCTTGTCGCCCGAAATGCCGCCCAGACGGCGAACGGCGATGTTGGGAAGGCCAGTGGGATTAGATGGATACGGCAGAACCTGACTGCCGACACGCGCTGTACCCTTCGCTGTCTGATCGGGGTCGGCCTGTTCATCGACCAGCTTGAACTCGAGCTTCGCGGTCTTGCCGATCAGTGCCTTCAAGGCTTCGGGATCATCGAGGCCCGGCACCTGCACCACGATGCGGTTGTCGCCCTGCCGGATGATTGTCGGTTCAAGAGTACCAAGTGCGTTGATACGCCGGTCGATAACATCCTTGGCAGTGTCCATCGCCTGATCTAGCGCGGTTTCATCGCCCGAACCTGCTGCAGTCAGGATGATCCGGTTGCCGTCATTAACGCCGATATTCCAGTCGCGTGTGCCGGTGGTATTGCTTGTCACCGACAGCAACGCCTCGCGCGCGGCATCTACCTGCGCGCTATCCGTGACCGTAAAGCTCAGTTGCCCGTTCGCGCGCGACACA
>JBGSMP010000243.1:0-5016 GCA_041740105.1 Sphingomonadaceae bacterium
CAAGCGCAAGGGCGTCAAGCGGCGCGCTTTCCTCATCGGCGGCGTCGCCGTTGCGGGCGCTGGCGTGTTCGGTGTCTTGTGGAACGACAGCAATGTGCGCGGTCGTGCGGTCGGCCTCACGACGAAACCCGGCGAAGGCTCGTTCCTGACGTGGCTGAAGATCGGCGCGGACGACAGCGTCACGATCTATTCGCCGCATATCGATTTCGGACAGGGGTCTCAGACGGCGCTGGCACAGATGGTTGCCGACGAACTCGACGCCGATTGGGCGAAGATCGATGTCGTCAATGCGCCTGCCGATCCTTCCTTCGCCAACCTGGCGCTGGGGCGCGGCTTTGCAGGCGAAATGTCCGGACAACAGGGCATTTTCAACGCGCTCCCCGAATCATTGATCGGCTTGCTTACCCGGTCGATGGATTTGCAGATTACCGGCGGTTCATCGGCCGTGCGCTATACCGGCCAACATGGGATGCGCGCAGCAGGGGCAGCGGCACGTGCGGCACTCGTCGCCGAAGCCGCCGACCAAATGGGCGTTCCAGCACGCGAATTGACGACAGCAAACAGCGTTGTGACACATGCGAAGTCAGGCAAAACCCTACGCTACGGCGAACTTGCCGAAGCCGCCGCCGGTCGCTCGCTCGACAGCAATCCGCCGCTGAAAGAACGTGCCGCTTACAAATTCATCGGCAAGGACACGCCGCGTCTCGATATTCCGGCAAAAGTCGATGGCAGCGCGGTTTACGGCATCGACAAGACACTGCCCGGCATGCGTGTGGCGCGGATCATGATGGCGCCGGTGCGCGACGGGAAGCTGACGTCGGTCGATCCGGCGCCCGCGCTTGCCGTGGCGGGCGTCGAAAAAGTCATCAATCTCGACAATGCCGTTGTCGTCATCGCCAAAGGCTATTGGCCCGCCAGCAAAGGCATCGCGGCGCTTTCCCCGGCGTTTACCGATGGAGGGCACGGCGCGCTGTCGACGCAATCGATCTACGCAGCACAAGCCAAGCTCAATGCGACGGGTGAAGCGCTCGCGGCCCCTGAAGGCGGCAAGCTGCTGACGGCGGATTACAAGGCACCGTTCCTGCATCAGGCGATGATGGAGCCCTTTGCGCTCGTCGCGCATTCCAAGGACGGCAAGCTCGATGTCTGGGGCGGGCTGCAGGATCCGCTCGGCGCGCGGACGATGATCGCAGCCGCAGCGGGGCTCGACATCGCCAATGTCACCTTCCACCCGATGATCATGGGCGGCGGCTTCGGGCGGCGCTTTCCGCCTTACAGCCAGATCATCGACCAGATCGCCAGGATCGCGATGCAAGTCCCCTATCCGGTCAAGCTGATCTGGAGCCGCGAAGACGATGTCCGCCAGGGTGCCTATCGCCCGCAAGTATCGGCGCGGTTGCAGGCTGGCCTCGACAAGGACGGCAAGATCGCTGCCTGGGCTTCGGATTATGCGCAGATGGATGATGCCGGGGCCGAAGCCAAAGTCCCCTATGAAATCGCAAAAGTCGAAGCGCGGCATCACGAGTATATCTCGAATCAGGTCAATGCCTATTGGCGCTCGGTCAACGCCAGCCAGCACGGCTTTTTCAATGAAAGCTTCGTCGATGAACTGGCGACAGCGGCAGGCAAGGACCCGTATGAATTCCGCCGCGATCAACTGGCGCCGGGATCGCGCCAGCGCGCTGTGTTGGAGACTGTGGCCAAGCGCGCCGGATGGGGCACGCCGCTTCCCGAAGGCGTCGGTCGTGGCATTGCGATCGTCGAAAGTTTCGGCACGATCGCCGCGCATGTCGTCGAGGCTTCGATCGGTGCCGACGGCCGCCCCAATGTCGGCAAGGTCTGGGCCGTCGTCGATTGCGGCACGACCGTGAACCCGCGCAATGCCGCCGCACAGATCGAAGGCGGCATCATCATGGGGCTGTCTTCGGCGATCGGTGAACAGATCACGCTTGCAAAAGGCGCAGTCTTGCAATCGAATTTCGACAATTACCCGGTCATGAAACTGGCCGACAGCCCGACCGCCATCGACGTGCACTTCATCGAAAGCGGCGCGAAAATGGGTGGCATCGGGGAGCCCGGCCTGCCGCCTGCCACGCCTGCATTGGTAAATGCTTTGTTTGCCGTGACGGGCAAGCGGATACGGCAGTTGCCGATTGTAGCGGCCTAAACCGTCAGGCGCGCCGTGACGGGATCGCCTTCCGCCAGCCGTTCGGCTTTACGGACGGCGGCTTTCACGGGGAGCAGATAGCCGCCGACGTCCTTGCTGGGGAACAGCGAGGTGCGCCAGTTCGTCGCGCCGATGGTGACGCTGACATAGACTGATCCCCATGCTGCCGTGCGGCCCGGTGAGGCACTGCGGATCGCTTCGGCAACATCGCCGTCGATCGTGATGAAAAACCATGCAACGGGGCTCGGGCTGCCGTCCTTCGCTTTGCTCTGCCAGCGCCAGAGTTTGCCGGTCACGTCCCACGAACCGCCCGCTGGTGCCTCGTCGCCCAATTCCTCGCGCAGGAAACGCGCGAGATCGGCGGGCAGCGCTTGAGCGACGGCGGATGCGGGCTTAGGGGCGTTTCTACTCACGCATCGGGGCATAGCATGACAACGACAATCCGCGAATCCGACCTGATCGAAAGCGTTGCCGATGCGCTGCAATATATCAGCTATTTTCACCCGATGGACTATATCCGGGCGCTGGGTGTGGCCTATAAAGCTGAGCAGGGCCCCGCGGCGAAGGACGCCATCGCGCAGATCCTGACCAACAGCCGGATGTGCGCCGAGGGGCACCGGCCGATCTGTCAGGATACCGGAATCGTCACGGTCTTTGTGAAATGGGGGCAGGATTGCCGCCTCGAGTCCCACCGTAGCTTGCAGGAAGTGATCGATGAAGGCGTGCGGCGCGCCTATCTTTACCCCGAAAACAAGCTGCGCGCGTCGATCGTCGCGGACCCTGCGTTCGGCCGGGTCAATACCAAGGACAACACCCCGTCGGTCCTGAATGTCGAAATGGTGCCGGGTGCGACCGTCGAAATCACCGTTGCAGCCAAAGGCGGGGGCTCCGAAAACAAGAGCAAGTTCGCCATGCTCAACCCGAGTGATTCCATCGTGGACTGGGTGCTCAAGACGGTGCCGATGATGGGCGCTGGCTGGTGCCCGCCGGGCATGCTCGGCATCGGCATCGGCGGAACAGCCGAAAAAGCCATGATCCTCGCCAAGGAAAGCCTGATGGGCGATATCGACATGGCATCGCTGAAAGCACGCGGGGCGGCGACCGACACCGAACGGCTGCGTATCGAGATTTTCGACAAGGTCAACGCGCTTGGCATCGGCGCGCAGGGCTTGGGCGGGCTGGCGACGATCCTCGACGTGAAAATCGAAAGCTGGCCGACGCATGCGGCGTCAAAGCCCGTCGCAATGATCCCCAATTGCGCGGCGACGCGCCATGCGCATTTCACGCTTGATGGCTCGGGACCGGTGTTCCTCGAGCCGCCGAAGTTGAGCGAATGGCCCGACGTCAACTGGACGCCCGACAAGGCAGCGATCCGCGTCGATCTCGACACGCTGACCCCGGCAATTGTTGCCAGCTGGAAGCCCGGCGATCGCTTGCTCCTGAACGGCAGGATGCTGACCGGACGCGATGCCGCACACAAGCGCATTCAGGACATGCTGGCCAAAGGCGAGCCGCTTCCGGTCTCGTTTGCCGGTCGGACGATTTACTATGTCGGACCGGTCGACCCCGTCGGCGATGAAGTTGTCGGCCCCGCAGGTCCGACGACGGCGACGCGGATGGACAAGTTCACCGAGATGATGCTGGCGCAGACCGGCCTGATCGCAATGGTCGGCAAAGCCGAGCGCGGCCCGGCGGGTATCGATGCGATCCGAAAGCACAAGGCTGCGTATCTGATGGCGGTCGGCGGTGCGGCCTACCTAGTTTCGCGGGCGATCAAGGCGTCGAAGGTGGTCGGCTTCGAAGACCTCGGCATGGAAGCGATTTACGAATTCACGGTCGAGGACATGCCGGTGACCGTCGCGGTCGATGCGACGGGCGAAAGCGTGCACAAAACCGCGCCCGCGCTTTGGCAGAAACGCATTGCCGAGGAACGGCTGCTGGAAACGCTATGACCTTCACCCCCACGCGAAGCGCGGGGCTTGCGCGCCTCAACGACTTTGTGCCTCGTGCCGGGCGGATTTATGCAGACGGGCGCAATGCCGATCATGGGCCGGACGCGCGCAGCAATGTGTCGGTGCTGTCGCCTTACATTCGCCACCGGCTGATTACCGAGGCCGAAGTCGTTGCCGCCGTGCTGGCGCGGCATTCGGGCGCGGTGGCCGAAAAGTTCGTTCAGGAAGTGCTGTGGCGGACATACTGGAAAGGCTGGCTCGAAATGCGGCCCGAGGTTTGGACGCGCTTCGTGGCCGAGCGCGACGCGTTGACGACCAACAAATATGTCGCGGCTGCCGAATCGAGCATCACCGGCATCGACGGCTTCGATGACTGGGCACGCGAGCTGACCGAGACCGGATACCTGCACAACCATGCCCGCATGTGGTTTGCATCGATCTGGATATTCACGCTGAAATTGCCGTGGGTGCTTGGAGCCGATTTTTTCATGCGCCATCTGGTCGATGCTGATCCGGCGTCGAACACGCTGTCGTGGCGCTGGGTCGCGGGCTTGCAGACGGCGGGCAAGACGTATCTGGCGACGTCGGACAATATCGCGCGTTATACCGGCGGCCGGTTTTCGCCCAAAGGTCTGGCGCGCGAAGCGATAGCGCTGACCGAAGCGCCCATCGCCAAAGCCGCGCCGATTGCCGCGCTGCCGACCGTCGATGCGCGCACGCCGGCCTTGCTGCTTTTAACGGGCGAAGACCTTCATCCCGAAAGCCTGTTTGCCAAGGACATGGCGGTCCGTGGGGTATTTGCGGCACCAGTCGTGCCCGGCTGGCCATGCGGCGACAAGGCAGCGGCGTTCGTAACTGCTGCAACCGACGATGCGCGCGAACGGGCGGGGAAGTACT
>JBGSMP010000262.1:0-37014 GCA_041740105.1 Sphingomonadaceae bacterium
GCGCGTCGTTGCGGGCAAGCGGTGCGGCCAGCCAGGTTGCCCCGGCGATGATCACCGCAAGTAACAGACATCCCCATTGCATCGATCGCAGTGTCAGCGTCGTGCCCATCGCCAGGACGACAACAGTGGAAGCGAAAGCGCGCACCGGGAAGCGCCATATTTCCCACCGTGTCGTACCTGCCCCCGCTTGCCGACCGACGCTGCCGGCAAGATCGCACGTCAGCGCAGCAAGGATCAGAAACAGCGATGCGACAATCCAGCCAGCCAAGCTGCAGGCCGCCGCAACAATCGCGAAAAGGAAGCCTGACAAGGTCACCCACTGTGCCGCGATGCCAAGATCGCCCGTAACGCGCGCCATCAAGCGCGCGGCGGGACCGATCAGCCAGTGCGTTGCCCATCCTGCCGCTTCTAAAGGGGCTGCAGCAATCAGCTGGCGGCCGGCCGCTTGCATCGAAACCAAGTTATCAAGAACGAGCAAGTCGTTCGCTGCTTCATCGGGCGTCAGCGTCACGCGGGCGGCACCATCCTGAACGGCGCGGCGCATCAGCGTCGATGCCATGTCCCAATCACCGACCATTGCCGCGGTGCGCCGGAGCAATCCGCCGTCGATCCGTGCCACGCCGGTCCAGCGCGCCGTTGCGTCGATGAGCTCGAACCGTTCATTGGTCGGCGTATCGCGCACACAAAGCAGCGTCGACTCCTTGCTTGCTGCAATGGAGGCCATTCGTTCGGGCAACACAATAACGTCCGGTGCCATCATCAGGACGGTTTCATCGGGGTGGATATATTCCGCGACATCAGCCACCGATCGTGCGACATCAACGCTCAGCCCGTCGCGACGCAACCGATCGATCGCCGCGAGCAGCGACGTAGTCACGCGCGCCGCATACACAACGGCGTGCCCTGCCCCGGCATCGCGTGCGCGACGAATCTGGAATTCGACTGGATCACTGCCGAGCAGACGGGGCAGTTCAACGTCTCCGGCAATCAACAACGCTGCCAATGGCAAATTTTATCCCCACGCGGCGCCACCGCTCGGTGGCATCTTAGACCATATGATCGGACGATGGCACCCCAAAGCGGCGCCCGCGCGCGAAGGTTTCGCATTTCATATTTATTATGGTAAATGCGCTGTCATGAACGGGGTCACACAAGTGGTCGGCCTTTGGCCAGACCGGGAACAGGGCGAGCAAGGCGAAGAAGCGCCGCTCGAGCTTCATGCTTTTGCTGCCGACGATGTCGAGGACGAACGCGTCCCGTCACGTGATTGGCCGACCATTTCCATCTCATGGATTTGTGCGCTGGCGGCCGTCGGGTGGCTGGCGTGGTTTGGGTTCATTTATGCTCCCCGCTGGATCGCGTCGCCGCCAACACCCGAGATGGTGGCGATCGGTCTTGCGATTGCGTCCTCGCCGCTCGCGTTGCTCGGACTGGTCTACACACTCGCGACGCGCAACAGCCGTAGCACGGTGCGACGCATGACCGATGCTTCGGCTGCAATTCGTGGCGAGCAGGCGCGGCTCGAAGCATCGCTTGCGCATGTTTCGACACAACTGGCGCGCGAACAGGGAGAGCTTTCCGAAGCCAACGACAAATTGATGACGTTGGGGGAAGAAGCCGTCCACCGTATGAAAGTCGCCAGCGTGGCGATGCGGGACGAAGTTGAAACGCTCAATCGCTATGGCCAGTCCTTGAAATTTTCGGCAACATCGGCGCGCGCCGATCTTGCGATATTGCTCGCGGATTTGCCAAAGGCCCAGCTCGAAACGCGGCACATGGTCTCCGCGCTGCAGGAAGCAGGCGTCACGGCGCACGAACATGCAGGTGCTCTCGATGCGCAGCTTGCATCGCTCACACAGCGCGGGCGCGAAGCCGACGAGATTGCAGGTGGTGCGGCGCAAAAGCTCGGCGCGCACCTGTCGCGGATCGAAAGCGTCAGTGTCAATGCGAGCGAGCAGCTCGAAACTGCCGCAGCCAGAATGACCGATGCAATCGACGCCGCGCTCGACCGCGCTTCCATTGCCGGCGATCTGGCGCGCCAGAATATGGACGCTCAGGGGGCAGCGATGGTGGCGCTCGTCGAGCAAACACAGGCAGCGTTAGGGCGAACGGGGGCTGATTCGGCGGAAGCCATTGCGCAGCGCGTCGATGATGTGACGGAAAAACTTGAAGCTTTGGGCGCCTTGCTCGCATCTCAAAGCGAAACGACATCGGGTCTGTTGAACGCTGTTCGCACGGATCTCGACGGCATCGATGCTCGTCTTGAGGCACTGGATGACAATGGTATCAAGCGCGCGGAACGATTGACCAGTGCGCTGGCGACGCTCGATCAGCATGCGGCAGCGCTGACCGGTTCGCTTGCGACAGGCAAAGCGACCGCCGATGCGCTGATCAACCGGACCGAAGGCTTGATGACCGCACTCGATGCGTCAGTGCGCGAGATCGACGAAACACTGCCGGCGGCGTTCGACAGGCTCGACGTTAAAGCCGAGGCAAGTCAGGCAAAGATGGCCCATGCCGGCCCGGTCATGTCCCAAATCGAACGCGATGCGTCCTCAGCGCTTGATCGGCTGATCGAAGCCGAATCACTGATTTCCAAGCAGCGCGCATCGCTCGACGCCATGGTCGGCGATACAGACAAGCGGTTGAATGCGACGCGTGACGCGGCGGCAAAGCTCGTCGATGCCGTTGAAAGCGCAGAGGCGACGACGCGATCACTGGCCGAGGGAGCCGGTGCGCAGCTCGTCGACGCGATGGTTCGTGTCCGCGAAACGGCGCAGGCGGCTGCTGACCGGGCGCGCGAAGCCATCGGCTCGGTCATCCCCGAAGCAACGGCGCAATTTACCGAAAGTACGCGCCAGGCGCTGACCGATGCAATTACGCGCGAAGTGCAGGCCCAGATCACGAGCCTTGCGCAGACTGCCGAACATGCGGTCGAGACCGCAACCCTAGCCTCGGACAAGTTGATGCGGCAGATGCTGACGATCTCGGAAACAAGCGCTGCCGTCGAAGCGCGCATTGCCGAAGCGCGGACTGATTCGGAAAAGGGCGACCGCGACAATTTCGCGCGACGCGTGGCGCTGCTAATTGAATCATTGAATTCGACAGCAATCGACGTGACGAAAATCCTGTCGAACGACGTGACTGATAGTGCGTGGGCCAGTTACCTTCGCGGCGATCGCGGTGTATTCACGCGCCGTGCTGTTCGGCTGCTCGACTCAGCCGAGATGAAGGAAATTGTCAAGAAATATGACGATGAAAGCGAATTCCGCGAGCAAGTGAACCGCTACATCCATGATTTCGAAGCGATGCTCCGCAATGTGCTTGCCACGCGCGACGGATCCGCGCTCGGCGTCACCCTGCTGTCGTCCGATATGGGCAAGCTTTATGTGGCGCTCGCGCAGGCAATCGAGCGGTTGCGCGTCTAGCGGCGCATGATGTCGATCATGTCGACCGTGACCCAGCCGTTCAAATAATTGGCATAGAACAGCCCGAACAGGATCGCCGAAACCAGCGTGGTCCACAGGACGACGCGCCCGGGTCTCCAGACAGGCGGTGCCCCGGCTTCTTGTCCTGCGACCGGTTCAGCGCGCTCGGCACGGGCGGCCTTTGCTTCGAACGGCAGGACGAGGAACGCCGACATCACCCAGAACAGCAGGTAAATCGCAACGACGGTTTTCCAGTTCATCCCTCAACGACCAGCACGTCGATAACTGGTTTTTTGCCCGTCCATTCGGTCGCGCAACGGCGCACGGCGAGCCGGACGGCTTCGCGACGACGCTCGGCATTTTTCTCGAGACCCGCAGCATCTGCGGCGGCTTCGCGTGCTTCGTCGATAAACGCATCGCGGTCATCCTCGACCGGGATACCCTGAATGCGGATATCGGGCTGTCCGAAGACGCGGCCCGATGCATCAACGGCAATCGCGACCGAAATCACGCCGTTGACCGAAATGCGCCGCCGTTCGCCAATCGTCGCGCCGTCCGCCGGTAAGATGACGTCGCCATCAAGCACAAGACGCCCGGTCCGTTCCTTACCGACGATCGCTGGGCCGTTGGGCGCGAGCCGCACGACATCGCCGTTTGACTGCACCAGCGCACGCGGTACGCCTTCGCTCAGGCCAAAACGCGCCTGCTCGGCCATATGTCGCCGCTCGCCATGAACCGGGATCAGGATTTCAGGCCGTATCCATTTGTACATCTCGGCAAGCTCGGGACGCCCCGGGTGCCCCGACACGTGCACGTGCGCCTGCTTTTCGGTGATCATGATGACGTTCTTGCGCGCCAAAGCATTTTGGATGCGACCGATGGCCACTTCATTACCCGGAATCTGCTTCGACGAGAAAATAACCGTATCGCCTTCGCCCATCTTGATCTGGTGCTGGTCAAAGGCGATCCGCGCCAATGCCGCGCGTGTTTCGCCCTGCCCGCCGGTCGCGATTACGAGACTCTTGTGCGGTGGCAAATTCATCGCTGCGTCGAAGTCGACGGTTTCGGGAAAATCTTTGAGATACCCGTTTGCTTGCGCGGCCCCGATGATCCGATCGAGCGAGCGACCGGCCACCGTCAGAATGCGACCGTTCGCCTTGGCGACCTGACCCAGTGTCGCCAGTCGCGCTGCGTTTGATGCAAAGCTCGTCACGACGACGCGGCCCTTTGACGCAGCAACGGCGCCCATCAGCCCGTCGCGGACGCTACCTTCGGTCCCGGAAGCCTCGGAATTGAAGGCATTGGTCGAATCGCAAACGAGCGCAAGAACACCACTGTCGCCGATTGCCGTCATTGCAGCAGGCGTCGCATTGACCCCCATCACGGGATCATCGTCGAGTTTCCAGTCGCCAGTGTGAAAGACGCGGCCATAGGGCGTATCGACGATCACCGCATCCATATCGGGAATGGAATGCGCAAGGCGGACGAGCTCGACGCCGAATGGTGCGAGATCGATCTTCTGTCCCGGTTTTATGACATGAAGTTTAACCTGATTGGCGATCCCCTCTTCTTCGAGCTTTCCCCGGATCAGCGTCGCAGTGAACGGATTGGCGTAGAGTGGCACGCCGAGATCCGCGGCCAGATACGGCACTGCGCCGATATGATCCTCATGCCCATGCGTCAGAACAATTCCGACGAGATCCTTTTTGCGGGCTTCGATGAATTCGAGATCAGGCAGGACCAGATCGATCCCGGGATAATCGGCACCGGCAAAGGTCAGGCCGAGGTCGACCATCAGCCATTTGCCGTCACAACCATATAGGTTTACATTCATACCGATTTCGTCGGACCCGCCGAGGGCGAGGAATAGCAGTTCTTTTCCGGGCTTAGTCACGTAATTCCATTCTATCGTCAAACAACCGTGACGCGATCCCACATGATAGCGAGGCCGCGTATGGTCAAATCAGGCTCCAGCGCGTCGAACACACTGCTATGCCGCTCGAAAAGAGTGGCAAGGCCGCCTGTCGCGATGACTTTGGCAGGCCGCCCGATCTGCGCTTTAAGCCGTGTCACCAGCCCTTCGAGAAGTGCCACGTAGCCCCAATAGATGCCGATGACCATCTGATCTTCGGTTGTCCGGCCGATCACAGTTTTGGTTGCCGGTGCTTCGATGGCGATACGCGGCAATTTGGCCGCAGCGACGACGAGCGCATCGAGCGACAGATTGATGCCGGGTGAGATGATCCCCCCTTTATAGGCACCGGTATAGTCGATCACATCGAACGTCGTCGCTGTGCCGAAATCGATAACGATCAGATCGCCATCGTGCAGCTTGTGGGCAGCGATTGCGTTGACCACACGATCGGCGCCGACGGTTGCCGGCTCGACGACATCGAGCTGGATGCCCCAATCCATCGGCGGCCGCCCGGCGATCAGCGGCGTCTGTCCGAAATATTTCTCGGCGAGGACTTCGAGGTTGTGCAGCGCGCGCGGCACCACGGTGGCGATCGCAACAGCGGTGATCGCCTTGGCATCATGCCCGCCGAGTGCCAGCAGCTGGTGCAGCCAGACGGCATATTCATCGGCCGTCCGCCGCGGGTCGGTCGCAATCCGCCAGCGCGCCACGATCGCGTCACCCTGCACCAGCGCAAAGACGACATTGGTATTCCCGGCATCGATCGCGAGTAACATAAGCGGCTTTCAGATAGCGAAGACGTCGCCGGCGTGAATGACACGGACCGGACCATCCGCCAAGCGCAACCGCAACGCACAGGTCTCGGTCAGTCCGTCGAAAAGGCCGGAAATTTTAGTACGATCGGGCAAATTGACGATAAGCGCGGTACCGGTCGGGTGCGCACGTTCGAGCCACGCCATCTGGATCGGCGCCACGCCCTGGCCGCGCCAGCAATCGACCCAGCGCACGAAATTTGGAGCGAGGGCATCGAGAAATTCGGATGGCGCGGGCGGTGTTGCGCCGGTTATCCGGGCCAGATTGGTCACTGGTCGGTCGAGATTGACAGGACAGGCTGCCAGATTCACCCCGAAACCGATTACAACCGCATCGCCTGTCCGCTCGAGAAGAATGCCCGAGAGCTTGGCTCCGTCGACTATGATATCATTGGGCCATTTGAGCCGAATTGCCGGTGCCCAAACGGACACAGCGTCGAAAAGCGCAACCGCAGCGACAAAGGTCAGCGTTGCGGCTGGCGGATCACCGGCGCGGAGGCGGATCAGCCCGCTGGCATAGAGATTTCCGGCGGGCGAAACCCACGCGCGCGCCATACGCCCGCGCCCTGCTGTCTGACGATCCGCTATCAGCCAATCGCCTTCGACAGCACCTTGTGCCGCCGCCGCCAGCATATCGGCGTTCGTCGACCCCGTTTCGGCAACGCGCCTGATCGTCAGAAGAGCGCACTCGCAGCTGCCGCAGCTTCGGTGCCGAGCAAAGGAATGAACAGGTATCCGACCACGATGAAAACAGAGCAAGCGGCAATGAGCCCATTTTCAAGAACGCTTGCCGCGGGGGCAAAGCGTGCTGCCGGCGCATCGAAATACATCGTCTTGATGATCTTCAAATAGTAAAACGCCCCGATCACCGATGCCGCGATACCGACGGCAGCGAGCGGCAACAGTCCGGCCGCGACGGCGGCGTCGAACACCACGAATTTTGCCCAAAAGCCGAACAGCGGCGGAATGCCCGCTAGGCTGAACATGAAAATAGCCAAGGCTGCGGCAAGCCCCTTGCGGCTTTGCGACAGGCCCGACAAGCTGGCGATAGTTTCCACCGGCTGACCGGCCCCATCACGCATCTGAAGCACGCATAGGAAGCTGCCGACGGTCATGACCACGTAAATCGCAAGATAGGTGAGCACGGCCGCCACGCCCTGAGCCGTTCCCGCGGCAAGGCCGATCAGGGCAAAGCCGACATTGTTGATCGACGAATAGGCCAGCAACCGCTTTATGTTGGTCTGCCCGATCGCGCCCACAGCACCGAGCACAATCGAAGCAAGCGCTGCAAAAATGACAATCTGCCGCCATTCCAGCGTTGCCGATCCCATGGCTTCAACGGCGATGCGCATCAGCATCGCCATTGCCGCCACTTTCTGCGCTGTCGCAAATAGCGTCGTGACCGGCGTCGGCGCGCCTTCGTAAACATCGGGGGTCCACATGTGGAACGGCACGGCCGAAATCTTGAACGCGAGCCCGGCAAAAACAAACACGAGGCCGAAGAGTTGCCCCGTTGTCAGTCCTGCTTCGAAAGCGCGGGCAATCCCGTCGTAGGTGGTCGTTCCCGTGAACCCGTAAACAAGGCTCATGCCGTAAAGCAATATGCCCGAAGCCAGCGCACCCAGAATGAAATATTTAAGACCCGCTTCGGCAGACCGCGTATCGCGACGCATGAAGCTGGCGAGCACATAGGATGCCAGCGACTGCAACTCGATGCCGATGTAGAGCGTAATCAAGTCGCCAGCGGACACCATCATCCCCGCGCCGACCGTCGCGAACAGGATCAGGATCGGATATTCGGCGCGCAGCCGGTCGCCGGTCGCAAAGAAACGCGGCGCAATGATGATCGAAACCGCGGTCGCTGCGTAGATCAGGATTTTGGCAAAGGCGGCAAAGGCATCGCCGCGATAAAGCCCGTTAAACCCGACGCCATAAGCGTTCGTCGCGACGACAACGCCCGCAACCGCAATAAGTGCGACCGATGCCCAGCAGATTGCCGGCGTCGCATCGTCGCCTCGCCACGCCGCGACCAGCATCAAGATGATCGCGCCGATGCTCAGGATGAGTTCGGGTAGTGTGAGCAGCAGGTCGTTCATTCATGGCCTCCCGCCGTGTGCGCCACTGGCGCGCGGGGATTGCCTGCCGCCAGTTTCGCATCGCCACCGGGATTGGCGCGCTCGATCCGCGCGACGATCGTGCCCACGTCGCGGCGGATGGGTTTCAGAAAGCTTTCTGGATAAATACCCATCCAGAAGATCACACCGACGATCGGTACGAACATCGCAATTTCGCGCTTGTTGAGATCGGGCATCGCCAGCGTGTCGTCGCCCGCCGCTTTGCCGTAGACGATGCGCGCATAAAGATAGAGCATATAGGCAGCGCCGAGGATGATACCGGTCGTGGCGACGAAAGCGACCCAACTATTCGCTTTGTAGGCACCGACCAGCGCCAGAAACTCGCCGACAAAGCCGCTCGTGCCCGGCAACGCGACCGATGCCATCGTGAAGATGAGAAAGAAGAACGCATAGTGCGGCATCGTATCGGCCAGACCGCCATAACGCCCTATTTCGCGCGTGTGGAGCCGGTCATAGACGACGCCGACGCACAGAAAGAGCGCGCCCGATACGAGCCCGTGGCTGAGCATCACCAGCATCGCCCCTTCGATCCCCTGCCGGTTGAACGCCAGCAGACCGATCGTCACGAATGCCATATGCGCGACGCTTGAATAGGCGATCAGCTTCTTCATGTCGGATTGCACGAGCGCGACAAGGCTCGCATAAACTACCGCAATCATCGACAGGCCCATCACCAGCCAGAACCAATAGGCCGATCCTTCGGGAAACATCGGCAGCAGAAACCGGATGAAGCCATAGCCGCCCATTTTCAGCAACACACCCGCGAGGATGACCGATCCGGCGGTCGGTGCCTGAACGTGCGCATCGGGCAGCCATGTATGCACCGGCCACATCGGCATTTTGACGGCAAAAGATGCAAAAAACGCAATCCAGAGCCATGTTTGTGCCTCGGGACTGAAATCATATTGCATCAGCGTCGGGATGTCGGTCGTACCCGCCTGCTGCGCCATCCACAGCATGGCGATCAGCATCAGGACTGAGCCAAGCAGGGTATAAAGGAAAAATTTATAGCTCGCGTAAATCCGGTTCGCGCCACCCCAGATCCCGATGATGAGATACATTGGGATCAGGCCTGCTTCGAAAAAGATGTAGAACAGGAACAGGTCCTGCGCGGCGAAAACGCCGATCATCAGCGCCTCCATCACGAGGAACGCAGCCATATATTCGCCGACTCTTTCGGTAATCGATTCCCACGACGCCGCGATGCAGATCGGCATCAGGAAGACGCTGAGCATGATCAGCATCAGGGCAATGCCATCAATCCCGAGCGCCCAGGCAAAGCGCCCGAACAGCGGAATGTTTTCCTGAAACTGCCACTGCGCGCCGCCGGGATCGAAACTCACCCAGAGCATCACACCAAGCGCGAAATCGACCAGCGTCGCGCCGAACGCGAGCCATTTTGCCTGCCCCGGCGACACATAAAGACACGCCAGCGCGGCGATCAGCGGGACGGCAATCATCAGCGTGAGAATGCCACTCATCGCGTCATCACCCATGTCGCCGCGGCGCAAAGGCCGATCAGCATGACAAGTGCATAAGTATACAGATAACCCGACTGCAATTTCGCCGCGAGACTGCTGCCCTGCACGACGATCGCGGCCGCGCCATTGGGGCCGAAGCGGTCTATGATCCCCTCATCGCCGCCCTTCCAGAACAGACGGCCGAGGGCGAAGGAAGGCTTCACGAACAGCTTGTCATACAGTTCGTCCCAATACCATTTGTTGAGCAGAAACAGGTAGACCGGTCGGAAGGTCGCCACAAACCGCGCCGGGATACCCGGGTTTTTGATATAAGCCCACCACGCCGTCGCAAGCCCCAGCAGCATAACGATTGTCGCTGACAGTTTCACCAGCAGCGGCACGTCGTGCATGTCGTGCATCAGCTTTGTATCGAACGCGAGGCTGCCGCGCCAGAATTCGAAGCCGTGCTCGGCGTCGAGGAAGCTGTGGTGGAACGCAATCCCGGCGAGCACCGCACCGATGCCCAGCAGGCCGAGCGGCACCAGCATCGACATCGGACTTTCATGCGGGTGATAGCCTGCCGTGCCGTCATCGCTCTTGGCCGGATGCCCATGCGTGATGTGATGCGACTGGTCCCAGCGCGGCTTGCCCCAGAAGGTCAGGAACATCAGCCGCCACGAATAGAAACTTGTCAGCAACGCACTGAAAACCGCGACCGCAAAAGCAATCCCGCCATGATTGCCGCCCCGCGCGAATGCCGCTTCGATGATTGCATCTTTTGAGTAAAACCCTGCAAATCCGAACACACCGAGAATGCCGACGCCAGTGATGGCCAATGTTCCCGCCAGCATTGCGTAAAACGTCAGGGGGACATGTTTCCTGAGGCCCCCGTAATAGCGCATGTCCTGTTCATGATGCATGGCATGGATCACCGATCCTGCGCCCAGGAAGAGCAGTGCCTTGAAAAACGCGTGCGTGAACAGGTGGAACATCGCACCGCCGAACGCACCGACACCTGCCGCCATGAACATGTAGCCGAGCTGCGAGCAGGTCGAGTAAGCAATGACGCGCTTGATATCGGTTTGCGTGGTGGCGACTGTCGCCGCGAAGAAAGCGGTCGCAGCGCCGACATAAGTCACGGTCATCATGGCGGTTTCGGATGTGACGAACATCGGCGACAAGCGACAGACCATGAAAACGCCTGCCGTCACCATCGTCGCGGCATGGATCAGCGCGGAAACCGGCGTCGGCCCTTCCATCGCATCGGGCAGCCATGTGTGCAGCCCAAGCTGCGCCGACTTGCCCATCGCGCCGACGAACAGCAACAGGCAGAGCAATGTCATGACTTCGAAGCGCCCGCCAAGGAAACCGATCGTCGTTCCAGCCATTGCGGGTGCGGCGTCGAGGATGGCTGGGATCGACACCGTGCCGAATACGAGAAACGTTCCGAAAATACCGAGCGAAAAGCCGAAATCGCCGACACGATTGACGACGAAGGCCTTGATCGCGGCTGCGTTTGCCGACGGTTTGTGATACCAGAATCCGATCAGCAGGTACGACGCGAGGCCCACCCCTTCCCAGCCGAAGAACATCTGGACCAGATTGTCTGCTGTCACGAGCATCAGCATCGCGAAGGTGAACAGCGAGAGATACGCAAAAAAGCGCGGCTGGCTTGGGTCCTCGGCCATATAGCCCCAGCTATAAAGATGGACGAGCGCCGATACCGACGTGACCACAACGAGCATGACCGCCGTCAGCGTGTCGACGCGAAGACTCCAGTCGACGACCATATCGCCCGATCGGATCCAGTCGACCACGGGCACGACCTGCGCCTCCGATTGCCCGCCGAGAAACCCGAAGAAGATCGGCCACGCGAGGGCGCACGACGCAAACAACGCGCCCGTCGTCACGACTTTCGATGCGGTATTGCCAATGATACGACCACCAAGCCCCGCGACGAGCGCCGCCAGCAGAGGCAGGAAGACAAGTGCCTGGATCATCCGCGCATCCGGTTCACATCGTCGACCGAAATCGTGGCGCGTCCGCGGAAATAGATGACCAGAATCGCAAGCCCGATTGCCGCTTCACCCGCCGCGACCGTCAGCACGAACATGGCGAACACCTGCCCCACGAGGTCGCCGAGGAAAGCGCTGAAGGCGACGAATTGGATGTTCACGGCAAGCAGGATCAACTCGATCGACATCAGGATGACGATCAAATTCTTTCGGTTGATGAAGATGCCGAGCACGCCGAGTACGAACAATATCGCGCTGACAGCGATATAATGGTGAAGACCGATCATGCGCCGCGCACTTTTACCGTCATCCCAGCGCAAGCTGGGATCTCGTGCAGAACGAAGACCGCGCTAGATACGCGCGGGATCCCAGCTTGCGCTGGGATGACGAAATCGGACATCACAGCTCCACTCCGGCCCCGACCGGCTGATCCTTGACGATGCGAACGGCATCTTCGGGGCGGCGGCGGACTTGGCGGTCGATATTCTGTGCTTTCAGGCCACTGCGCTCACGGTGCGTCAGAACAATTGCCCCTATCATGGCAACCAGAAGCACCAATCCCGCCGCCTCGAACGCATAGATATAGCGCGTGTAAAGCAGCAGCCCGATCGCTTCGGTGTTCGGCACGGCCGCCGCAATTGGCGAGGCACGCTCGGCCAGAGCAACGGGCCCCGCCGTCCATGCGAACGTCGCAATCAGCGTTTCGGCGACCAGCGCCACAGCAATCACCAGCCCGAACGGCAGATACTTCGTGAAACCCTGCCGCATTTCGGAAAAATCGATGTCCAGCATCATGACGACGAACAAGAACAGCACCGCAACCGCGCCGACATAAACGATGACGAGCAGCATCGCGATAAACTCGGCACCGACGAGCACCATCAGCCCCGCAGCGTTGAAAAACGCGAGAATAAGCCACAGCACGCTGTGCACTGGGTTTCGCGCGGTAATCGTCATCAGCCCGGACAGGATCGTGATGCCGGCGAACAGGTAAAAGGCAAAGACTTGGATCATGTGTGGCCGCGCCCCTAGCGGTAGGGCGCATCGGCGGCAAGGTTTGCAGCGATCGCGCGTTCCCAGCGGTCGCCGTTGTCCATCAATTTCGACTTGTCGTAGATCAGTTCCTCACGCGTTTCGGTCGCATATTCGAAGTTCGGTCCCTCGACGATGGCATCGACCGGGCAGGCTTCCGCGCACAGGCCGCAGAAAATGCACTTGGTCATGTCGAGGTCATATCGTGTCGTGCGGCGGCTTCCGTCGTCGCGCGGCTCGGCTTCGATCGTGATCGCCTGCGCCGGACACACCGCCTCGCACAGCTTGCACGCAATGCACCGCTCCTCGCCGTTCGGGTAACGGCGAAGCGCATGTTCACCCCGGAACCGTGGACTCAGCGGGTTCTTCTCATACGGATAGTTGATCGTCGCCTTGGGCTTAAAGAAATATTTCAAGGTGAGCGCGTGGGCCTTCAAAAATTCCCACAGGGTGAAGGTTTTGATGAGGTGGGCGATCATGCGGAATACCTTGTGAGCATCAAATAGCCCGAAATGAGGACGACCCACAGCAGCGAGAGCGGCAGGAAAATCTTCCAGCCAAGCCGCATCAGCTGGTCATAGCGGTAGCGCGGTACGGTCGCCTTCACCCAGCTGAACATGAAGAAGAAAATCAATATCTTCAGGAACAGCCAGAAAATCCCCGGGATCACATAAAGCGGTGCCCAGTCGACCGGCGGCAGATAGCCGCCCCAAAACAGGATCGCGTTGAGCGCGCACATCAGGATGACGTTGGCATATTCGCCGAGCCAAAACAGCGCGAACGACATGGACGAATATTCGGTCTGATACCCCGCGACCAGCTCGCTTTCGGCTTCGGTCAGGTCAAACGGTGCACGCGCGGTTTCGGCGAGGCTCGAGATGAAGAACACCACCGCCATCGGCAGGAACAGCGGATTGAACCCGAACCCGTTGGTGATCCACAAATGGCTGCGCTGCGCTTCGACGATCGCCGACATGTTGAACGACCCGACCCACAAAACGACCGAAATCAGGACAAAACCGATGCTGACTTCGTAGGAAACCATCTGCGCTGCTGCGCGGAGGGCCGAATAGAACGGGTATTTTGAATTCGACGCCCAGCCCGCCATCATCACGCCGTAAACGCCGAGCGACGACGCCGCGAGTATATAGAGCAGCCCAACGTTGATGTCGGACAAGACCATCCCCGGCCCGAACGGCACGACTGCCCAAACGATCAGCGCGACAGTAAAGGTGATGATCGGCGCGAGCAGGAACAGCCCGCGGTTCGCCGAGGTCGGGATGATCGTTTCCTGCAGGAACACTTTCAACCCGTCAGCGAACGATTGCAGCAACCCGAACGGCCCGACGACGTTCGGCCCCTTGCGCAGCGCCATCGCTGCCCAGATTTTCCGGTCCGCATAAATAAGCATGGCGACCGCGAGCATCAGCGGCAGCGCGATCAGCAGGATGAGGATCGTGTTCGCCACGAACCAGCCTGCTCCAAAACCGAGTTGCGATTGGAAAAACGCGGTCATTCCGCGGCCTCCAGCATGTCCGCACCGTGCAAAATCTCTGCCGAACATTGCTGCATCGTCGGGCTTGCGCGGCAGATCGCGTTGGTGAGGTAGAAATCCTTGATGGGATAGCCGGCCATTTCGGCCTTGGGCGATTTCGGCAGTTTCGGCGGATTCCAGCCATAATCAGCGAGCCCCTCGCTCGCCAGCGCCGGAACTTCGGCAAACATCGCGGCGCGTAAGCCATCATATGTGTCGAACGGCAACGTACGACCGAGAACCTGTGAAAGCGCCCGCAAGATCGTCCAATCCTCGCGCGCGTCACCCGGCGGGAAAACCGCACGTTCACCACGCTGCACGCGCCCCTCGAGATTTACATATGTCCCCGGCTTTTCGGCATAGCTTGCACCGGGAAGCACGACATCCGCCGCCGCAGCACCCTTGTCTCCATGATGGCCAATATAGACTTTGAAGGTAGACCTGAACGATGACCAGTCGACCTCGTCCGCCCCTAGCGCGAACACCAATTTGGTTCCGTGCAGCGCGGCGATCCCATTCGGTTGCGCATAGCCAAGCATCAGCCCACCCATGCGCGCCGCCGCCATGTGCAGCACGTTGAAGCCGTTCCAGCCGTCACGCACCAACTTGAACTTATCGGCAACCGCCAGTGCCGCGCCGTGCGCGCCTTCCACCGCCAGCGCGCCACCACCAAAGATGATCGCCGGTCGCTCGGCAGTCGTCAGCGCATCAGTCAGCGCCTTGGGCAGTCGCGACAAAATGCCAAGCTCGCTTCCAAGCCAATGCGCCTTATAAGTAAGGTCTACCGCCGGTCCGATAGCGAAAACCTTCGCCCCATGCTTGATTGCTTTGCGCACCCGCGTGTTGACCAGCGGCGCTTCCCAGCGCAGATTTGTGCCAACGAGAAGAACCACATCGGCACGCTCGATTTCGGCTATAGTTGAATTGAAATTTACCGCACTCAGCGAAGAAACGTCGTATTTCAGGCCGGTTTGCCGCCCTTCGAGCAATTCACTGCCCATCGCACGAACCAAAAGCTTTGCCGCATACATGGTTTCGCAGTCGACCAAGTCACCCGCAATCGCGGCCACGCTAGACCCCGCGTCCACCGCCTTGATCGCCGCAAACGCTTCGTCCCATGTTGTCGCCTCGAGCTTGCCGCTCCGCCGCACAAACGGCTGATCGAGCCGCTTCCTTACAAGGCCATCGACAGCGTGCCGCGTCTTGTCCGAAGCCCATTCCTCATTCACATCCTCGTTGATCCGCGGCAGCGCGCGCAGCACCTGACGCCCGCGTGAATCGAGCCGGATGTTCGTGCCGACTGCGTCCATCACGTCGATGGCAGGCGTCTTCTTCAACTCCCACGGCCGCGCCTCGAATGCATAGGGCTTGCTCGTCAACGCGCCCACTGGGCACAAATCGACCACATTGCCCGACAATTCGGACTGAATCGCATGTTCCAGATAGGTTGTAATCTGCATCGATTCACCGCGCCCGATCGCGCCGATATCCTCGACGCCCGCGACTTCCTCGGCAAAGCGGATGCAGCGCGTGCACTGGATGCAACGCGTCATCACTGTCTTGACGATCGGCCCCATATATTTCTCGGTCACCGCGCGCTTGTTCTCGTCGTAGCGCGAAATGCCCTTGCCATAGGCAACTGACTGATCCTGCAAATCGCATTCGCCGCCCTGATCGCAAATCGGGCAATCGAGCGGGTGGTTGATGAGCAGAAACTCCATCACGCCTTCACGCGCTTTTTTGACCATTGCGCTATCCGTGCGGATCATCTGCCCCTCGGCAGCGGGCAGTGCACACGACGCCTGCGGCTTGGGCGGTCCTGGCGCAACTTCGACAAGACACATGCGGCAATTGCCCGCTATGCTGAGGCGCTCATGATAGCAAAAACGCGGTATTTCCTTGCCAACAAGCTCGCACGCCTGAAGCACGGTCGCGCCGGCGGGGACTTCGATCTCGATGCCGTCGACCGTGAGTTTAGGCATTTTTCTGCACTCGAATCCAACGTTGCAACCGGCCGATCATTGCGTTCTACCGGACGAGCGCGGCTTGACGGAATCGGCAAGCCGGTATGCAGCAACGGCAGTGATATTTCGAATGAAGGTGCGGTTGATGGTGAGCTCGCTTCCCGCCGCCAGGCACGGGCCTAACCGTGGTCGCAGCGCTCCGACAGAACTGGCTTCTGCTACCGATCCCGGTTGAGACTGAATTAATGCAAGAACGGTCGCCGGATCAGCCTGCACAACGCATCTAGCGAACAGCTCACCTGCACTCATTTCGGCGACCAGAGGCTGTTCGAGGGTGCTTGCCGACTGGATCACCAACGCCAGATCGGCATAATCGCGACGAATCAGCGCTTGGGCAATAGCCCCCGCAAGAACTTGCGGCTGAATGGTCATTTCCACATCTTCGAATGACGATTGAAAACATCCATCTTCAGAACGTCGGGGGACAACCGAACTGAATGCCGCATTTTGCTCTTTGGACGCGTATCGAAGAAGCACAAAGGCCCGAGCGCTTTGATACCTGCGAGATGCAACGCAATCACTGAATGCCGCCAGTTCCAATTGCGCGTCCTTATCAGGCACTTTGCGACTGCGATCCGGCACCGTTCGCCACTGAGTTGATTGGCTGAGGGCCACCTGAGCGACGAACGTCGAGAACAGAATAGCTGCCAAAGCAAAAGGTATTTTGTGAGTCATCACTCTGCCGCCTCCAGCATATCGCCACCCGCACGTTCGTTGATCCGCCGTTCGATTTCGGGCCGGAAATGCCGGATCAGCCCCTGGATCGGCCATGCCGCCGCATCTCCGAGAGCGCAAATCGTGTGGCCTTCAACTTGTTTGGTCACTTCCTGCAGCAGGTCGATCTCGCCGATCTCCGCATCGCCCGTCCGCAGGCGTTCCATCATCCGCCACATCCAGCCTGTACCTTCGCGGCAGGGGGTGCATTGGCCGCAAGACTCATGCTTGTAGAAATAGCTCAACCGCGAAATTGCACGGACGATGTCGGTCGACTTGTCCATCACGATAACCGCAGCGGTTCCCAAGCCAGACCCCACAGCCTTCAGCCCGTCAAAGTCCATCGGCGCGTCGATGATCTGCGCAGCGGGAACCAGCGGCACGGACGATCCACCCGGGATCACTGCGAGCAGATTGTCCCAACCACCGCGAATGCCGCCACAATGCTTGTCGATCAGTTCGCGGAACGGGATGCCCATTGCATCCTCGACAACGCACGGCTTGTTCACATGGCCCGAAATCTGGAACAACTTGGTCCCTTCGTTCTTGGGATTGCCGATGCCCGCGAACCAAGCCGCCCCGCGTCGCAGGATGGCCGGCACGACGGCTATACTCTCGACATTGTTGACGGTCGTCGGGCACCCATAAAGCCCCGCGCCCGCCGGGAATGGCGGTTTCAGGCGTGGCTGACCCTTCTTGCCTTCGAGGCTTTCGAGCATCGCGGTCTCTTCGCCACAAATATACGCGCCAGCGCCACGATGGACGAAAACATCGAAATGATAGCCCGATTTGCAGGCGTTCTTGCCGATAAAGCCCTTGGCATAAGCCTCGGCAACGGCGGCAAACAGCACTTCGGCCTCGCGGATATATTCGCCGCGTATGTAGATATACGCAGCGCGCGCACGCATCGCATAACCGGCGATCAGCGCCCCTTCGATCAGCTTGTGCGGATCATGGCGGATGATCTCGCGGTCTTTGCAGCTGCCGGGTTCGGATTCATCGGCGTTAATGACGAGGAAATTCGGGCGGCCTTCGGTCGGTTCCTTTGGCATGAAGCTCCACTTCATCCCCGTCGGAAACCCCGCCCCGCCGCGCCCGCGCAGGCCCGATGCCTTGACTGCGTCGATGATGCCGTCCTGCCCAAGCGCCATCAACGCCTTGGTCCCGTCCCAGTCCCCGCGCTTGACAGCCGAAGACAAATTCCACGGCTGAAATCCATAAAGGTTCGTGAAGATGCGGTCCCGATCAGCGAGCACCATTAGTCTCCAGTAAAGTCGTCGGCCCGCCTTCGGGGCAGCTTACCTGGCGCGCGATCTGCGGTCCCGGCGTTATCGGCCGTCCTTCGGCCAGCGCGCTCAGGATCGCTTCCATGCTGTCATAGGTCAGGTCTTCAAAATTATCGTCGTTGATCTGGACCATCGGCGCGTTGGCGCAGGCACCGAGGCACTCGACTTCGGTCAGCGTGAACAGGCCGTCGGCCGTCGTTCGCCCCTTCGCCATCCCCCGGTTCGCGCACGCCGCAAGCACATCGTCCGACCCGCGCAGCATGCACGGCGTCGTCCCGCATACCTGCACATGATAGCGGCCGACCGGGGCCATATTATACATCGTGTAGAAGCTCACGACTTCATAGGCACGCATGAACGGCATGCCGAGTTGTGCGGCGACAAACTCGATCACCGGCACGGGCAACCAGCCTTGCGTATTCGTCTCCGCGCCGACCTGCCGCTGGGCAAGGTCGAGCAGCGGCATCACCGCCGATTGCTGCCGCCCCGACGGATAGCGCGCGATGATTTCCTTCGCGGCCGCGGCATTCGCCTTGGTCCACGCGAATTTGCCCCACCGCGCTCGGGTTTCCTGCTCGTTCGGAATGGTCGCAGCCTCAGCCATGCAAACCTCCGTCATTGCGAGGAGCATAGCGACGCGGCAATCCAGCGACGGTGGCGCGGCAACATGGATTGCTTCGCAGTGCTCGCAATGACGAGGCAGGTGCGCGGGTTTCGGCTTCGTTGGGAATCTGGGGGGCGTCAGCCATTGGTGGAGCCACCCTTTGTAGAATCTGTTTCTTCGATGAACAGTTCAGGCGCAACAGCCCGCCCAAACCAGACGTACTGAGTCCAAAGAGTCCAAAGAAAAACAGGAGCCCCGAGGATCAATACGATCCCAAGCAGTGTGTCATGCTTCGTAAGCATCAATAACAGGACCAAGAGCGCGTATCCGCCAATTATGTATGGCTTCAATCTTTGTAACCGAGCGCCAATCACCGGTCACACTCCCCGAACACGATATCCATCGCGCCGAGCACGGCGGTTGCGTCAGCGAGCATGTGCCCTTTCAGCATGAAGTCCATCGCCTGCAAATGACTGAACGCCGTCGGTCTGATCTTGCAGCGATAGGGTTTGTTGGTCCCGTCGCTGACCAGATAGACGCCGAATTCGCCCTTGGGGCTTTCGGTCGCGACATAAACTTCGCCGGCGGGGACATGAAACCCTTCGGTATAGAGTTTGAAATGGTGGATCAGCGCTTCCATCGACCGCTTCATTTCGGCGCGCTTGGGCGGCACGACTTTGCGGTCATCGCTCGCGATCGGGCCTTCGGGCATCTCCTGCAAACACTGCTTCATGATGCGTACCGACTGGCGCACTTCCTCCACGCGGACCATGAAGCGGTCATAGCAATCGCCGCGCGTCCCCACCGGCATGTCGAAATTCATCAGAGCATAAACATCATAAGGCTGCGACTTGCGCAAATCCCAAGCGATGCCCGACCCGCGGATCATCGGCCCCGAAAAGCCCCAGCGCACGGCATCGTCCTTGGTCACGACGCCGATATCGACATTGCGCTGCTTGAAGATGCGGTTGTCGGCGACAAGCGAAATCGCATCCTCGAACAGGCGCGGCAGCCGCGTGTCGAGCCAGTCGGCGATATCGGTGAGCAGTTTCAGCGGCACATCCTGATGCACCCCGCCCGGGCGGAAATAGGCCATGTGCATCCGCGCGCCCGATGCGCGTTCGAAGAAATTCATGCAGTCTTCGCGGATTTCAAACATCCACAGGTTCGGCGTCATCGCGCCGACATCCATCACGTGCGAACCCAAATTTAGCATATGATTGGAAATGCGCGTCAGTTCGGCGAAGAATACCCGCAGATATTGCGCGCGCAATGGCACTTCGAGATCGAGCAGTTTCTCGATCGCGAGCACATAGCTATGCTCCATGCACAGCGGCGAGCAATAATCGAGCCGGTCGAAATACGGCAGCGCCTGGAGATAAGTCTTGTGCTCGATCAGCTTCTCGGTGCCGCGATGGAGCAGCCCGACATGCGGATCGACACGTTCCACGATCTCGCCGTCGAGTTCCATGACGAGGCGCAATACGCCATGCGCCGCCGGGTGCTGCGGCCCGAAATTGATCGTATAATTCTGGATTTCGACATCGCCGGGCGTCGGATCGGCAGCCGTTGTTTCAGCAGTCAACTGCTCGAGCGTTTCCATCACACGTCACTCTTTTTGGCGCGTGACCGGCGCGGCGTTGCGGCCGCGACCGTTTTTGCATCCGCGCCGCTATCGCCGACTTTTTCGGTCACTTTCGGCTTTGGCGGTGGTGCTTTGGCGGGTGAGCTGTCGCTATCCGCCTTTTTGATCGCGTCGGCGGTGGCGGGTGTCGGCGCGCCTTTTGCTTCGGGCATTCCCGCTTTTTCATCACCCGGAAGCGCGTAATCGGCGCCTTCCCACGGCGACAGAAAATCGAACGTGCGCATGTCCTGCGCCAGTTTTACCGGCTCATAAACCACCCGCTTGGCCTCTTCGGAATAGCGCAACTCAACATAGCCGGTCAGCGGAAAGTCCTTGCGAAAGGGATGCCCGCGAAACCCGTAATCGGTCAGGATGCGGCGCAGGTCGGTATTTCCGCTGAACAACACGCCATACATGTCGAACACTTCGCGCTCGAGCCAGCCCGCGACCGGCCACAGCCCCGTTACCGACGGTACAGCCTGCGCCTCGTCCGTCGAAACCTTCACGCGGATGCGATGATTCTTGGTCAGCGACAGCAAGTGGTAGACCACCTCGAACCGCTCGGCGCGCTCGGGATAATCGACGCCGGCAATTTCCATCAACTGCTGATAGCCGCACGCATCGCGCAGCGCGCCCAGCACGTCGACGATCGCGTCGCGCTGAACCGTCAGTGTCACTTCGCCGACAAGATCAACCGCTTCAAGCACAGCTTTGCCGCACGCTTTTTTCGCGGCAGCAATCACGCCCTCGTTCGACGCATAGGCAGGCGCGCTGTGCATCAGCGTATGATCGTCCCGCTGCGGCGGATTTTGCGTTGCAACTGCATGATTCCATAAAGCAACGCTTCGGCGGTCGGCGGGCATCCGGGAACATAGATGTCGACAGGCACGATCCGGTCGCATCCCCGAACAACGCTGTAGCTATAGTGATAATAACCGCCGCCGTTCGCGCAGCTGCCCATCGAAATCACATATTTCGGATCGGACATCTGGTCGTAGACCTTGCGCAGCGCAGGCGCCATTTTGTTGCACAGCGTCCCCGCTACGATCATGACGTCCGACTGGCGCGGTGACGCGCGCGGGGCGACGCCAAAGCGCTCGAGATCGTAGCGCGGCATATTGACGTGGATCATTTCGACCGCGCAGCACGCGAGGCCAAATGTCATCCACCACAGCGAACCCGTGCGCGCCCAGTGGAACAGGTCCTCGGTCGAGGCGACAAGGAAGCCCTTGTCGGTCAGCTCGCCGTTCAGATCGTTGAAAAACCCGTCGTTCTGGATCGCAGAACCCGTGCCACGCGCCAGTTCTACTCCCATTCGAGCGCTCCCTTTTTCCAGGCGTAAACATAGCCAAGAATGAGTTCGAGCAGGAATATCATCATCGCAGCCCATCCGACAACGCCGATGCCGTGCAACGATACAGCCCACGGAAACAGGAACGCCGCTTCGAGATCGAAGATAATGAACAGGATCGCGACAAGGTAAAAGCGCACATCGAACTGGCTTCGTGAATCTTCGAATGCCGGAAATCCGCACTCATACTCACTCAATTTCTCGGGCGAGGGGTTATAGGCCCCCGTAAACCGCTGTGCGATCATCGGCAGGAATACAAACGCACTCGAAATGAACAGCGCGATGCCCAAAAACAGCAAGATCGGCAAATATCCGGCGGCAGACGACGCCATAATCACGACTCCAAGGGACGATTGATGCGTCCCGAACCTCCGCGCTTTAGGCCAGCCCATGGCCCTTCGCAAGCGCAGCAAACACCGATTTGACTAGCGCAACGCCCCCGCGACGAGCTTATGCAGGCGCGAATGAAGCCCATCACTTGCCGCGAGAAATTCATTACGCTCCATGGCCCGGTCGCCGCCCCGGAAATCGGTGACGAACCCGCCAGCTTCGCGCACCAGCAACATGCCAGCGGCAACGTCCCAAGGCTGCAGGTGGCTTTCCCAAAAGCCGTCATACCGGCCTGCCGCGACCCATGCGAGATCGAGCGCCGCCGAGCCGAACCGGCGAATACCCGCGACTTCGGGCGCGACGGCCCCGAAAATGCGGCTCCACTGGGCAAAATCGCCATGACCCAGAAACGGAATCCCCGTCGCAATCAACGATTCCGACAAATCCGTCCGCGCCGAAACGCGCAGCCGCCGGTCGGTCAGCCAAGCACCCCGCCCCTTTTCGGCCCAGAACGCCTCGTCGGTCAGCGGCTGATACGTCACTGCCGACGTAATCTCGCGCTTGCCGTTGGGCATCGGTTCTTCGACAGCGATCGAGATTGCGAAATGCGGAATGCCATGCAGGAAGTTTGTTGTGCCATCCAAGGGATCGACGATCCAGCGCGGCTTTGACGGATCGCCAGGAATTTCCCCCGACTCCTCCATCAACAACGCCCAGTCGGGCCGCGCTTTGTTCAACTCGTTATAGATTGCATCTTCGGCGCGTTTGTCGGCCATCGACACGAAATCGGCCGGGCCCTTGCGGCTGACCTGCAACTGCTGCACTTCATTGAAATCGCGACGCAGGCGCGGCGCCGCCTTGCGCACGGCACGATCCATGATCGTCATCAGGCCGGAATGGGATACCACCTAACCTTCAGCCCGCCGGACGTAAGTCTGTTCATACACATCGACGACAATCCGTGTCCCCGCACCGATATGCGGCGGGACCATGACGCGGACACCATTTTCAAGAACTGCCGGTTTGTACGATGACGACGCCGTCTGACCCTTTACCACCGCATCGGCCTCTACGATCAGCGCTTCGATCGTGTCGGGGAGCGCCACTGACAGCGCTTCGTCGTCGTTCATCTCCATGACCACGTCCATCCCGTCCTGAAGGAAAGCGGCGGCATCACCCAGCAAATCGCGCGGCAAGGTTACCTGATCATAGGTTTCCTTGTTCATGAAGGTCAGCACGTCGCCGTCGGCAAACAGAAACTGGAAATCACGCTGCTCTAGCCGCACCTTCTCGACGGTTTCAGCGGACCGGAATCGGACATTGTTCTTCCGTCCGTCACGCAGGTTCTTCAGCTCGACCTGCATGTAGGCGCCACCTTTGCCCGGTTGCGTATGCTGGATTTTCACCGCGCGCCAGATGCCGCCTTCATACTCAAGGATATTGCCGGGACGGATTTCGACCGCGTTGATTTTCATGGGAGACCTACCGATTGAAAGAGCAGTCGCGCCGATAGCGGGTGGCGGCCTATCGGGCAAGGACCGCCGCAAACGCCCTCACTGCCGCCGCTTCGTCGCCACTCCACACCGCGTTGCACACGGCAATGAAATCCGCCCCCGCCTCGACCAACGGCCGCGCATTTTCCGCCGTGATCCCGCCGATTGCCACACAAGGCGTGCCGAACAGTGTCTGCCACCAGGTCAGGATCGCCGGATCCGGGCGATAATCGCTCGGCTTCGTCGTCGTCGGATAAAATGCCCCGAAGGCGACATAATCCGCCCCCGCCTCGCCTGCTTCCATCGCAAGGTGGCGACTGTCGTGGCAGGTGACGCCAATCTGCGCTTCGCGACCGAGGATTTCACGCGCTTCCCGCGGATCGCCGTCCGATTGCCCCAGATGCACCCCATCCGCCCCCAGCCGCTTGGCGAGGCCGATGCTATCATTGACGATAAGCGCGACGTCATTATCCGCACAGACACGCTGCAGGGGCTCGGCGAGCGCGGCAATCGCGTGGTCATCGATGCCTTTCAACCGAAGCTGGAATGCCGCAACAGGACCAGCGGTGACGGCCCGCTGGAGGCGTTCGGTGAAGGTAGCGTCGATGACCGGCGGCGAAATCAGATAAAGCTGGCACGCCGGACGGCGCTCTCGGGCGAAGCGTTCGCCGAAGGAGGCGTCGAGAGGGGGGAGGTCGTGGTCAGTCATCGCGCGCCTATAGCAAACCGAAAATCATTGACCATCACCCATTCGTGTGTATGATGCGCATGATGAGCAGCCGCGAACTGATCAGGCAACTGACCGACGCAGGCTGGAAGCTCGACAGGGTGCGCGGATCGCACCATGTTTTTTTGCATAGCGCGCGACCAGGCCACGTCGTCGTGCCGCACCCGAGGAAGGATCTTGGGCGCGGGCTGGTCGGGGCGATCCGAAAACAGGCAGGACTGGAAGAATGACCATGCGCTATCCGATTGCCATCGAACCCGGCACCGACACAACGGCGTTCGGCGTGGTCGTGCCCGATCTGCCGGGCTGTTTTTCGGCAGGTGACACACTCGACGAGGCGATTGCCGGTGCCGAAGAGGCCGCCGCCGCGTGGATCGATGCGACGCTTGATGCCGATGCCACTATCCCCCCGCCCTCGACACTCGAAGTGGTGCAGGCCAACCCCGATTATCGCGGCTGGACCTACGGCGTGATCAGCATCGACCCCGCTCTACTTGATGACCGCGTCGAGCGCGTCAACATCACGCTCCCCCGCCGCGTCCTCAAACGCCTCGACGCGATGGCGCGCGCAGCGGGCGAAACGCGCTCGGGCTTCGTCGCTCAATTGACGGTCGGCGATTGGAAACGGACGGGTTAGCTGGGCGGAAACTTGAGATTACTGAGAGATGTTAGCTCGATTGATGCGCTCTTCTAGCTCTTCAATCCTTCCTTCCAATTCTTTGATCTTCGCTGAATCCGAGATCGAATCGTCCGCGATGTCCGTTACTTCGTCATGCTGACGCTGTGACAAAGGTGGGCCAGCGCATCCCCAGAGCATAAGAGAGCAAAATGAAATAGCGAGGGCCGCGCGCATCACTCCTCGCCCTTATAAATCCGCACCAGTTTCTCGAGCATCGCCAGCGCATCCGCGCGTGGCCGCTGGAACGTGTTGCGCCCGATGATCGAGCCGTTGCCGCCGCCATCCCGAATGTCGCGCGCGTCCTGATAGACGGCATCCGCGCCCTTGGCCGCGCCGCCTGAAAACACCACGATCCGCCGCCCGTTGAAGCAGGCCTGCACAACATGCGCGACGCGCTTGGCTTGGGTGCTGCCGTCGAAACTTTCATAGGCCTTTTTCGCGTCGGCCTGCTCGATATGGTCGCTCGGCAGCTTCACCTTGATGATGTGCGCGCCAAGCAGCGCCGCCATGTGCGCCGCATAGGCGCCCACGTCGAGCGCCAGTTCGCCCGACTTCGGTAATGCCCCCCCGCGCGGATAGCTCCAGATCACGGTCGCGATGCCGACGGACTTCGCTTCGGCGGACATTGCAGCGATTTCTTCCATTAGTTCAAAGCAGTCGTCGCTACCCGGATAAATCGTAAACCCGATTGCCGCGCAACCAAGGCGCAGCGCATCGTCTACCCCGCCGGTCATTGCCTGATTGGCTCCCGTCGCCCAGCTGTTCGAGCTGTTGACCTTCAGGATCGTCGGAATCTGCCCCGCAAACGTCGCGGCCCCCGCTTCGATCATGCCCAGAGGCGCAGCATAGGCCGACAGCCCGGCATCGATCGCGATCTGATAATGGTAATGTGGGTCATAGGCATCCGGATTGACCGAAAATGACCGCGCAGGGCCATGTTCGAACCCCTGATCGACCGGCAGGATGACGAGCTTGCCGGTCCCGCCCAGCTTTCCGTGCATCAATATGCGCGCCAGATTGCCCTTTACGCCGGGATTGTCGGACTCATAATTGTTCAGGATGGCGCGGACGGTCGGTGTCATGGGGGTGCCCTTCATGCATACGAATGTGTTGCCGCGCCCGATAGCGAAGCCGATGCTGCGCCGCAATGCAGATAGAGGGTTAAGCGCTCAGCGCCGCCACGCCGGGCAACGTGCGCCCTTCCATCCATTCGAGGAACGCACCGCCCGCCGTCGAGACAAAGGTGAAGTCATCAGCGCAGCCCGCCTGATTGAGCGCTGCCACCGTATCGCCGCCGCCCGCAACGGATACCAGAGAGCCGTCCCGCGTTAATGCGGCCGCTGTCCGCGCCAAGGCAACCGTTGCCGTATCGAACGGCGGTGTCTCGAAGGCACCGAGCGGACCGTTCCAGACCAAGGTCCGGCAATTCTTGAGCACATCGGCCAGCGCCTCGACCGCCGCCGGACCGATGTCGAGGATCATCTCGTCCGCCGCGACTTCGTGAACGTTGACGGTGCGCGTCGGCGGATTGGCGCGGAATTCGCGTGACGTCACGACGTCATAGGGCAGATGGATCGTGCAGCCTGCTTTTTCCGCTGCATCGAAAATCGCGTTTGCAGTATCGACCAGATCATGCTCGCAGAGAGATTTGCCGACATCGATCCCGCGCGCGGCAAGGAACGTGTTCGCCATCCCGCCACCGATGATCAGATGATCGACTTTGGCGACCAGATGCCTGAGCACATCGAGCTTGGTCGATACCTTTGCCCCGCCGACAACGGCCGCCACGGGGTGCTCGGGATTGCCCAGCGCCTTTTCCAGCGCTTTCAACTCCGCTTCCATGGCACGCCCCGCATAGGCTGGCAGGGCGTGCGCCAGTCCCTCGGTCGAGGCGTGCGCCCGGTGCGCTGCCGAAAAGGCGTCGTTGACGTATATGTCCCCCAATGCCGCAAACCGGGCCACGACGTCGGGGTCATTCTTTTCTTCGCCTGCAAAAAAGCGCGTGTTTTCGAGGACGGCAATATCCCCCGATGACAGCGCCGCGACCGCCGCCGCATCACCCTTCCAATCGACATAGTGGACGGGCCGCCCGAGCACAGCCGAATAGGCGCCGGTAAGCTGCGACAGTGAACATTCAGGCGTCGGCCCCTTGGGACGCCCCAAATGCGCCAGAACAAGCACGATTGCACCCTTGTCGGCCAGTTCGGTTACCGTCGCGACAGTTGCCCGAAACCGCGTATCATCGGTCACCACGCCATCGGCCATCGGCACATTCAGGTCTTCACGCACCAATATGCGCTCGCCGTGAACGTCGCCGAGATCATCGAGCGTCCGGAACGTCATCAGATCAGCTTGCCGATCGCGCCCGCTGTATCGATCATGCGGTTCGAAAAGCCCCATTCATTATCGTACCAGCTGACGACGCGAACGAGCTTGCCGTCGATCACTGCCGTCTCAAGGCTATCGACGGTCGACGACGAAGCGTTGTGATTGAGGTCGATCGAAACCAGCGGCTCGTCGGTATAATCGAGGATGCCTGCCAGCGGCCCGGTTTCCGATGCAGCCTTCAGAATCGCGTTGACTTCATCGCGGGTCGTGTCGCGGGCCGGTGTGAACGTCAGATCGACCAGCGAGACATTTGGCGTCGGAACGCGCACCGCCGAACCGTCGAGCTTGCCTTTAAGCTCGGGCAGAACCTCACCCACGGCGCGGGCGGCGCCCGTCGTCGTCGGAATGATCGACATCCCTGCCGCCCGCGCCCGGCGCATGTCGGGATGGATCTGGTCGAGGATCTTCTGGTCGTTGGTGTAGGCATGGATTGTCGTCATCAATCCGCGTTCGATTCCAATGGCATCGTTCAGGACTTTGGCAACTGGTGCGAGACAATTCGTCGTGCACGATGCGTTCGAGACGATCTTATGGTCGGCTGTCAGCTTTTCGTGGTTCACGCCGAAAACGACCGTCAGATCGACGCCTTTGCCCGGTGCTGAAATCAGGACGCGCTTTGCCCCGGCATCGAGATGCTTTTGTGCCGCATCGCGGTCGGTAAAGAACCCGGTGCATTCCAGCGCAATGTCGACGCCATCGGCGGCATGCGGCAAGTTCGCGGGATCGCGCTCCGCGGTTACATGAATGCGCTTGCCATCAATGATGATGTCGTTGCCGTCGGCCGTCACCGTGCCGGGATATGCGCCGTGAACGCTGTCGCGCTTGAACAGCATCGCGTTCGACTTTGCATCGGCAAGGTCGTTGATCGCAACGAGTTCAAGCCCACAGTCGGGCCGTTCGAGAATCGCGCGCGCGACGAGGCGCCCGATACGCCCGAAACCGTTGATCGCAACTTTTACAGCCATGTTCAGTCCTTCTGCAATTCATCAATGATTTGAGGCGTTATCGCATCAGCGGTCAGGCCGAAATGTTCATAAAGCGCATCGATCGGGCCCGACGCACCGAAGCTATCGATTCCAAAGCGCAGACCGCCGCTGACATAGCGTTCCCAGCCCATTGTCGTGCCCGCTTCGATCGAAACGCGCAGCGGCCCTGGGGGCAGGATTTCGGCGCGGTAGGAATCCGTCTGCGCATCGAACAGCTCCCAACTCGGCATCGACACCACGTCGGCACCGATGCCTTTCAGTTCGAGCCGGTCGGCAACTGACATCGCAAGCGACACTTCGGAGCCCGTGGCGACGAGGATTACGCGGCGAGCGGCGTTGGCCGTGCGCAGGGTGTAGCCACCGCGCGCCGACCGGTTCTCGCTGATATCCGTGCGCAATTGCGGCAAATTTTGGCGGGAAAGGGCGAGAACAGCAGGCCCGTCGGCCTTTTCGAGTGCCAATGCCCAGCATTCAGCCGTTTCGATCGTGTCGCACGGCCGGTAGACGTCAAGATTGGGAATAAGACGCAACGACATGATCTGTTCGACCGGCTGGTGCGTCGGGCCATCCTCACCGACGCCGATCGAGTCATGCGTCATGACGTAGATCACCCGCGCATTTTGCAGCGCCGAAAGCCGGATCGCCGGACGGCAATAGTCCGAGAATATAAGGAAAGTGCCGCCATAGGGAATGATCCCGCCATGCAGCGCCATCCCGTTCATCGCCGCGGCCATGCCGAATTCGCGAATGCCGTAATTTACGTAGCGCCCACCATAGTTTCCTGCGTCAAGAACATTGGTCGATGCCGTCTTGGTGAAATTTGATCCTGTCAGATCGGCCGAGCCGCCAAGCATCGCCGGTATCGCCGCCGTCGCTGCTGTCAGCGCCATTTCGGACGCTTTGCGCGTCGCTACCTGTTGCGGCGCTTCGATCAAACCCGCGAGGTGTGGTTGAAGCCAATCGCCGTCCGGCACGCCGTTCATCCGGTCGCTGAACGACTGCGCATGCGAAGAGTTCGCCAGCCGCTCGACCCACGCAGCGTGAGTCGCAGCGCCGCGCGAACCGGCGCTCCGCCAATCCGCCAAGACATCGTCTGGCATCTCAAACGGCGCATAGGGCCAGTCGATAGCCACGCGCGTTGCTGCTATTTCATCCTTGCCGAGCGGGCTGCCGTGCGGTGCTTTGGTGCCCTGTTTGTTCGGTGCTCCCTTCCCGATCAGCGTCCGGCATGCGATCAGCGTGGGCCTATTGTCCTGCAACGCGGCGCGAATAGCACGGTCGATGTCATTGAAATCATGGCCATCACACTCTTCGACATGCCATCCGCACGCACGATGACGGGCCGGAATATCTTCGCTTGTCGACAGCGTGGTCGCGCCGTCGATGGTGATCCGGTTATCGTCCCAGAACACGATCAGCCGACCAAGGCCGAGATGCCCCGCCAGCCCGACCGCCTCGTGGTTGATCCCTTCCATCAGGCACCCGTCACCCGCAATGACATAGGTGTGATGATCGACAAGTTCGTCGCCGAATTGCGCATTCAAATGCCGCTCGGCGATGGCCATGCCAACTCCCATTGCGAGGCCCTGCCCCAGCGGCCCTGTCGTGCATTCGACACCTTCAAGCTCGAAGTTTTCAGGGTGCCCGGCGCACGGGCTGCCCAATTGACGAAAATTACGGATGTCTTCGATCGTCGGCTTTGCGTAACCCGTCAGATACAGCGTCGAATAAGCCAGCATCGACCCGTGCCCCGCAGACAGGACAAACCGGTCACGATCAGGCCATTTCGGTGCGCGCGCATCGAATTTGAGATATTTGGTAAACAATACCGTCGCCACATCGGCCATGCCCATTGGCATGCCGGGATGTCCGGAGTTTGCCGCCTCGACCGCATCCATCGACAGCGCGCGGATAGCAGAGGCAAGGCGTTCCGGCGTTACGGTCATTGCGTATCCTCGGGATCGTGATTCGCTCGCAAGCGGTGGTGCGTTCCTTTGTCGCGGGGGCGCGCAGCCGTCAACGTGCCATGAGCAGTTGAAGCGCCGCCGTTGCATGCTATTCATTGCCTGATGGATAAAGATACGATCGCCGCCAGCTTCGACCGCATCGAACGTGCCCTCGCGCGGATCGAAACTGCGGCGCAGCGCAAGCCCGACCCCGTGGGCACGGATACGCGCTATCAAGCGCTGCGGACGCGTACACAGGCGGCGCTCGCCAGCCTCGAGACCGTGATCGCCCAAGCCGGGGGGCGCCACTGATGGCAGAGGTCGAAGTGGCCGTCGGCGGTCGCAAGTACAGCATCGCCTGCCGCGACGGCGGGGAAGAGCATCTGCTGACAATCGCCAAGCATGTCGATCGCAAAGCCACCGAAGCGCGCGCTGCCGTGGGCGACGTCAATGAAACGCGCCAGTTATTGTTTGCCGCACTGCTCCTCGCCGATGAAATTGCCGACAATGCGGCTGGAACGGCGCCAGCCCTGCCGGACCCAAGACTAGCGGCGGCACTCGCCCAGTTCGCAAATCGCATCGAAGCCGTTGCCGATACGCTCGAGCGCGCCTAGATAGAACGCGGCGGGCACTGCCCGGCACGAGCTCGTTGAACATCCCTGAGGCGATTATTCTTCCTAGGGGACTGTCCCTGTTCAGGCCCTGGCCTGCGTATATGGTTCCCACCTGACGTTACTGGCGTCAGAGGATATTCGGAGCAAACGACCATGGTGGTCCCGCCAACTGACCTCGACCGGCTTCGCGGCGAGCTAAGGCAACGCAGGCGTCAGCGAGCACTTGCGGCCACTGATAATTCGGTTGGCCCGTATCCTGAACTTGAAGCGCTGATTGCGGCGGCGCACTGTGTCGGGCTTTATCGACCGGTCGGCGGCGAACCGGACCCATTGCCGATGCTCGGGCCCTATCGCGTCGATACCGCACTGCCTTGGGTATCGGGGGGCCGGCCTGAAATGATCTTCCGCCGCTGGCAGAGTGGCGATACACTCGTCAAATCGACATGGGGCGGCCGCCAGCCGACACCCGATACCGATCTTGTCGTACCCGATCTTATTTTCGTGCCGCTGCTGGGGTTCGACCACAACTTCAATCGGATCGGACAAGGCGGCGGTCATTACGACCGTTATCTTTCTGCGCATCCCTCCGCGTGCCGGATTGGCCTTGCGTGGGAGTGCCAACGCGTCGAAAGCATCACGCCGCGGCCGTGGGATATCCCGATGGACGGGATTTTGACCGAAACCACTTTTCACACCAAGGATTTGACGCGATGCCAGCACCGCTAGAAGAACCAAGCTGGCGCAAGCCGGTGGGCATGTTGCTGATACTCGCGCTGATTACCGTTTGGGCAATTCTTGCCTTGATTTTGACGCCCGTCATCCTGTCATTTTCATGGCCGCTTCAAGCGCTCTTCTTCAGCATTTTCGGAACGGTTTGGATCATTCCGTTAAAGCCGCTGCTGCGCTGGATGGAGCTCGGGCGCTTCCGTTAAGTCGCCACCTGCCTGACCGGAGAAAAGCGCTGTGGCGCGAGTGACGGGGCTCGAACCCGCGACCTCCGGCGTGACAGGCCGGCGCTCTAACCAACTGAGCTACACCCGCATCGAAGCGTGAGGCGCGGCTGGTAGGCGACCCCCCCGAGGCTGTCAAGGCTGTGGCTCCCGACGTCAACATTATTAAGAAACTCTTTTTTTGACGTCAAACTGGCGGAAATACGGTGTTCCGGTTTAACCATTCACGTCGTCGCAGCAATCGATTGCATCCCTGCATCCCACTCTAAGAACCGGTGAATATTTGACGTCATGCAGTGTCGCCGCCGTTAACGAATTATTGGTTACTTTGCGCGCATATCTCATCCCATCGAGTTGGACTTCGTTTGGGACTTTCAATGTTTTTTGGCGGCAATTGGTCTATTATGAATGTGCGGTTAGTGCGTGTCGCGCCGCTGATCGTTGCGTCTGCGACCATCATTTTTGCCGAACCCGCCCAAGCGGTCGGCACCGCTGCCGGAACGACGATAAGCAACACCGCCACGGCAACTTATACAGACGCCGGCGGCGCGACCGTCAGCGTGCCGTCCAATCAAGTCGACGTCCGCGTCGACGAATTGCTCAACGTAACCGTTGCGACAGCAGATCCCGGCGACATCGCTGCACTGGCCGGCGCGACCAATCAGGTCTTGAGCTTCACGGTCACAAACACCGGCAACGGGACCGAGGCTTTCCGACTGGCACCGGTCAATGCCATCGGCGGTGATGCGTTCGATCCTGCAACGACATCGCTGGTCATCGACAATGGCAATGGCGTTTATGATCCCGGCATCGATACCGTATACGCTGCGGGATCGAATGATCCTGTTCTGGCGCCGGATACGTCCGTCAGGATATTCGTTCTTTCGACCATTCCCGCATCGGCAACGGACGGCCAGCGCGGCCAGACCGATCTGACCGCGACCGCCGTTACGGGCAGTGGCACGCCGGGAACCGCTTTTGCGGGCCAAGGCCAAGGTGGCGGCGATGCCGTTGTCGGCATCAGCACTGCCCTTGGACGCGATGACGGGTTTTATGTCGTAAGAGCGGCGACGGTTACCTTTGTAAAGAGTGCATCGGTGCTCGATCCGTTCGGTGGCACGAAGCCCGTTCCGGGTGCCGTTATCACCTACACGCTAGTGGCAACGGTTTCGGGAACAGGAACGCTGGTAAACCTCGCTGCGGGCGACCCAATCCCCGCAAGCACGACTTATGTGCCCGGCAGCATCACCTCGCAATCGGCAGCGATCACCGATCTGACTGATGCCGATGCGGGCGAGTTCGCGGCGAATACTGTTTCGGTGCGCTTCGGCACCGTGCCCGGCGGTCAGACGCGCACGGTGACATTCCAAGTCCGGATCAATTGACCATGACAGAAAGGTTTCCCCCCATGAAATTCCTTTTCATATTGCTCACGCTGCTGGCACCAATGGCAGCCCATGCTGCAAACGACGTTTCACTGACGAGCAGCGTGTTTGTCGAAAAATCCGTGGCGCAGAGCGACGGAAAAACGCGACTGGTTCTCGAAGAGCCGAAAGTCGTGGTGCCCGGCGATCGCCTTGTCTTCGTGCTCGCCTACAAAAATCTGGGTGGCAAGCCCGCGACGGATTTTGTGGTCACCAACCCGATGCCAGGTGCCGTTGCATTTCAAGGCTCAGGCGATGCCGGTGCGATCGTTTCGATCGATGGCGGACGAAACTGGGGCGCGCTTGCCGCGCTCAAAGTTCGCAAGGCTGACGGCACCGTCCGCGCTGCCTATCCGGAAGATGTCACGCATGTCCGCTGGGCCATGAAAACGCCGATTCCGGTCGGTGCGGCAGGAAAACTGAGTTTTCGCGGTGTCGTCCGATAACCGCAAACCCGTTTTGGACGCCGACGGGGTGGGCCCGGCGTTCCGAGTTTTAGTAAAGAGAGACCAGACCGATGACTAAGACCATGAAGCTGCTGGCGGGGGCCAGCGGCATCGCACTATCAGCCTTTGGCACCACGGCAGCTTTCGCCGCAGGAACCGATGCCGGCAGCACGATCTCGAATACCGCGACCGTCAGCTACTCTGTCGGCGGCGTCGGGCAGCCGACCGTGGCAAACACGCCGACGGTTTTTACCGTCGACCGAAAAGTCGTCTTTAGGGTTGACGAATTTGCGCCAATCGCAACGACGCAAGTTGCGCCGGGCCAGTCAGCTGCCGTGACAACGTTCCAAATCACGAACACATCGAACGCGACCATGGATTTCGGTCTTGCGCTCACGCAGCTTGCCGGGGGCACGTCGATCCACGGCGGCACCGATAATTACGACGTTACGGCCCCGCTGATCTACGCCGACAGCAACGGCAACAACATCTACGAGCCGGCAACCGACACCACTGTCATTACGTTCCTCGACGAAGTTCTCGAAGATACGTCGCGAACCGTATTCGTCGTGGCGAACATTCCGTCGGGTCGCGTCACGGGCGACGTTGCGGGCGTGACGCTGACTGGTCAGGCGCGCCTCGGTGGTGCAGTCGGCCAAGGCGCTATTGCTGTCGCGACACCCGGTGCAAACACCCTCGGCGTCGATACCGTCCTTGCTGACACTGCCTATGACGCCCTTAACACCGTTGCCGACGGATTTGGCGTCGCACGCGACGATTACACCGTTTCAACAGCAAATCTGGCCGTCACAAAGAACGTCCGCATCATCGAAGACCCTGTGAATACCATCGCCAGCGGCAACGCGGCCAATGCCAAGATGATCCCGGGGGCAACGATCGAATATTGCATCATCGTTGCCAATTCGGGGGCTCAGCCTGCAACCGGCGTGTCGTTGAGCGATACGGTTCCCGTAACACTCGGCATCGTTGCGGGCAGCTTGCGAATTAACGGGACGGCCACAGCGGGCGTTTGCAATGCCGACGGCGTTGTTGGCGGTTCGGTTGCCGGACAGACAATCTCTTCGGGCGCACTGAACAACGTCGCGCCCGGTGCAAGCGTCACGGTCTACTTCCGGTCAACAATCCTCTGATGCGTCACATGCTCGAAATCGGGGGATTTTCGCGCATGTGTCTGCTCGCGGCGTTCCCGTCCTTTGCAGGACGGGAACGCCGTTTGGCATCGTGTTGAGCCGTTTTGGCTCGGCACAAATACGTTGAGCATCCCTTCAAGTTTCTGAAACGATGTTGTTTAGCGTTAACCATCTCAAAGCGATAATCGCCTCCTGCGCCGCGCTGATTTCAGCAGCGGCTGCGCCGGTTCACGCGCAGACGATCACCAATACGGCAAGTCTTCAGTGGCAAGTCGGCGCGACGATAATGACGCGCTCATCCAATCGCGTGGATATTCCGGTCGACAATCCAACGACCGCGGTTTCGCTGACAACATTTCATTTTTCGGGGAAACCCGGCGCTGCTTTATTGCCGGTGCCCGATACGCTTTGCCGCGGATCGGGCGGGGACATGCCCGTAACGCTTGAAGGCGCATTTTCTGCCACCTCGCGGAATCCCGCCAGTGTCGAACAGACGAATCGCATCCGCGCCGGCGAACCGCTGATCGTCGGGATTACGTCTGCCGCAGACAATCTAAGCGCGAGCGCGGTCGACGGGTTGGTCATAACGCTGACCACGCCGGCCGGTGACAGTGAAACACTTACGCTTCAGGAAACGGGCGAAAACACTGCGCTATTTGTCGGAGTCGTGCGAACCGCTGCGGTTCCTCCGTCGCCTGTCGCCGGTGATTGTCAGCTTTCGTTGCGTCCCGGCGACACGCTGACGCTGGAATCGACACGCGCGCAGGACGGCGCCGCAATTGCGAGTTCGCCGATCGAAGTGCTCATCGATCCCTTCGGCATTGTCTTCGACAGTGGCGATGGCACGCCTGTTCCGGGTGTCCGCGTTACTCTGGTCGACGATGCAACGGGACAACCGGCCATCGTCTTCGGCGACGATGCGGTGTCGCGCTTTCCGTCAACGCTATTGACGGGGTCGACCGTGACCGACTCAAGTGGTGCGGCTTACGTTTTCCCGCCCGGCGATTATCGTTTTCCGTTTGTCAGGCCCGGTCGATACCGTGTCGTCGTCGAACCGCCATCGCCATTCACCGCCCCGTCGCTTTCGACACCGGCCGAACTGGCCGGTTTGCTGCGTCCGGACGGACTGCCCTACACGCTGATTGCGGGATCCTATGGCCAGCCGTTTCTCGTCATCGATCCAGCGCCCGTCCGCGTCGATATCCCGATCGACAGGCCCGGTGCCGCATTGCAGTTGCGCAAGACAGCGTCCACCGCCGTTGCCGTGCCGGGGGACGCTATCCAATATCGGATTATCATCACGAACGGCGACAGCGCGCGCGCGACGGGGACGATAACTGTAAACGACCAATTACCCGAGACAATGCGCCTGAAGCCGAATTCGGTTCGTTACAATGATAATATTATTGCCTATACGGTTAGTGATTCAAGCTTTGAGTTCACTGCCGTTGTTCCGCCGCTTGCCGCCCGCGCGAGCGGTGTGCTGACCTACCTTCTGGAGGTTCGTCCGGATGCGAAAGCCGGGCCAACAATGAACCGGGCACAAGCGCGCGACAGCCGCGGTACCGTCAGCGCCATAGCCGACGCAATGGTCCGCATTGCCCGAGACACGCTGACTGACCGTATAACGATTATCGGGCGGATTACCGATGGCGGCTGCGCGGTCGATCCTGACAGTGCCAATGGCATCGGCGGTGTTCGAGTCGTGCTCGAAGACGGCAGTTATGCAGTCACCGATGCCGACGGGCGCTACCATTTCGAAGGCGTCCAGCCGGGCACGCATGTCGTCCAGATGGACCCCTCGACATTGGGGCCGAGGCTCCTGCCGGCTAATTGCGCCCGCAATGCGCGCAGCGGCGGCAGTCCGATCTCGCGGTTTGTCGAAGGCCAAGGCGGCACACTGGTCCGTGTCGATTTCCGCGCGCAGTCCGGCGTCAATCCGGCGC
>JBGSMP010000314.1:0-36239 GCA_041740105.1 Sphingomonadaceae bacterium
GTGTGGAGCCCGTGCGTCGGCCCCACTCTGGGTGCGGCAACTGTCCTTGCGGCACAAGGCGAAAATCTCGGCGAGGTTGCGATGGTCATGCTCGCATTCGGCATGGGCATCGCCACGGTGCTGCTTGTGTTGGCCACCCTCACGCGGTCTGCGCTCGGCCGCTGGCGCGGGCGCATGATGGCGACAGGCCAACGGGGCAAAACCGTGCTTGGCGGACTGCTGGTCGCGGTCGGCATCATGATCTTTACCGGCGTCGACCGGATCGTCGAGGGCGTTCTCGTCACGGCATCGCCCGAATGGCTGACCGCGCTGACCACGATGATTTAACCCGACCGCGAGCGAGCGCTGCGCATCGGATCGCCCGTATTTATAGGGGTTCGCTCACGGGCGGCGGTTAATGCATTGCCTATTATCTGGCCTTGTTGGCGGTTTGGTCCCTGGCAACAAGGCGGCGGGTGGCCACCAGCCGCCGCCAATCTCCCGATCAAATCGTGTCACGACAATGTGCGTTAGGCGTCTGTTTTGGCGTCGATAACGGCGCGGACCTTCAAAGCCAGATCTTCAAACCGATAGGGCTTGTTCAGAACGAACACTTTTCTTGTCGGAATGGCTTTGGCGATTTCCTCATGATTGAAATGTCCGGATGTAAACAGGATCCTGATGCCCGGCCTGAGATTTCGCGCCATCTTCGCAAGTTGCCCGCCATTCAGTGTTCCCGGCATCATGATGTCAGTGAATAGTAAGTCGATGTAGGGATCGCGTTGCAATATCGCCAAGGCAGCATCGCCGTCATTTGCGGCAACAATCCGGTATCCCAAGCCGCCAAGGTATTTCGTGACGTGACGCTGAACCATTTCATCATCTTCGACGACGAGGATCTTCTCATGCCCGCCGATCCGGCCATTATGTTTGACCTCGCGGCCTTTTGCCGGTGCAGCAGGCCTGGCCGCATCGGCGACCATAGGAAAATACATCGAAACGGTGCTCCCGGTGCCGCGGCTGGTGGCAATCTTTATCCGCCCCGATGACTGCTTCACGAAGCCATAGACCATGCTCAGCCCCAAGCCGTTGCCGGCGGCGGCATCTTTTGTCGTAAAGAACGGCTCGAAGGCCCGCTTCGCCGTTTCGTCATCCATCCCCGCACCGGTATCAATGACGGAAACTGCGACGAAATGTCCAGCGGGGTTGTCATCAACGTCTTCTGGATCGGTTTCAAGCCAGACAAGCTCGGTCAAGACCGTCAGCAGACCGCCTTTCGGCATCGCGTCGCGGGCGTTGATAACGAGATTGAGCATCGCCGTTTCGAGCTGCCCGGCGTCAAGATGTGCGACGCAGCGATCGGACGCCGCAGTGATATTCAGCGCCACACTCTCCGGCAATGTGCGCAGCAGCAATGACTTCAGGCGTTTGGTTAAAAGTCCGACGTCCACTGGTTTTGGCGACAAAGGCTGCCGGCGTCCGATCGCAAGCAGGCGCGCGGTCAGTTCGGAACCCCGTTCCGCCGCAGCAAGGCTCAGCGACGCCAGCGAGTGCAGGTCGGTTCTCGCTTCCAGTCGCTGCGCCAGTATGTCGGTATTTCCGATAATTATGGTCAACAGGTTGTTGAAATCATGCGCGATACCGCCCGTCAACTTGCCTAGTGCTTCGAGCTTTTGCGCGTGCGCCAGGCGCAAATCGAGTTCGCGTCGCTCGGTGACGTCCATCAGGGCACCGATCATCCGAATGGCATTACCCGCTGAGTCGCGAATGACGCAGCCGCGATCGACGACGATAGCAAAAGTCCCGTTCGCCCGCGCGAACCGGTATTCATCTTCCCATGCATTTTGGTCAGCCACCATCGTTGCTTCCAGATTGGCGATAACGCGCGCGCGATCGTCTGGATGAAGCAGGTTTTTCCATTCGCGGAGGCTCCTCTCCATCGTTGCCGGATCGTGCCCGAAGTTGATCTTTAACGCATCGGCCCACCAGATTTGATCGGTTTTCAGGTCCCATTCCCAAACGGCGTTATTGACCGCTCTGGAAATCGTTTCGAACCGTGCGTCGGTTAATCGCTGCGCAGTCTCGGCGCGCTTGCGCTCGGTGATGTCGCGTTGCACGCTTACCCAATGCGTAAAGTGGCCTTTTTCATCGGCAACCGGAACGATCTCGATCTCCAACCAGATTTCGTCACCCGATTTCGTATAGTTGATCAATTCCGTGCGGTGCGGTTGCCATGCCTCGATCGCTTTGCGCATCGCATCGAGGTGCGGTCTTTGCGTCTTGGGTCCCTGCAGCATGCGCGGCGTTTTCCCCACCAGTTCGTCGCACGAATAGCCGGTGTTTCGGGTAAAGGCGGCATTGGCATAAACGACTTTCGGCCCGTCGGGCTCGGCGATTGCGTCGCCTGCGGTAATGATCACGATATCGTTCAGGTGAGACACTGCTTTTTCAAGCAAGCGAAGCTGTTCATCCTGCGCACGTTGCAGCGTCACATCGCGAAAATAAACAGCCAAACCGTCGGGTGTCGGGTGGGCGTAGATTTCAAACCACTTTGCCAAGGGCGCGAAGTAATCAGTAAAGCGCACGACCTCGCCGGTATCCAGGGCGTGTCGATACTGTGTTGCAAATGCCCGTTCGGACATTGCCGGATAAGCTTCTGAGAGCGGCTTTCCCAGTATCTTACCCAGGATCGTCGCGCGATCGATCCCCAAGATCGTCTCACAGCCCCGATTCATGAACGTTATGGCCAGATTTTTGTCCAGTGTAACGAACCCGTCGGTCAACTCTTCGAGCGTTCGACTCAAGTGCCGATCAAGATCGCGCTCCCGTTTGGCCAAAGCGACGCGTTCGGCTTGTGCCTCGACCAGCGCGGTAATATCTCGTGCCGAAACCATGCTCGCCTGCCGGTCGGCATAGTCCAGATCATGCGACCGGATGTTCACAAAGATCGAACGGCCCGACTTAGCCAGATGGCGCCACGTGCCTGCGTCGCTGAAACCGCGTTGCTCGGTCAACAGCGTTTCGTAGAGGGCGGGCACGTCGTCGGCGGGCCGGATGTCGGCAATTGTCAGCGCGAGAAACTCTGTCAAAGAATATCCGTAGCTCGAAATCGCTGCTTCGTTGACGGCAAGAAATCCCAAGGTGTCGCGGTCGTAAATCCACATCGGGTCGGGATGCTTTTCAAAGAAAATATCGTTGCTCAGCACGCCAACATCCGTTCATTCGGCCGATTGCGGATAGTTTCCCGAGGAAAAGCCTGCGTCTAGCGCGAGCTTCAGCGTTTCCGATAACGACCGCGTCCGCAGTTTCTTCATGACATTTGATCGATGCATCTCGACCGTCCGGGGGCTCAAGGCGAGTTCGTTGGCAAGCGACTTGTTCGAAAGCCCCGACAACAATCCGCGCAATATGTCGGTTTCGCGAGTGGTCAGTGCGTCGATCAATATCGCGGCGTTTTCTGTTTTGTGCTCGGCCCCGATGCGCTTGAAAAGGAGATCACTTGCGACGTCGAGCGTGTGGAGCAACGGTTCGACCATGAAGGGCTTCTCGAGAAAATCGACAGCACCAAGCTTCATTGCCTCAACGGCTGTTTCGATATCGCCATGCCCCGTCATCATGATGACGGCAAAGCGGCGCAGCGCCGCGCTGTGGGCGCGAACGAGCTCGATCCCATCAAGTTCGGGCATGCGCACATCTATCAGCGCACAGCCCGGCTTCAGATTCGGCAGTTCTTCGATGAAATCGATCGGGCCCGAAAAAGAGCGTGGTTCGAATTCGCGATCGGACAGCCAGATATGGACCGAACGCCTGAGCAGGGAATCGTCATCGACAATATAAACCGGTTTTTTGGCCGGAACATTCATACGCAACCCTTTTGCGGCACCTTTCAATCTTACGCTGGCCGCGACAGCAGGGATGGTAACTGCTCAGATAGGCAAACGTTCCTGTAACAACAATTTCCGGCCGCTTGTTCCGTTGCTTGTCGCTTCAGCGCAAACCTTCGACTGCAGCATAAGCGGCTAATCGATGTAAGATTTCGGCGGCGGTCGAATGGGAAACCTAATTACCGTCGAACTTACCGTAATATCCCGAGCTGCGCTTTGAAAGCGGCTTAACACTCCAACGGGTAAGTGCGTGCATCGGCTGACTGATCCCGGCCGACAGACGGCGGGTTGACCTCATCAACCCGCCGTCCGTGGTAACCGGAGGGTTTCGATGCGTTCATTATTGATTGCGGAAACGGTCAATGCCGAAGACCGCCGCAAGACCCGACGCCATGTCACGACCCGCAAGGTTTCGAAACTCGTCCGCAATTGCGGCGACGAGCTTTGTATTCTGCGCAATCTCTCGACGCACGGGGCGAAGGCAGACGTCACCAAAATCTATCATGTGAATGAAAAAGTCCTGTTACATCTGCGCAGGAATGAATTTGTCGGTGCCCGTGTGGCGTGGGTCGGCAGCAAATCGATCGGCATGGAATTTTATGATCCCATCGCGCACGATGTGGTCCTCGCAAATCTTTGCGACGAGGAAAAACGCGCCGGTGGCCCGCGCGTCGAAATCCTGACTAACGCCACCATGTTGCTCGGGACGGATCGCCACGATGTTCTTGTCGGTGATTTGTCGCAAAAGGGCGCACGGCTTCTTGGTAATCACAAACTCAGGAGCGGCCATTTGATCTGCCTCGAGCTCGGATCAATTGGTCCGATTCCCGCTGAGGTTCGATGGTCGGACGCCACAAAGGCGGGAATATTATTCAATGATCCGTTAGCCCTTTGGGATATGCTGCGGTGTATAAAAACGTCGAACCGGGGTGCCGCTGCATTGCCGGGCATGAAAATCGAGATCCCCTGACTATTCGGGGTGCCGTTACCAATGGCGATCCTGATTCCGGTCACCGCCAAAGGCGATGGCGACGGCACATATTTCGAATATGTTCGTTTACCCGGAATAAAGGACGTTCCCATGAAGCATGTTGTTTTAATCGCTGCACCGCTTCTTTTCGTGTCTGCTTGTTCGCAGCCGGACAGCAACGGCACGAATGCGCAGGCGCCGGATGCTGCAGCGATCAATAAGTCACAGCCGCACGACAGCAGCAAGGCAACAAAGCATGACAAGCCGATGGGCATGGCCATGATGAGCCCGGCTGCCGGTGACTCCGAAGCGACGCGCGGATCGAAGGCGGCCATGATGAAGATGATGCACGGGATGCCGGCTTATACGGGCGACGCCGATGTCGATTTCAACACCCAGATGCGCGGGCATCATGTTGCCGCGATCGAAATGGCCGAAGTGCAACTGACGCACGGGAAAGACCCGGCATCGCGCGCTCTCGCGCAGGAAATCATCGCCGCGCAGAAAAAAGAGATCGGCCGGACCGACCGATGGCTTGCCAAGCGGGGGCAATGAAAACGGAGGCTAACCGAATCATTTGGTTATTTGTGTCGACACGCTAACCTCAAATAATAGTAAAAATGTCACAACTGTTAATTTTCGGCACGATTGATGCGGTCGATTGCAGAAACCGGTTTACAGGGCCGACCGACCTGCCTCATGTTTTACGATGTCGTAACAATTGCCGGGCGCATGTCGCCACCGGCAGAATAATAGGGGTCACACTCGTGCAGAACACTTCACTATCCACTTTTCGCGGTGCGTTGCTTGCGACGGCTGCAACGATCGTAGCAACCTTAACGCCGGTCAGTGGCTACGCGCAGACGACAACTGCTGCCGACGACGCGACCGACGCCAAGGAAATCATCGTTATCGGCACACGCCGGACCGACCGCTCGAGCACAGATTCCGCATCGCCAATCGATGTCATCGGCGCAGCTGAACTGAATGCACAGCCCGCGTCCGACCTGCTCGACGTCGTGCGTAATATCGTACCGTCGTTTTTCGTCCCACAGAATACCATCTCGGACGCGTCCACATTCGTTCGCGCGCCATCGCTTCGCGGGCTCGGGGCTGACCAGATCCTCGTGATGATCAACGGCAAGCGCTACAACCGCTCGGCGCTGGTGCAGGTCTACACCGGCGGCGAGACAGCGCTGTCATACGGTTCGCAGGGTGCCGACATTTCGGCCATTCCCGCAATCGCAGTCGGCAACCTCCAGATCCTCCGCGACGGCGCAACCGCGCAATACGGCTCGGACGCGATCGGCGGCGTCATCAACTATGGTATCCGCGAGAACACCGGGCTCGAACTCCAGGCGCGCTACGGCGAGACCTTTGAGGGAGACGGCGAAAGCTATCAGCTCGCGGGCAATTTCGGCTTCAAGGTCGGCGAGCGTGGCTTCGTCAATCTCTCGGCCGAATACTTCAACGACGGCGAAACGAGCCGCGGCGCGCAGCGCCCGATCGCGCTGCAGTTCGCGGCCGCCAATCCTACTCTTGCATCGAAACTCCCGAATGCTCCGGGACCGGTACAGAATTGGGGTTCATCGCCATCCGACGGATACAAATTGTTCCTCAATTCGGCAGTCGACGTTAGCGACAACAGCAAGGTCTACCTGACCGTCAATGTCGCGCACAAGGAAAGCAACCAGAGCTTCAACTATCGCTCGCCCGTTTCTGCCACGACCCCGTTTGTCGTGAACAACGGGTCGGGAACACCCGGGACGGCGTCGCCGAGTCGTAACAGTGCGTTCACGCCGATCTTTCTCACGCCTTGCCCTGCGGGAAATGCCACCTGCCCTGCAGGTGGTTTCGTGCAGGATGCCAACACCTATAATTTCACTTCGGTGTATCCGGCCGGCTTCACGCCGCGCTTCCTCGGCGTAGTCGATCAATACTATGGAACGCTCGGCTTCAAGGGCAAAGCCGACAGCGGGTTAACTTACGATATCTCAGCCACAGCCGCGCGCAATTCGCTCGACTTGTCGATGAACAGTTCGTTGAATGCGTCATTCGGGCCGCAGAGCCAGACGGCGTTTCGTTTCGGTGAGTTGATCCAGCGCGAAGTCGTGCTCAACGCCGACTTCACCTACCCGCTTGAAGCCGGTTTCGCGAGCCCCATTACGCTGTCGGGCGGTCTTGAATATCGCCGCGAGCAGTATGAAGCAACGCCAGGCGAGCTGCAGTCCTACGCTGCAGGACCCTTCGCTCAGCAACGCCTTTATACCGAAACGGCGCCAGGGTCCGGCGTATACACCTGTGCGAGCCCACTGGTTTTGGTGAACGGCGTGCTGACGTGTCCCGTTGGGGCGTCGAAGTCGCCAGGCGCAAGCGGCTATGGTGGAACGAACCCGGCCGCTGCAGGCAAGTTCAGCCAGAGCAATTACAGCATCTATGTCGGTGCTGAAACCGACATTACCGAGGCACTGAGCGTCGGTATTGCCGCCAGAGGCGAGCGGTACAACACGTTCGGTAACGCCTATGTCGGCAAGCTCAACGCAATCTACCGGATTTCGGATGCGCTCTCGATCCGCGGGACCGTCGGAACCGGTTTCCACGCCCCATCACCGGGCCAAAGCAATGTTCAGATCCTTACCACGACGTTCGTCAATGGCGATCAGGTTCAGGTCGGCACTTATCCCGTCAATAGTGTTCCGGCGCAATTTTTTGGTGCACGGCAACTCAAGCCTGAACGAGCAACCAATTTCGGCGCGGGTTTCATTGTGAAGCCCAATTCTGCACTTACCTTCACCGTTGATGGTTACATCATCAAGGTGCGCGACCGCATCGGCATCACGCGCGATTTCAGCATCACCGCGGCCGACGTCGCCGCACAACCTGCGCTTTTGGCGGTCGGCGTCGGGGGTGTCGTCAACTACTTCACGAACGGTTTCAACGTGACGACCGAGGGTGTTGATGTAGTTGGCAATTATCGTACCAGCCTTGCAGACAGTCCGCTGAACTTTACTCTGGCTTATAACTACAACAAGAGCCGAGTGACCAAGTTCAATCCCGACGTCATCAGCGCTGCTCAACGGATCAACATCTCGAACCTGGCACCAAAGCACCGCGCGAACTTCTCGGTCAATTGGCAGATCGGCGACTTTACGCTCAATGCGCGCGAGAACTTTTACAGTTCCTGGCGCACTGAAATCGATTATCCGGGTCAGGTGTTCAAATCGAAGTTCACGACCGATCTTGACGTTAGCTACACACTCGCCGAGCACTACACGCTGACGCTCGGCGCGAACAATCTGTTTGACACCTATCCGGACCGGATTGCGGGCTCGTCGACAAACCCCGTCTTTGCGGTAACGAACAGCCTTGGCGACGGGCAGGTTTACCCGCGCACTGGCGGTCCCTTCGGGATCAACGGCGGCTTCTATTATGCGCGCCTCCGCGTAAAATACTGATTTAACGATATCGTGAAACTGGGGGCGGGGAGGCTTTGGCTTTCCTGCCCCTTTTCTTTTCCCGCCGTGATGGCATGGAGCGAGGCGTTATGTTGCACCTGACACATCGGCTCGCCAGCCTTGACGATCTGCCGGCACTCACAGCGCTGATGACGCGGTCGATCGAAACTCTGCAGCATGGATTTCTGAATCCACAACAAATCCGCGCCAGCCATCAGGTCATGGGGCTCGATACCCAGCTCGTAAAAGATCAGACGTATTTCATGATCGAAAGCGACGGCCGTCTGGTCGGCTGCGGTGGTTGGAGCTGGCGGGCGACGCTGTTCGGGGGTGACGACAGCATCGTCGCGCGCGAGCCCGCCACGCTCGACCCGAAAACCGACGCCGCCAAGATCCGCGCAATGTATGTCGATCCTGATTTCGCGCGGCAGGGCATCGGTTCGTTGATCATGACATTGTGCGAGGATGCCGCGCGCGATGCCGGATTTAGCCGCGCGGAAATGATGGCGACGCTGGCCGGTGTCCCGCTTTATCGCGCCTGTGGTTATGCCGAGCTGGAACCGGTTGAGGCGACCACGCGTGAGGGCATTGTCGTGCCCCTGATCCGGATGGGTAAAGCGCTATTTCCGCCGCCGCCCGAGCCCATAATCGGTTTCGATCACTTCCTTCGGGTCGACATTCGCGTCGGCCGGATCGTCGAAGCAACCGCATTCCCCGAGGCGCGAAAGCCAGCGATAAAGCTACGCATCGATTTCGGGGCTGGCATCGGCATCAAGCAATCGTCGGCGCAGATTACCGAGCATTATTCGATCGAAGATTTAACCGGAAGGTTGGTCGCTGCCGTCGTCAATTTCCCGCCGCGGCAGATCGGCAAATTTATATCCGAGGTGCTGACACTGGGCTTTCCCGATAGAGCAGGGGCCGTCGTACTGTTCGAACCGGACCATGATGTGCCGCTCGGCGCGCGGCTCTTTTAGACGGGGAGCATTTCCTTGAGGGCGAGCCCCGTGTCAGCCAGCCGCTCGGGCGCAATTGTGGCGCGTGCTTCGACGAGTTTGCGGCCTTGCGCATAATCGCGCACATTGTTGACGCAATCGAGCGCCACGACTTGGCCGGATTTCAGGTAAACAACCGAAAAGCTGCGGGTGGCGGCGTCGCCGCGCAGGATGGCCTGATCGTGGCCAGCGGACAGGCCAACAGTCTGGAGCTTCAGATCATATTGGTTCGACCAGAACCATGGTGTTGCTGCATAGCTTGCTTCGATGCCGCAAATGGTTTTTGCCGCCACGCTGGCTTGATCGTTTGCGTTTTGCACCGATTCAAGGCGGATGCTGGCGCCGTCGGCAAAGCTGTTGGCATGGGCCGCGCAGTCGCCGATGGCATAGACGTGCGGTAAAGACGTCCGGCATTGCGCATCGACGAATACGCCGTTGTCGATGTTCGCCCCGGCGTCGATCAGCGGCGCGATCGAAGGAATGATTCCGATGCCGACGATGACCATGTCGGCGGCAATGATCGTTTCATCGGCAAGCCGTACGCCGGTAACACGGGTTTCGCCCTCGATGGCAATGACTCCGATACCGGTGCGCAAATCCACGCCGTGGGCGCGATGTTCGGTCTCATAGAATGACGATAATGCCGTTCCGGCAACGCGCGCAAGCACGCGGGGCAGAGCTTCGACGAGTGTCACGCGCTTGCCGATTTTGGTGAGCACGGCAGCCGCTTCGAGCCCGATATAGCCACCACCGACCACGACAATATGGTCTGCGTTTTCCAGTTCGGTCATCACCAGATCCACATCGGCGCGGGTGCGCACGGCATGGATGCCCTCCAAATGCGCGCCCGGGCAATCGAGCTTGCGTGGCTCGCCACCGGTCGCCCAGATGAGATCGTGATACGTGATGGTTTCGCCATCATCGGTCGCTACGGTGCATTTGGCAGGATCGATCGAAACTACTTCGCGCCCGAGGATCATTTCGATGCCACGCTCGCCCCAGAAGGTCGGTGGGCGGATGTAGAGCCGCTCGAACGACTTGTCGCGCGCGAGATATTCCTTGGATAGCGGCGGTCGCTCATAAGGTGGTTCGCTCTCTCGTCCGATCATCGCAATGCTGCCAACAAACCCCTGCTGGCGCAGTACAACGGCCGCTTGCGCGCCCCCGTGGCCTGCCCCCACGATTGCGACGTCGAAATGTCTCATCGGCCCGTCAATGCCATGGTTTCAGGCGAAATCAATGCGTGCCCAGATCGGCAGATGATCGCTTGCCCGGCGCGACTTCAGGGTGTGATGCACGCCGCAACTGGAAACATGCAAAGAGCGGTCGACCATGATCCGGTCGAGCCGCGCAACGGGATGACGGGTGTGGAAACTGGGTGGCGTCGGTGCGATCCGGAAATGGTGCGCGAAATCGCGCAGGCAGCCGCCGTGGAGCGTCCATTCGTTAAGGTCGCCCATCAGAATTGTCGGCATCTCATCGCGCGCCTCAAGCGCAGAAATGATCGCCCGCGCCTGGCGCCGCCGCCAGAGGCCCGACAGATCGAGATGCATCGCGACAACGCGAACGTTTGTCCCCTGAACGCGAAGTTCAGCCAACACGGCCCCCCGCGGCTCGAGCGTCGGCAGCTCGATATGGGCGTGACTCAGGATTTCGACATGATCCCGCACGAGGATCGCGTTACCGTGCCAGCCGATGCTGTGATCGCGCTTGTTAAGCTCGACGGGAACATAAGGCGACTGGGCAAGGATAAGTTCGGGCGGCAGCGCCGATGCGCGGATGCCGAAACGACGGTCGGCTTCCTGAAGCGCGATGATGTCGGCGTCGAGTTCGCAGAGCACATCGACGATGCGGTCAGGTCGACGCAATCGATCAAGCCCGAAGCCTTTATGGATGTTATAGCTGGCGACTTTGATCATTTGTGGCGGGCTTAGCTCGCGGTTCTCTTGAAATCCATGCGCGGCGCGATAAATCGAAACCGCGGGACGGGCCCCTCTGGCGATTACAGATGTAATTGCGATGTCGGACCGCATCGGGTTTGCCGATGCGTTGCGACTGATTTCGATGCGGCCGTCGCTAGACCTGATTGAGAGGAAATATGGATCAACAGGAGTTTTTTAGAATGGAAATTACCCGTCGCAACCTGATGGTTGCCGGAGTCGCCGCAAGTGCTGTCGGTGCTGCGATGATGGACACGAACGCCGTAAGCGCTGCGGAGCCGGCTATGGGCTCGCCCGGCAGAAGCAAATTGACCGCCGATCAGGCGCTCGCGCGGCTGAGAGACGGCAATCGCCGGTTTATCGCCGATGAAGTCAATAATTCCGACATCGCGCGCAAAGCGCGCCTCAGCGTCGCCAAAGGGCAGGGGCCGTTTGCCGCGCTCGTCGGCTGTGCGGATTCGCGTGTCGGACCCGAACATTTGTTCGGTGCTGGACTTGGCGACCTCTTCATTGTCCGGACGGCGGGCAATTATCTCGATGCCGCCGGACTGGGTTCGATCGAATATGCCGTCGGTGTGCTGGGCGTGCCGCTCGTTGTCGTACTGGGACATGAACGGTGCGGCGCGGTCGCAGCGGCCGTTGACGTTGTCACGAAAAATGCCGAGTTTCCCGGGTCAATCGGCACGATGGTCGAACCGATCATTCCCGCCGTCATTCAAGCGCAGCAAACACTGAAACCCGGCGGTGATCTTGTCGATGCATCGATCCGCGCCAACGTCACGCGCGTCACCAAAAGGCTTCGTACCGCTTCCGAACCCTTGATGCTGGACCCGATTAAGGCCGGAAAGGTTCGCGTCGTCGGCGCCACCTATGACCTCGATAGCGGGGCCGTGGATTTCTTCGACCTCGCATAAATTTGGCCGGGGGGGTTGAAACCGGTCCGTCGGCATCCATCTTTTGGCTGTGCGGGCCGGGCCCCTCTGGCGATCGTCATGTTTGATGCATGGGGATTGTGATGTCGGACCGCATCGGGTGTTTCCCGGTGCTTTGGGTCCGTCTAGAACGTCAAATCATCGGTACATCCGTTCGATCACATCGAAATGAGGAGTGCCTGTCATGAATTCGATACTCTACCGATTGAAGATTGTTCACACCCGGCTCGAGGCTGAAATCCGGCGCGAGTTAAAAGCGCGGTGGCCCGATCGCGATCGTGTGACACGCCTGAAAAAATTGAAGCTGGCCATCAAGGACCGGCTCCAGGGAACCGCACGGCACGTCTTGCGCGCCGGATGACGGGGTGACCGGCGGCGGCCGTCCCTGGGCTCGCCGCCGGTCACTGATTTTCCCCGGGGGGTAAAAGGGATTTCGTGTGGACTATTTGATGCTCGACTGGCTGGGAAAGCCGGTCTGGATGTGGCTTTCGTTTATCGGCATCGTCGTCGTGCTGCTAGCGCTCGATCTGGGCGTATTGCATCGCAAGGAACGCGAGATCGGGGTGACCGAAAGCCTTACGCTCAGCGCCGTATACATCAGCCTTGGCCTCGCTTTCGGCGGCTGGGTTTGGTGGTACATGGGCGAGACTGCAGGCATGCAATATGTCACCGGCTTCGTGATCGAAAAGTCCCTCGCGATGGACAATGTTTTCGTCATCGCAATGATCTTCACCTATTTTGCCGTGCCGCGGCTGTATCAGCATCGAGTGCTCTTCTGGGGCATTCTTGGCGTTATTGTTTTGCGCGCGATCATGATCGGCGTCGGCGCGACGCTGGTGGAACAATTCAGCTGGCTACTTTATGTCTTTGCCGCTTTCCTGATCTTTACGGGGATAAAGATGTGGCAGACGGCGGATGCAGTTTACGACGTTGCGGCCAATCCGGTGCTGAAATGGGTGCGCAAGCGGTTCAACGTGACGGATGAGCTTCACGGCGAGAAGTTTTTCGTAAAGGTCAACGGCGTGCGCCACATGACGCCGCTGTTCCTCGCGCTGATCATGATCGAAATCGTCGATCTTGTTTTCGCGGTGGACAGTGTTCCTGCAATTTTTGCGATCACGACCGATCCGTTCATCGTCTATACGTCGAACATCTTTGCGATCCTCGGCCTCAGGGCGCTTTATTTCGCGCTGGCGGCAATGGTGCACCGTTTCCACTATCTCAAATATGCGCTTGCCGTGCTGCTCGTGTTTATCGGCTCGAAGATATTCGTGGCCGATGCATTTGGTCTGGCCAAGATACCGCCACCGGTTTCGCTGGGGATCACGTTTGCGATTCTTGCAGTTGGCATTGGCTGGTCGTTGTGGAAGACGCGGGGGCAAGTGGCAGCTGATGCGCGATGAAAACAGAGGCTGGCTCGCTTGAAGACATCACAAGCGGTACTGACCATCATGACTGCTGCCTGTGCGCATTCAACGGCACAGGCAGCGGAGCAGGATTTGGAGATATGGAACGCCGTTGTGGTGGAACGGGCGCTTACCCCAAAGCTTTCCGCGACGCTGGAGTTTGGCGGACGGCTTCTGGATGATGCGGGCCGTTTGGGCGTAATCGTCATTCGCCCGACGATTGGTTACAAGGTTTCCAATGATCTGACCGTCAGTCTGGGCTATGCTCATTTCAGGACAAACAATCGCGGGCAAGCGGATGCCAGCGAAAACCGCATTTTCCAGCAAGTGAACTTGCGGATCGGCACTGTGGGCACGGCAACGCTGTTGTCCCGTTTTCGGCTCGAGCAGCGCCGGTTTGCCGGTGCGGAAGATCTTGGCTGGCGCATAACGGGGCGCGTCCGGATGCGTATTCCGATCAGAACAAGCGAGGCAGCGATACTGTTATCGCATGAGCAGATTTACGCGCTGAACACGACCGACTGGGGCGCGCGGGCTGGCTTCGATCAGATGCGCAACTTTGCCGGATTTGCCGTGCCGTTGAGCGACGCAGTCATGCTCGAAACGGGGTATCAGAACCGATATCAGAAACGGCGGGGTGCCGCGGACCGCGTGGATCACATCATCCCGGTCACGCTTTACATCAGGATTTAAGTGCCCGCATGTAAGGCAACAAAAAGCCCCCCGGATATCTCCGGAGGGCTTTTTTAGTTTTCGCTGTTCGTGCGCTTAGGCGAGCGAAGCAACCGCGTTGCGACGACGGCCGCGGAGCGACATGCCGGCAATGCCGAAGCCTGCGATCATCATCATCCATGTGGATGATTCAGGAACCGCACCGGGGACAACCGTGCCGCCGACACCCTTGAAACCGAAGATGAACGTCGAATAACCGGCGCGGCCGCCCGTTGCATCATCTTGCGACTGGCCGAACGAGTAGAGCTCGGCGCCAACGGTGGCGAGTGCCGCAAGCGCACCGGCTTCGGTCAGCGAAGCGCCGTAGAAGATTTTGAAGCTCTTCGTATCGCCTGCAGCCAATCCGCCGAAGCCGAAGTCGAACAAGGCGCCATGGTCAGACGGGCCGCTATCGGTAAAATTGACGTTGGTCGTGCCGCCGAGGAGCGAACCACCTGCCGACAGCGCATCAGCGCTGGCAAAGCCGTTGTCGCTCGAAAACAGCAATGCAGATGCACCGACGCCTTGGATTGTGACCAGTTCATTGAAAGGGGTCGGTTCGATGTCCCAATCCATGACACGGCGATATCGCAGGTCGGTGATCGCCATCGCGCTCGTGTTCTTGATCGTCACGAGGACTTCATACAGATCGCTTGATGCGCTCGGTGCAAAGGCGTGGGTAACCTGCATCGACGTCGCACCCGCAATGTCGACGACAGCGGTTGCCGTGCTGGCCGTGTTCGTAAACGAGCTTGTCACGACGTTCGAGGTGCCGAGCGAGTTGTTCGCAAACCCCGTTGTGCCGTTGGCGGCGTTTGCCGCGCCCCAGCCTTCGCATTCGCAACCGGGCGCAATCGATTCACGGTTCGTGCGCAAATCCTTCAGGCCGATGCCTGCGTCGTTCAATTGTCCGAAATTACCGACACCGAGCTGGATCGTACCGTTGGTGATGACGGCGGCGGACGCTGGCACTGCAACAAGCGCCGAACCAAGCAACAGTGCGCTAAAAAGCTTTTTCATGGAAAACCCCTAAATCTGTGTTCTGACAAGACGTGACCGCCGGGGGATTTTTCCCTTAACGCTGCATTAACGTCGGTACGCGCTTGGGAGCAACGGCTAAATATCTGATTATCCTTAAAGATTTCGGTGAATTGGTTACTGTGCGATATCGGCACAGTTTTCCAGACGACAAAAAACCCCCCGGATTTCTCCGGAGGGTTTTTCGAGTTTTACTGTTCGTATGCTTAGGCGAGCGAAGCAATCGCGTTGCGACGACGGCCGCGGAGCGACATGCCAGCAATACCGAAGCCTGCAATCATCATCATCCAGGTGGATGATTCCGGGATGGCGGGGACAACCGTTCCGCCAACACCCTTGAAGCCAAAGATGAAAGTGCGCAGGCCATCTGTTCCGCCGAGCCGGTCACGGCTGCTTTGGCCAAAGCTATAGACTTCGGCACCGACCAAATTAAGCGCGGCAAGTGCCGATGCTTCGGTTGATGCTGCGCCGTAGAATACGGTGAGCTTCTGGCTTTCGCCGGCTTTCAGCGCGCCGAACGTAAAGTCAAAAAGCGCGCCGTGATCTTGTGGACCGGCGTCGACAAAGTCGCCAGTCGCGCCAAGGTTGCTGGCTCCCACAAGCGGATTTGAATCGGCAAAGCCATCGTTGCTCGTGAACAGCACGTTGGCTGCGCCTACGCCACCCTGAATTGTCGAATATTCATTGAATTGCGTTGGTTCAATGTCCCAGTCCATCACTCGACGGTATAATGTCGCGCCCGTAAAGTCGGCACCGCTAGTGTTCGTAATCGTCACTTCGACTTGATAAAGAAGTGCCGAGGCCGATGGCGCATAAACATGCGATACCGTCAACGCCGCGCCACCGACCGAACTCACGATCGAAGTCGCTGTCGAAGCTGTCGAGGCAAAGCTCACCAGAGTCGCAGATGTGCCCGACGCGTTGTTGGCGTAAACGGTGGTGCCAGTGCCCGCAACTGCAGCGCCCCAGCCTTCGCACAAGCAGCCTTGTGCCGTTGCTTCCCAGTTTGTGCCGATGTCACGCAGGCCGTAGTTCGACGTGCCGCCAGCACTGACATTGGTTGAACCGATGTTAAGCTGGCCCTCGTCGTCGACGCCGAGCCCGATCGTTCCGTTGGTGATGATTGCGCTGGCAAATGCTGGTGCAGAGACAAACGTCGATGCCAGCAACAGAGCGCTAAAAAGCTTTTTCATGATAAATCCCCGTTCCTTTGTTTCACAAAAGCGCGACCGGGCGGGACTCAGCGATCCCTTAACATCCGATTAACGTAGAGGTCCGAGTCGGTGCAATGTATAAACGCGACATTTACCATAAAATTCAGCGCTGAATGATTAGTGTGCATTTTCGGCACAGTTTTGCAGACGACAAAAAACCCCCCGGATTTCTCCGGAGGGTTTTTCGAGTTTTGCTGTTCGTATGCTTAGGCGAGCGAAGCAATCGCGTTGCGACGACGGCCGCGCAGCGACATGCCGGCAATACCGAAGCCAGCGATCATCATCATCCACGTCGACGATTCTGGAACGGCACCGCCCACATCACGACTCGTAAGCGTGATCGTCACCGTGCCATCCGCGCCGCCGACTGTGCTGAGTGACGCCCATTGTTGCGATGTTCCGCACGTCGTCCCGCAAGTGAATGTGTAGGTTCAGGCAGCGAGCCCGCTAAATGTTATGCCCTGCCAGTCGACGATGCCGCCAAACAGAAGGGGATCAACGCTGTTTGGAAACGTATATGTCGATCCGCTTTGGGCCCAGAAGAAGTTGTTCGTTCCGTCGACAAGGCCGGCCGGACGTGTGCGGGTCGGAAGGACATTGGCATTGACGACCGCAAGATAGGCCGGGTTCGTAACGCCCTGCAGCGTAAAGGTACCTTCGTTCACGGCAATGCCCGTGTGCTCGTAGGACCCTGTCCAGAACGTGACGGTGCCCGGCGCGAAGCCCGGTACATACCCGAGCGACGTCGTATGCGCCGACGCCACGGCAGGAACGAAGGCCATGGCGGCCAGCAGATAAGCAAATTTCTTCATGTCGTAATCCCTGTTACTAAACAATGAGCCGCGCAATCTGCATGTCACGGTTCGGAACACGACCTTTAGTTAAGTAACGGTTAATCATGGTCGATACGTACGTATTGTATAAAAACGACATTTGCGACTAACCGACATTAAATGTCCCAGAACGAAACAGCCCCGCCGCATTGCTGCGGCGGGGCTGCAATTTGGTCGCTTAGCCGCCGATCAGCTGTTCAGATAATCGCCTGCGTCCGCATCGGTGCCGTGACCTGACGTTATTACTTCGCCCAGCGCATCGTCGCCAGTGTCGGCTTCGACAGGCTGGCGGAGTTCGGCTGCATGCTCTTCGGCTGCTGACGATGGCGCGATCAGCGACGCCTGCCAGTCACGCTGCTGCGCTCGAAGCGCCGCATCACGGCTGGTTGCGGTCACCCGCAGGCGATTAAGCCCAGCACCCGTGCCTGCCGGGATCAGACGACCGACGATGACGTTCTCCTTCAAGCCCGTCAGCGTGTCCTTCTTGCCCTGAACCGAGGCTTCGGTCAGCACGCGCGTCGTTTCCTGGAACGATGCCGCCGATATGAAGCTGCGGGTTTGCAGCGACGCCTTGGTGATGCCGAGCAAGACCGGCTTGCCTTCCGCAGGCGCTTGTCCTTTGGTCAGCTTCGCATTGGTCTCGTCCATTTCTGTCCGGTCGACCTGTTCGCCCGCCAGCAATGTCGTGTCGCCGCCATTGGTGATTTCAACCTTCTGCAACATCTGGCGAACGATCGTTTCGATGTGCTTGTCGTTGATCTTCACGCCCTGCAGACGATAGACTTCCTGGATTTCCGCGACGAGATATTCGGCGAGAGGCTCGATGCCCATCACTTCGAGAATATCATGCGGATCGGGCGAACCGCCGATCAAGTTGTCGCCGCGTTTGACGTAATCGCCTTCCTGAACGTCGATGACTTTCGACTTCGGGATCAGATATTCGACGACGTCGCTGCCATCCTCTGGCTGAATGCCGATCTTGCGCTTGGCTTTGTAATCCTTGCCGAAAACGACACGGCCACTGACTTTTGCGATGATCGCATTTTCCTTCGGCTTGCGCGCTTCGAACAGTTCGGCAACGCGCGGCAGACCACCGGTGATGTCGCGGGTCTTGGCCGCTTCACGGCTGACACGCGCGAGAACGTCGCCGCCGAAGACGGTCGCCCCATCCTCGACCGAAAGCGTCGCCCCGACCGCGAGCATGTAGCGCGCGGCATCGGCTGAGTCTTCGCCAAGCAAGGTCAGGCGCGGACGCAGATCTTCCTTGGTGCGGCCCTGACGATATTCGGTCACGACTTTCTGGGCGATCCCCGTCGCTTCGTCGGTCTGTTCGATCAGCGTCTGCCCTTCGACAAGATCCTGATACTTCACGATACCACCGGTTTCCGTGATCACCGGCATGGTGAACGGATCCCATTCGACCAGACGATCGCCCTGCTTCACCAGCGCGCCGTCATCGAACAGCAAGTAAGCGCCGTAGGGAATACGGTGCACCGCGCGTTCGCGGCCATCGGCATCGACAATCGCGATTTCGCCCTGACGCGACAAGGACACGCGGCGACCCGCCTTGTCCTTGATGATGCGCAGGTCGCGATACTCGAAGCTGCCGTCGGCGAGCGCATCGATGTTCGACTGCTCGTTCAGCTGCGCCGCACCACCGATGTGGAAGGTACGCATCGTCAGCTGGGTTCCGGGTTCGCCGATCGACTGGGCGGCAATGACGCCGACCGCTTCACCGATGTTAACCGGCGTCCCGCGGGCGAGATCGCGGCCGTAGCAGGCACCGCAAACACCACCGACGCTTTCGCAGATCAGCGGCGAGCGGATTTTCACCGCTTGCGTGCCGATCGCTTCGATCGTCAGGATGTTGGCTTCGTCGAGCAACGTGCCACTTGGGATCATCACTTCGTTGTTCTTGGTGTCGACAATGTCTTCCATCGTCGTGCGCCCGAGGATACGTTCGCCGAGCGATGCAATGACCGAACCACCCTGAACGATCGCTTTCATTTCGAGTGCGCGCATCGTGCCGCAATCGAGTTCGACAATCGTGCAGTCCTGCGACACATCGACGAGACGCCGCGTCAGATACCCCGAGTTCGCCGTTTTCAACGCCGTATCCGCGAGGCCCTTACGTGCGCCGTGGGTCGAGTTGAAATATTCAAGAACGGTCAGGCCTTCCTTGAAGTTCGAAATGATCGGCGTTTCGATGATCTCGCCCGACGGCTTGGCCATCAGGCCGCGCATCCCCGCAAGCTGCTTGATCTGCGCCTGTGAACCACGCGCGCCCGAATGCGCCATCATGTAGATCGAATTGATCGGCATTTCACGACCCTTGTTCGGGCCGTCGGTGTATTTCTTCACGGCACGGATTTCGTCCATCATGGCATTGGCCACCTGGTCGCCGCAACGGCTCCACGCGTCGATCACCTTGTTGTATTTTTCCTGCTGCGTGATCAGTCCGTCCTGATACTGCTGCTCGAAATCCTTCACGAGCGCGCGGGTATCGTCGACCGTTGCAACCTTCGAATCCGGAATGATCATATCGTCCTTGCCGAACGAAATGCCCGCTTGGAACGCGTGCTTGAAGCCAAGGCTCATGATCGCATCGGCGAAGAGCACCGTCTCCTTTTGGCCCGCGTGACGATAGACGATGTCGATGACGTCGCCGACTTCCTTCTTGGTCAGCAAGCGGTTGACGACGTCGAACGGCACCTTGTGGTTCTGCGGCAGGCATTCGCCGAGCAGCATACGGCCGGGTGTCGTTTCGAAGCGCTTCATGAAGCTCTTGCCCGCTTCATCGACTTGCGGGACGCGGCTGATGATCTTGGTGTGAAGCGTCACGGCCTTGGCCTGCAATGCCTGATGCACCTCGATCATGTTGGAGATCATCATGCCTTCGCCGGGTTCGCCTTCTTTCAGCATCGACAGATAATAAAGCCCGAGCACCATGTCCTGCGATGGAACGATGATCGGCTTGCCGTTGGCAGGCGACAGGATGTTGTTGGTCGACATCATCAGGACGCGTGCTTCCAGCTGCGCTTCGAGGCTCAGCGGCACGTGCACGGCCATCTGATCGCCGTCGAAGTCGGCGTTGAAAGCCGAGCAGACGAGCGGGTGAAGCTGGATTGCTTTGCCTTCGATCAGGACGGGTTCGAACGCCTGAATACCGAGGCGGTGAAGCGTCGGTGCGCGGTTCAGAAGGACAGGGTGCTCGCGAATAACTTCGTCGAGGATGTCCCAAACTTCCTTGCGTTCTTTTTCGACCCACTTCTTGGCCTGCTTCAGGGTCATCGACAGACCCTTGGCGTCGAGGCGCGCATAGATGAACGGCTTGAACAGCTCCAAAGCCATTTTTTTCGGGAGACCGCACTGGTGGAGTTTCAGTTCGGGACCGGTCACGATGACCGAGCGACCCGAATAATCGACGCGCTTGCCGAGCAGGTTCTGGCGGAAGCGACCCTGCTTGCCCTTGAGCATGTCCGAGAGCGACTTCAGCGGACGCTTGTTGGCACCCGTGATCGTGCGACCGCGACGGCCATTGTCGAACAGCGCATCGACCGATTCCTGAAGCATGCGCTTTTCGTTGCGGACGATGATGTCGGGCGCGCGCAATTCCATCAGGCGCTTCAACCGGTTGTTGCGGTTGATGACGCGGCGGTAGAGATCGTTCAGATCCGACGTCGCAAAGCGGCCACCGTCGAGCGGCACAAGCGGGCGCAGTTCGGGCGGTATAACCGGCACCACTTCAAGGATCATCCATTCGGGGCGATTGCCTGAATCAATGAAACTTTCGACGACTTTCAGCCGCTTGATGATCTTCTTGGGCTTCAGTTCGGACTTGGTGACGGCAAGCTCGTCAAGCAGTGCCTGGCGTTCACCGACGAGGTCGAGTTCCTCGAGCATGCGGCGCACGGCTTCGGCACCGATACCGGCGCTGAACGCGTCTTCGCCATATTCGTCCTGCGCTTCGAGGAGCTCGTCCTCGGTCAGCAACTGGATCTTTTCGAGCGGCGTCAGGCCCGGTTCGACGACGATATAGGCTTCAAAATAGAGCACGCGCTCGAGCTGCTTCAGCTGCATGTCGAGCAGCAGGCCGATGCGCGACGGGAGTGACTTCAGGAACCAGATGTGCGCGACGGGTGCGGCGAGTTCGATATGGCCCATGCGTTCGCGGCGGACCTTCGAAACCGTGACTTCGACGCCGCACTTTTCGCAAACGATGCCTTTGTACTTCATACGCTTATACTTGCCGCACAGGCACTCGTAATCCTTGATCGGGCCGAAAATACGCGCACAGAACAGGCCGTCACGCTCGGGCTTGAACGTGCGGTAGTTGATGGTTTCGGGCTTCTTGATCTCGCCGAACGACCACGAACGGATGCGCTCTGGCGATGCAATGCCGATTTCGATCTGGTCGAATGTTTCGGGCTTTACGACGGGATTGGCGAAATTTGTAAGTTCGTTCATCTTTGGTAGCTCCTGAGCCGCATATCCGGCTAGAAATAATTTTGTGAAACACGGCCATCACCCTGGGCGTAAACCCAGGGTGACGAGCCTCTTATTCCGCCGCGATCGCAGGCATTTCGTCCTGATCGACCTTGTCGATATTGGTCAGCTCGACATTGAGCCCAAGCGACCGCATTTCCTTGACCAGCACGTTAAAGCTTTCAGGAATGCCGGCATCGAAGCTGTCGTCGCCTTTGACGATCGCTTCGTAAACCTTGGTGCGGCCGACGACATCGTCGGACTTCACCGTGAGCATTTCCTGCAAGGTATACGCCGCACCATAAGCCTGCAGCGCCCAGCATTCCATTTCGCCGAAACGCTGTCCGCCGAACTGTGCCTTACCACCCAGCGGCTGCTGCGTGACGAGCGAGTAGGGCCCGATCGACCGCGCGTGGATCTTGTCGTCCACGAGATGGTGCAGTTTGAGCATGTAGATATAGCCGACAGTCACCTTGCGGTCGAACATGTCGCCCGTGCGGCCGTCATACAGGTCCGACTGACCCGACGTATCGAGACCCGCCAGCGTCAGCATGTGGCTGACATCAGCTTCACGCGCCCCGTCGAACACCGGCGTTGCCATCGGCACGCCGTTCTTCAACAGGCCCGCCATCTCGACGATGTTTTCGTCATCACGCGCGTCGATTTCGGCATGATACTTCTCGCCGTAAACCGTCTTAAGACGATCACGAACAGCGGTTGGCGGTTTGCCCGCCTTGCCATCGGGGTTCGCTTCGCGCCACGCTTCGAGCGCCTCGGTGATCTGTTGACCCAGGCCACGCGCCGCCCAGCCGAGATGCGTTTCGAAAATCTGCCCAACGTTCATCCGGCTCGGCACGCCCAACGGATTGAGCACGATATCGACCGGCGTCCCGTCGGCGAGGAACGGCATGTCCTCGTTCGGCAGGATGCGGCTGATAACGCCCTTGTTGCCGTGGCGCCCGGCCATCTTGTCGCCGGGCTGCAGCTTGCGCTTAACCGCAACGAAGACCTTGACCATTTTCAGCACGCCGGGGGGCAGATCATCGCCACGCTCGAGCTTTTCGACGCGATCCTGATACTTCGCATTGATGAGGCCGACAGCGTCATCATATTGCGTCTTGACGGCTTCGAGGTCCGACTGGCGGGCATCGTCTTCGGCGGCGAACTTCCACCATTCGAAATGCTCGACGCTTTCGAGCAGCGCTGCGTCGATCGCCACGCCCTTCTTGACACCCTTCGGTGCCGCACTGACCGTCTGCCCCAGCAGCATTTCGCGCAGCCGGCTCCATGACGCACGGTTCAAAATGCCGCGTTCATCGTCGCGGTCCTTGGCCAGGCGATCCTTTTCTTCGGCCTGAATGGCGCGGGTACGGTCATCGATGTCGATGCCGTGACGGTTGAACACGCGCACTTCGACCACCGTTCCGGCGACACCGGGCGGCAGGCGCAGCGACGTATCGCGAACGTCGGACGCCTTTTCGCCGAAGATGGCGCGAAGCAGCTTTTCTTCGGGTGTCATCGGCGATTCACCCTTGGGGGTGATCTTGCCCGCAAGAATGTCACCCGGTTCGACTTCGGCACCGATATACACGATCCCGGCTTCGTCGAGGTTGCGCAGCGCTTCCTCACCGACATTGGGAATATCGCGGGTGATGTCTTCCGGCCCGAGTTTCGTATCGCGCGCCATCACTTCGAATTCTTCGATGTGGATCGACGTAAAGACATCGTCCTTCACGATGCGTTCGCTGATCAGGATCGAATCTTCGTAGTTGTACCCGTTCCACGGCATGAACGCGACGAGCGTGTTGCGGCCCAGCGCCAGTTCGCCGAATTCGGTCGAAGGACCATCGGCAATAATCTGGCCGGTCGAAATCACGTCGCCCACCTTCACCAGCGGACGCTGGTTGATGCAGGTGTTCTGGTTCGAACGCTGGAATTTCTGCAGCGTGTAGATGTCGACGCCCGAATGCCCCGAATCGACTTCACCAGTAGCGCGGATGACGATGCGGGTCGCATCGACCTGATCGACGATGCCGCCACGCTTGGCCGCAACCGCGGCGCCCGAATCGCGGGCGACGGTTTCTTCCATGCCGGTGCCAACGAACGGGGCTTCGGCGCGCACCAAAGGCACAGCCTGGCGCTGCATGTTCGATCCCATGAGCGCGCGGTTGGCGTCATCGTTTTCTAGGAACGGAATCAGCGACGCCGCGACCGACACAAGTTGCTTGGGGCTCACGTCCATCAACGTGATGTTGTCGGGGATCGCCATCAGGAATTCGCCCGCCTGCCGCGAAGACACGAGTTCTTCCGAGAAACCCTTCGATGCGTTCAGCTCGGCGTTCGCCTGGGCGATGGTGTGCTTGGCTTCTTCCATCGCCGACAGATAGACAACGTCGTCGGTGACCTTGTGATCGACAACCTTGCGGTATGGCGTTTCGATGAAGCCGTACTTGTTCACCCGGCTGAAGCTCGCCAGCGAGTTGATCAGACCGATGTTCGGGCCTTCAGGCGTTTCGATCGGGCAGATGCGGCCATAATGCGTCGGGTGAACGTCGCGGACTTCGAAGCCCGCGCGCTCACGCGTCAGCCCACCCGGCCCGAGTGCCGAAACACGACGCTTGTGCGTCACTTCCGACAGCGGATTGGTCTGATCCATGAACTGCGACAGCTGCGACGAGCCGAAGAATTCACGCACGGCGGCAACTGCAGGCTTCGCGTTGATCAGGTCGTTGGGCATGACCGTCGACACATCGACTGACGACATGCGTTCTTTGACCGCGCGCTCCATGCGGAGCAAGCCGACGCGATACTGGTTCTCGAGCAATTCACCAACCGAGCGGACGCGGCGGTTGCCGAGATTGTCGATATCGTCGATTTCGCCTTTGCCGTCCTTCAGGCCGACGAGCGTCTTGACGACAGCCATGATATCTTCGCGGCGCAGCGTCGTGTGATCATCGGGCGCATCGAGTTCAAGACGCATGTTGAGCTTGACGCGACCAACCGCCGACAGGTCGTAGCGGTCGGCATCAAAAAACAGTCCGGCAAACAGCGACTCCGCGGTTTCGCGCGTTGGGGGTTCACCGGGACGCATGACGCGGTAAATGTCCGAAAGCGCATGGTCACGGTCTTCGGCCTTGTCGACTTTCAGCGTATTGCGGATCCACGGCCCTGTGTTGACGTGATCGATGTCGAGCAGGACAATCGACCCAACGCCTGCTTTGTCGAGCGCTTCGAGATTTTCGGCCGACAGTTCGTCACCGGCTTCGACGTAGATTTCGCCGGTGCTTTCGTTGATCAGGTCGACGGCCGAGTAACGACCGAAGATTTCCTCGGTCGGGATCAGTAGCATTTCGAGCCCGTCCTTGCCCGCCTTCGTGGCCGCGCGTGGGCTGACTTTCTGACCGGCGGCGAAAACGACTTCGCCCGACTTGGCATCGACCACATCGTACATCGGCTTCTGCCCGCGCCAGTTTTCGCTGACATAAGGGACCTGCCACCCGCCAGGGCCGCGCACATAAGTGACGGTCTTGTAGAATTCAGCGAGAATTTCTTCAGGCGTCAGGCCGAGTGCGAACAGCAGCGCCGTAACGGGCAGCTTGCGCTTCCTGTCGATGCGGACGTTGACGATATCCTTGGCATCGAATTCGAAATCGAGCCAGCTTCCGCGGTACGGTATAACTCGTGCGGCAAACAGATATTTGCCCGACGTGTGCGTCTTGCCGCGGTCATGATCGAACAGGACGCCCGGCGACCGGTGCATCTGGCTGACGATAACCCGTTCGGTGCCGTTGATGATGAACGTGCCGTTGTGCGTCATCAGCGGCATGTCGCCCATGTAAACGTCTTGTTCTTTGATATCGAGAACCGAACGGGTTTCGGTTTCACTGTCCACTTCGAATACGATCAGACGAAGTGTGACGCGCATCGGCGCCGCATAGGTTATCCCGCGCTGGCGGCATTCCTCGGTGTCGAACTTGGGATCTTCGAGGACATAGTCGACGAAATCGAGCTCGGCGGTGCCAGCAAAATCGCGGATCGGGAACACACTGCGCAGGGTTTTTTCGAGACCCGAGACATAACCGATCGACGCGTCTGAGCGCAGGAACTGCTCATATGATTCGCGCTGCACCTCAATCAGGTTAGGCATCGCCACGACTTCGTGGATGTTGCCAAAAACCTTGCGAATGCGCTTCGAGAAAATCGCAGGAGCCGCTTGCGTTGCCATGGTCGTTCGTCGTCCTTGTGCGTCCAGGGGATTGATCCCCAACGAAAAAAAGTGCGAGCCCCCATCATGGAAACCGCACTGCCAGCGTATGTTACCCTGTCCAAAACCCCCAATGCGTCGTGCCATGTTCCGCCGAACCGGCATGTCCCGAGGGCGGGAAGGCGACCGGTCTCACGCGATGGCAAGGGGCGGTCGGGAATGTCGTATGGGTATATAAGGGGCGCGCGCAGCGATGGGAAGGGGGTTTGCAATGCAAATGAAAAAGGCGGCTCCCGCGAAGGAGCCGCCCTTGTTCATGAGCAATAAGCAAAAGCCTATTTGAGTTCGACCGTCGCGCCCGCAGCTTCGAGCTGTGCCTTGACCTTGGTCGCTTCGTCCTTCGACACGCCTTCCTTGATCGCCTTTGGCGCGGCTTCGACAGCGGCCTTGGCTTCGGTGAGGCCGAGCCCGGTGATCGCGCGGACTTCCTTGATGACCGCGATCTTGTTGCCGCCGTCGCCGGTCAGGATGACGTCGAATTCGGTCTGCTCTTCGGCAGCAGGCGCTGCAGCAGCGGCAGGACCGGCAACTGCAACAGCCGCGGCCGCCGAAACGCCCCATTTTTCTTCGAGAAGCTTCGAAAGTTCAGCAGCTTCGATAACGGTCAGAGCCGACAGGTCGTCGACGATTTTGTTCAGATCAGCCATTTTGATATTCCTTGAAATTGTTAATTGAAAAAAGAAAAACTAAGCGGCCTGCTTCTCGGCATAAGCCGAAAGGACGCGGGCGAGTTGCCCGGCTGGTGCCTGGATGACCTGCACGATCTTGGTTGCCGGTGCTTGCACCAGGCCAAGGATTTTCGCGCGCAGTTCATCGAGCGAAGGCAGCGTTGCCAATGCCTTCACGCCATTCACGTCGAGAAGCGTATCGCCCATCGCGCCGCCAACGAGTTCGAACTTGTCGTTCGTCTTCGCAAATTCCACGGCCACTTTCGCAGCAGCCACGGGGTCGGTCGATGTTGCAAAACCCGTCGGGCCCGTCAGCATATCGCTGAGCGCGGCATAAGGGGTGCCTTCGATCGCAAGTTTGGCGAGCTTGTTCTTCGTGACCTTAAAACTGGCCCCGGCTTCACGCATTTTCGTCCGCAGATCGGTCGTTTGCGCCACTGTCAGCCCGAGATTACGGGCAACAACGACAACGCCGACTGTGGCGAGGCTTGCGTTCAGACTGGTAACCAGATCGGACTTTTCAGTACGGTCCATGCCATTCTCCTGCGTTCAGACGCGCCAGTATTGACGCATCTGTTGAGCCGCAAAGGATCGCTGGTTGCGAGCCTGTACGGCCCGCCCGTGGGGTCTGGTTACCCGACGCATCATTTACGACGCGCCAAAAACTGTTCCCCGTCTCGGCTGGGAATTAAGCGCCGCCATATGCGGAGCACCAACTGTCTCGGACGGCCCTATCAACGCGGACGCCGATCGGGTGAACGCGGGCCATTAGCGATATCGCGGCGTAGGTCAAGCATCGCGGACACGCGTTGTCACCCGCACGCTTGCATCGCGAATTTATCGGCGCTAAGTGACGCGCTTCGCGATAGTGGCAATTCGGCTTTCCGGTGTTACCGGGGCCGGGCGGCTGTCCGCAAACAGATTTGGAACATGACCACCGTGGCAAAGACGACCCCAGGCGAATTTATCCGGCAAGTACGCGCCGAAACGGCGAAAGTCGTCTGGCCGACACGGCGCGAAACGATGATGACCGCGATCATGGTCGTCATCATGACGGTCATCTTGAGCATTTTCTTCTTCGGCCTTGATTCCGCGTTCGGCGCGATCGTCAAGTCGCTGATGTCGCTGGTAGGGTAACGCACGTCATGTCACGCTGGTATATCATCCACGCTTATTCGGGTTTCGAAAATAAGGTCCGTGATGCCATTATGGCGGATGCGACGCGTCTCGGGCTTGAGGCACTGGTCGAATCCGTCGAAGTGCCGACCGAAACGATCACCGAAGTGCGCCGCGGCAAGAAGGTGCAATCGGAAAAGAAATTCTTTCCGGGTTATGTTCTCGCCAAGCTGAGCATGAACGATGATGTCTATCACTTGGTCAAGAATACGCCGAAGGTTACGGGATTTCTCGGCTCGATGGGCAAGCCACAAGCCATCAGCGAAGCCGAAGCCGCGCGCATTCTGAACACCAAGGAAGAAGCGGCTGCGGCGCCCAAGATGAAAATCAAGGTCGATTATGAGATCGGCGACAGCGTCAAAGTGCTGGACGGGCCATTTGCAAGCTTCAACGGCATCGTCGAGGAACTGGATTTCGACCGGTCGCGCGTCAAGGTTTCGGTCTCGATCTTCGGGCGCGCGACACCCGTTGAACTTGAGTTTGAGCAAGTCGAACGCTCAAAATAGAATTTGTATAGAATTTGTATCCCCGCGAAGGCGGGGATCTAGACTGGGCTCCCGCCTCCGCGGGAGAACAAAATTGCGGGAGGGCTTCGGTCCGTTATCACCGCTAAACCTGAGAAAGGGTGAGTAAGTGGCTAAGAAGATTACCGGTTATATCAAATTGCAGGTGCCTGCGGGTGCTGCAAATCCGTCCCCGCCAATCGGTCCGGCTCTGGGTCAGCGCGGCGTGAACATCATGGAATTCTGCAAGGCGTTTAACGCCGCGACGAGCGAAATTGAAAAGAACATGCCGATCCCGACCGTGATTACGGTTTTTGCGGACCGCAGCTTTTCGTTCGTGACTAAGTCGGCGCCTGCCAGTTTTCTGATCAAGAAAGCAGCGAACCTGAAGTCGGGTTCGAAGGAGCCGGGCAAGGTTTCTGCCGGCAAGATTGCACGGTCGAAACTGACCGAGATCGCCGAAATGAAAATGAAGGACTTGAACGCCAACGACATCGACGCCGCCACGCGGATCATCGAAGGCAGCGCCCGCGCAATGGGCCTCGAAGTGGTGGAGGGCTAAATCATGGCAAAACTGACAAAACGCGCAAAGGTCCACGCTCTCGTTGACCGCGAAAAGCTCCACGGCATCGACGAAGCGATTGCTATCGCAAAAGCAAATGCGACCTCGAAGTTCGACGAAAGCATCGAAGTCGCGCTGGCTCTCGGTGTCGATCCGCGTCACGCCGACCAGATGGTCCGTGGCGTCGTGACGCTGCCGAAGGGCACGGGTAAGACCGTCCGTGTCGGCGTCTTCGCAAAGGGTGCAAAGGCAGACGAAGCGCGTGAAGCCGGCGCCGATGTCGTTGGCGCTGAAGACTTGCTCGATATCGTGCAGGGCGGCAAGGTCGATTTCGACCGTTGCATCGCCACGCCCGACATGATGGGTCTGGTCGGTCGTCTCGGCAAGATCCTCGGGCCAAAGGGCATGATGCCGAACCCAAAGCTCGGTACGGTGACGATGAACGTCGGTGAAGCTGTGAAAGCGGCCAAAGGCGGTCAGGTCGAATATCGCGTCGAAAAGGCCGGGATCATCCATTCGGGCATCGGCAAGGCGTCGTTTGCCGCAGAAGACCTGCGCGCGAATTTCGATGCGCTGGTCGACGCGGTATCCAAAGCCAAGCCATCGGGCGCAAAAGGCAAATATCTGCGCAAGATCGCCATGAGCTCGAGCATGGGCCCAGGCATCAAGATCGACGTCGCCGAAGTCGGCGCGTAAGTCCGACTGCTAAGTTGCATGAAAGGGCCGGGGCGTTGCTCCGGCCTTTTTTGTTTTAGGAAGGGAGAGACGTCGGCAAAGCCGCCGTTTTGTCAGTCACTTCGCGCTGGCCGGCCGTTCACGTCGCCTGTGGCGACTGTTCCGGCGTGGCAGGAGTGAGGGGACTCGAACCCATGACCCTCGGTTTTGGAGACCGATGCTCTACCAACTGAGCTACACTCCTGTGCGCTGGCCCGCGAGCCTTAGCGAAAGCGCAGCAAGCCTTCAAGCCACAGCGCGGTCCGAGTCAAACAGCAACCGTGCTTCGCTTGCGGGCATCGGGCGACCGAAGAGATAACCTTGAACCTTGCGGCAGCCGAGGCGCTTGATCGATTGCAGTTCGGCATCGGTTTCGACACCCTCGGCCGTCGTGCTCATATTCAAGCTGCCCGCCATTGCGACGACAGCACGCACGATGGCGACCGATTCCGGAATGTTTTTCGCTGCGCCCTGCACGAACTGGCGATCGATTTTGATCGTGTTGAATTTGCATTTTGACAGATAGCCGAGCGACGAATAGCCTGTGCCAAAGTCATCGAGCGCGAGCCGGACACCCAGCGCCAGCAATTGATCGAGCACCTGAACCGCGCCTGTGCCTTCGCGCATAAAGACACTTTCGGTGACCTCGAGTTCGAGCCTGTTCGGCGTCAGGCCACTGTGCGAAAGCGCCGAGATTACTGACGTGACAAAGCTGGCGTCGGTCAATTGTTCAGCCGAAACGTTGACGGCAACGCGGACGGTTTCGGGCCAGCGCTTTGCTTCGGCGCATGCCGTGCGCAACACCCATTCGCCGATCGGCCCGATCAGGCGCGCATCTTCGGCGACGGGCACGAACCGCGCCGGGCTGACGTTGCCAAGCTCGGGATGGTTCCATCGCAGCAGCGCTTCGAACCCTTCGATAATGCCGCTTTCGACGCTGACGACGGGCTGATAATGCACCAGAAACTGGTTGTTTTCGAGCGCCTTGCGCAACGCGATTTCCAGCACGCGCCGCTCCTCGGCTTCCTGATGGAGCTGCGGCTCATAGGCATTGTGTGCGCCGCCGCCCTGATCCTTCGACCGGTAAAGCGCGAGGTCGGCAGACCGGATCAGCATTTCGACCGAGCGGCCATCGCGCGGGCCAACGGCTGTGCCGACCGAAGCGCCGATGTACAGCGTATGCTGGTCAACTTCGTAGGGCTTCGACAGGGCTTCGATGATCCCCCGCGCCAGCCGCTCGAGCTTGTTGTGGTCGCTTGCGTCAAAAACAACCACACCGAATTCGTCGCCGCCAAGGCGCCCGCAGACATTGCGGCCCTCCATCATCGACTTCAGGCGATCCGCCACCCGCGTCAGCAACCGGTCGCCAACCGGATGGCCCAGAGTATCATTGACAGCCTTGAAGCGGTCGAGATCGATCATCATGAACGCGCATTTGCCGCGCCAGCGATCGGCCTCGGCCATGGCCTCGCTCAATGCTTCGGTAACCTGCAACCGGTTTGGAAGCCCGGTCAGCGTGTCGAAGCGCGCCATGTGGTTAATCTTATCGGCGCTGCGGCGTTGCGCTGTTACATCGGAGCCGACGCCGCGGAAACCGAGGAAAGACCCGCGATCGTCGTAACGTGGCGAGGCTGACAATTCCCACCAATGCACTTCGCCTTGGATCGTCACAGGCAGGATCAAGTCCGAAAAGCTCTCTCGTTTTTTCAGTTTTTCGGCAAGCTCGCGCAGACCCGCCGAAAAATTTCCGGCTTCCCACGCGTCACCGGCGAGGATTTGCAGCAGCGGCTTGGTTTCGAGCGTCTCGGTATCGACGCCGAGCGCAAAGGCGAAGCGCGAGCTGACATGCGTGAGACATTTCGAGGCATCGGTCTGCCACATCCAGTCACCACCCGAATCGTCGAATTCCCGCAGCAGGAGACTGACGACTTCGGTTTTTTCGGCGAGCGCCAGATTGGCTGCTTCGTGGATCACGAACGTACGGCCAGCAAAAAGGCAACAGGTCGTGAGGCCGAACGTAAAGCCGCCGCCGGTTATGGTGACCCACGGCAAATTCAGATGCCACGCCATCGTCGAAACCGACGCCCCGAGAATGATCAGGAAAAATGCGCTCGCAAGCGGGGCGGCTGACATGCCGAATGCCGCCGCTGCCATCATTGTCGTGATCGCCGCCCAAACGAGCATCAGCTCGCCGGGACCACAATATTTGCCGAACAAAAGCGGCAGCGCCCCCCAGCCGATGCCGATCGCTGTCGACCACATCGTTTCCCGATGGAGTTCGCGCAATGTCGCCGTTTGATACTGCCACGTGCGATGCCGCAGCTTGTGGAATGCTGAAAGAAGCGCAAGCCCGCCAAGGCCGAATGTCCATGCGATCAGCAGATACATCGGCGCCTTGTTCATCAGAACAGCGAATATGCAGGCAAGAACAATCAGATTGGTGGCAAGCCGCACCGGGGCAAGTTTCTGGATGACGTTGATCTGTTCCGCGCGCACGCGGCCCCAATCAGCATCCTTGGGTTCGACAAGGCCGAGCACAGTGCGCCAGTCAGGCACCGTGGACGCAAGGGCGGGAGCAGCAGATGATTTCGACACCCGCGAACCGATAGCGCCCATAAGTTAGCGTATCGTAATCAAACCGTTATTTTTGTTAATCAGGCGGCAAGCGCATAGGGCTGGATTTCGCCGGAAAGATACTGGTTGCGTGCCTTGGCTCGGCTCAGTTTGCCCGAGCTTGTGCGCGGCAATGTGCGCGGCGGGACGAGTTCGACGACACAATTCATGCCCGTGATCGAGCGGACCTTATCGCGGATGGTGTCGCGTAATCGGGTGCGTTCGGCTTCGTCGGTGGTGCGGCACTGGACAAGAACGGCTGGTGTTTCCTCGCCGCCCGGAGTCGTGACCGAAAATGCGGCAATGTCGCCCGATTTGAAACCGGGTAATTGTTCGACCGCCCATTCGATGTCCTGTGGCCAATGATTCTTGCCGTTAATGATAATCATGTCTTTGGCGCGACCGACAATATAGATGTAACCGTCTGATATGTAACCCATGTCTCCGGTATCGAGCCAGCCGTCTTTCATGCAGGCCGCAGTCGAGACGTCGTCGCGGAAATACCCCTCCATGATCGACGGGCCCGATGCCCAGACCTTTCCGATTGCACGCTCGGGAAGGACGGCGCCGTCTTCCTCACGGATTTCAACGGCCATGTCCTTGACTGGCTTGCCACAATTGACGATCGCGCGAAATCGCTGGGGGCGTCCGGCCTCAGCAACACCACCGGACAGTTCGGTTTCCTCGACCAGTTCGACAACGATACCTTCGCCCGGCGGCATGATCGAAACAGCCAGAGTCGCTTCGGCGAGGCCATAGCTCGGCAAGAAGGCGGACGCCTTGAACCCAGCAGACCCGAACGCGTCGACGAATGCCTGCATGACGTCAGGCCGGATCATGTCGGCGCCGTTGCCAGCGACGCGCCAGCGCGACAGGTCAAACCGGTCGGCGGGATGGCTCTGGCTCGAGATGCGCCGCGAACAGATGTCATAGCCGAAGGTCGGCGAATAGCTGAGCGTCGTGCCGGTGTTCCGGCTGATCAGATCGAGCCAGGCGAGCGGACGACGGGCAAAATCCTCGGTTTTGAGATAGTCGGTCGAAACCTGGTTTGCGACCGGCGACAACAGGCATCCGACCAGTCCCATATCATGATACCACGGCAGCCACGACACGCAGCGGTCTTCGGGTTGCAGATCCATCCCGTGCGAATGCGCAGACAGATTGTTGAGCAAGGCCCGGTGCGTCACGGCTACGCCGTGGGGAAAGCGCGTCGACCCGCTGGAGTATTGAAGATAGGCAATATCATCGGGATGAGCGGTAGGTAGTCCGCTTGCCGAGGCTTTGCGCTTTGCAAAACTCTCCCAGTCAATCGCGATCGTTCCCGCTTGATGCGCGGCATCGCTCGCCATCGATTGCAATTCTGCCGGATAAAGCAGCAGAACAGGATCTGCGCTTTTCATCTGCACTGCGAGCTGATCGACATAGGAATCACGACCGCCGAATGACGTCGGCAAGGGCAGGGGAACGGGCCAAGCCCCGGCGTAGATGCATCCGAAGAAAAGCGCAGCAAATTCGGGGCCTGTCTCGGCGATCAGGGCGACACGATCATGCGGGACAATCCCGTGCGCAATCATTCGGCTCGCCATTGCCCGAGCATCGTAACGCATTTCCGAATAAGGGTAAGCGCGCGCGAGATTGCCGCGCGGGTCGTGAAAATTCAGTCCGCGTTCGCCCTGAGCCGCGTAATCAAGCGCTCCCCCAAGCGTCTCGAAATCTGAAAAACGACGTGGCAATCCGTCGGATGTTGCCGTCGGCACGATTGATGCCGGTGGTCGGTCAATGACTTGCTGCAAAATAAGCGCTCCAGTTGCTACCCGCTTCAGGCCATCTCGTTACGGACGGTTATCGTTCCACAATCCCGCGAGACTGTGGCACAATCGTGGCGCATGTCTTCTAACCGTCATACGAAAATACGCAAACCGCTTGATTCGGATGCGCTCGCGCGTCTCGCGGTCCATTATGTTAGCCGTTATGCAACGACGTGCGCCAAACTCGATGGCTATTTGCGGCGCAAGGTCCAAGAGCGCGGCTGGGAGGGGTCCGATTGCGCCGATTATGACGCGATCGTCGCCCGCTGCGCTGCGCTGGGCTATGTCGATGATCGCGTATTTGCGGAAAGCCGGGCAGCGTCGCTGGGCCGAAAGGGTTATGGCGCGCGGCGGATCGGGGCTGCGCTCCAGAACGCAGGGATTGCGCGTGATCTTGTTATCGATGTCCTACCCGACGATGCGGCCAGCTTTGCCGCTGCCGAGATTTATGCGCGGCGCAAACGGATCGGCGCCTTTGGCTCTGCGCATGCCGATCAAAAGCTGCGCAATCGCCAGCTTGCCGCGATGCAGCGCGCCGGTCACAGCTTCGACCTTGCCAAGCGCTTTGTGAGTGCGGTATCTGACGGATCAGAGAGCGAGGATCACTGAATCGTCGCCGCGTCGCAACAATGATGACCAATGCGCTGCGGGGGGGTAGTGACATGAATGCGCTAAGTAGTGGCCTGGCCGATGCCGCCATGGTCGAACATCCGCTTACGGATCCCAGCAATCGAGGCACAGGTGCCGAACGTTTTTCCGGATTGGTGAAGTGGTTCGATGCCACGCGCGGCTTTGGCTTCGTCGCGACCGATGGGGGGGACGTCCTTGTCCATTTTTCCCTGCTGCGCGACCATGGCAGACGAGTCCTGCCCGAAGGCGCAACGGTTGAATGCGAGGCCGTTCGCGGACCGCGCGGTCTGCAGGCAACCTTAATCCACTCCATCGACGCATCGACGGCGATCGGGCCCGATCCCGAGCCGTATCCCCGCGATCGCTCTCCCCGTGATGCCCGTATTTCGCTCGATGATGCCGGCCCCGTCGAGCTTGTCCGCGTGAAATGGTTCAATCGCCTAAAAGGCTATGGCTTTGTCGTCCGTGACGAAGGGGGCGATGATATTTTTCTGCACATGGAAACACTCCGCCGGGCGGGAATTCTTGAAGTCGTACCAGATCAAAGCTTGCATGTCCGCATCACCCCGGGCGACAAGGGCGCACAGGTTGCCGAGGTAGAACCGATTTGATCAAGCTGGGATTGCTGGCTGCGGCGGCTCTTGCGACAGCAGGGCTAGCGGGCTGTCGCGCTGCGGGTTCCGATGTGGCAGCAGTATCGCGAACCGTTCCGGTCGAGATCAGTGCTGCGGGGAAGATTCACCGGTTCAATATCGAAGTCGCGCGGACGGCCGCCGAGCAAGCACGCGGATTGATGTTTCGCACCGAAATCGCCCCCGACGGCGGCATGATTTTCCCGATGAACCCGCCGCGCGCGGCTAGCTTTTGGATGAAAAACTGTCCGATCCCGCAGGACTGGTTTTTCATCCGCGCCGACGGCAGCATAGCGCGCCTCGTTGAAAATACGGTTCCCTATTCGCTCGAACCGATCGGTGTTGATGAACCGGTCGCTGCCGTTCTTGAAATCGCAGGCGGGCGCGCGGCGGAACTCGGCATTACGGCGGATGCGAAAATCACGTGGCCGCGATAGGAATTGCGCAAAGCGCTGCGCGCCCTTAATCGTCGCGGCATGAGCATATTCGGTAAAGTTTTTACGTGGTGGAACGGCGCGACGATCGGCACGCATCTCGGGCTGAGATCGGCAAAACGCGTCGGCGAGGACGGGTTGGGCAATATCTATTATGAAGGCAGCGCCATGCCGGATGGTCGTTTGCGGCGCTCGGTTATCTACAATGGCGCAAACGATGCGAGCCTTGTTCCGCCCGAATGGTTTGGCTGGCTCCATCATCAGGTCGACGGCCTTCCCGATGCGAGCCTGCCACCGGCGCGGCGCTGGGAGAAAGAAGCGCTTGGCAATCTGACCGGGACCGCAGCGGCCTACCGTCCCGCAGGGGCGCTGGAAGTTGGTGGCAAGCGCGCC
>JBGSMP010000030.1:0-5295 GCA_041740105.1 Sphingomonadaceae bacterium
GGGCTCGACCCCAGTCCAGGCTCATGCCAGTCGTGACAAAGTGGTTCGCGCTATCAAACGTGCGCTCGACGACGCGGGCATGGAAATTCCCTTTCCGCAGCGCACCCTGTGGTTCCGCGACGAGTTGCTCGTGAAAAGCCAGGAGGCGGGAAATGCGCAATCGAAGTAAGTCATTTTCATTCGAAGGGCTGTTTTACGGCTGATTTTTCCTGAATCTTCACGCGAACTCTAATCCCTCCGCAAATATGTCTCCAAACACTGATGCCGCCGGTAACGCTATCGCCAGCGGTCGATCTGCTGTGATGGAACAATCGCGATGAAACCCACGTTAGCAGTAGATATTCAAATCTTTCAGGAGGTCGCTTTGCGCAGAATAATTTGGACGGCAATAGCCGGATCGATCGCCTTGAGTGGCTGTGCCACAGGTACCGGAAGCGGTTACGGCGTCGACCGCACCGCACGAAATTATGATTATAACCGGCCAGACCCCGCTTATGGGGACTATGACGCTGGACGTTATTATCGCGATGACAGGCGTTACCGTGAGCGTCGCCTGTCAGCGAACGAGCGTGTCTATCGCGGTCGGGACGGGCGCTATTATTGCAGACGTTCGGACGGCACTACGGGGCTGATCGTCGGAGGCGTCGCCGGGGGTTTATTGGGCAATATCATCGCGCCCGGTGGTTCGGATCTTCTTGGTACCGTGCTGGGAGCGGCAGGTGGCGCGCTGGCTGGTCGGGCGATCGACCGGAATCGCAGCGAGACGCGGTGCCGCTGAGCTGTAGCGCAGCTGAAAAGAGGCTTGGCGACGCTATCTTCGCTTGCCAATCCCCGAATCCCGAGAAGCTATAAGAAGGTCACTACAGTTCCTGGCATCACAGCCTTGGCGAGCTGTTGTGCATCCCAGTTGGTGAGGCGGACGCAGCCATGGCTCGCAGTCTTGCCGATCATGCTGGGCTCGGGCGTTCCGTGGATTCCGTAGCCCTTTTCTGTAAGATCAATCCAGGTCGAGCCGACCGGATTGTTCGGGCCGGGCGCAATGACCAATCTCTTGTCTGGTCCCCATGTGCGTCCCACGGGTGAGAAATAATAAGCGGGTGCAGGCGCGACCACGCGCACCTCCATCATGCCAGTGGGCGACGGAAAATCGCTGCTGCCAATGGTTGCCGGATAGGAAACGAGCAATTGGCCGTCTGCTGCGTAAGCCCGGAGCGTGCGACTGGCACCATCGACCTCAATGCGGGTGACCGTTGCGTCGATTGGCGCGGGGCGGATCGCGGCGACGATGATGGGCATATCGGCCGTTAGAAAATCCGCATCGGGGTTTAGCGCAACCAGCAAGTCCTGCGACATGTGGAATTTCTCGGCAATCGCCTCTACCGCGCTCTGATAATGCGTGGCGTCGAGCTCGGCCATCGCCTCCATCGTGTCAGGCACGATGCCAAATGAGCCGAGCGTGTCTCCACCCGTCAGCACGTAACGCATCAGCACCGGCTCCTGCCCGTTCCTGGTGAGATCGGCAAGCAGCGCAGCATCGACCTGCCCGGTGACCGCCAAACCCTTGGACGTCTGCCAAGCAGACACTGCGCGTGCCGTATTGCTCCCGCGATAGCCATCGATCTCGCCCGGTGAAAATCGACCCCGATCGAGCAACACCTGCGCAGCAAGGACATCGCGGCTGCGCTTTCCGGAAAAGACGCCGTCGGGCAGAAGCGCGAGCAGTGTCGGAGGCTCGGCCTCAATCGCCGATCTCGTTTCCGACGTGGAGGCATTCGCCTGCGTGACCATCAGCGACCCGCAAAGCAATGCCCATCCTAGTCGTGTCGTGATTCGAAATGTCGGTGGATTGCGCGAGGTTTTGTGCTTCATTTGTTGAACGAATAGCCGACCGCACCTGAACAGGATGTTGCAGTGCAAGCGGAATGCGCTTCCATGGGCAATTCCTGACCGGTTTCCCCTTCTTTTACCTCAGATTAACGTCCCGGCGGAAGGTTCGGCGCGCCCGCCGGAACCGGCTGGCGCTCGAGCTCGGCAAGCAGTTGCTTCATCCGACCGATCTCGCGTACCTGCGCTTCGATGATTTCATCCGCGAGCTTTCGGACGCGCGGGTCCTTGATGTGCGCACGGCGGCTGGTCATGATTGCGATCGAGTGATGCGGGATCATGGCTTTCATCCACGCTGCGTCGCCAACCGTGGTCTGGCTGCGGACTAGAAACAGCGCCCCGGCAAAAACCGCCACAGACGTGACGGCGATAGCGATATTGATGCGGCGGTTCTTGTACATGCCAAGCATGAACCCAAGCATGATCAGCGCCATCGCACTGCCCATATACAGCGCCATCCACCCACGCGTCTGGCTGAAGAAGACATGATCGGCCGTGTAGGTGTTGAGATACATCAGTCCGAACATGACGATGGTGGAAACCGCGATCATCGCGGCAAAGCGCAGATATGCCATTGCATTTTTCCTTTGGGTTCTCAGGTCTGCTTCGCTTAAGCCCTCGGCATCATTGAAGCGCGCTCGGCGCGCTGCCCGATCTGGATCTGGTCGTGCGATGCCTTCATTACCTGTCGGGAACGCTCCGCTGCCCGCTCAACGTTCGCAATAGCCGCCCGTGCGAACAGCTCTGGTGAGCGTGCTGCCAGGGCTTCGAGGACTGCGATCAGCCGCATCTGCACTTCGACGATGCTTGCACCGTCGCGCGCGATGGGGTTGAAAAAGCTTGCAAACAGATCGTCGATGTCGAGGTCGGGCGCATGGACATGTCGGTGCTGCGGCGGCTCCGCCCGGTCGTGGGCGTCGGCATAGGCCAAAAGAACCCGAAGGCCGGCGCCCAGCACTTCGATCGCCGTGCCGGGATCGTTGACCGCCGGCGACAGTGCGCGCGATGCGATTTCCGACAGCACGATGAGCCCGAAGCGCGGATCCTGTTCATATTCGCGGCTATCGCCCACCGTTACGCATTTGCGCATCGCGCTTATACACGCCTCATCGCGCGAGCCATCGACATGTAACAGGATGCGCGTTGGATGCACCAGCGCGCCGGGCACAGCCGCAATGTAAACCCGCGCACCGTTCGCGGCCGCCAGTTCATCCAGCTGCGCGACATCGATATGTTCGATCAGACCCGTCCGGTCCGACAGGATCGCAAGCGCCGTGGCCGGGATGGCTGTTGGCGCCATCGCGCCGAGCCTCGGGCACATCCCTGCGCTGACGAAGGCCGGCGTTGCAGCGCGTTCGATGCGCAAGATCGTGTCACCGACACGACCGAACTTACCCAGTTGCTCGATCCAGCGCAGCAATGTCACCGTAATCAGCAGAATGACGATAAGGGTTGCGAGGAACAGGATGATCCGCCCCTTGTCGTTGTAGAGTCCGGCAGCGAGCCCGATGATGCCGACGATGCTGAACAGGAAGCTGCCGACGAAAGTCGAAAGCGTATTCTGCGCGACCGGGTCGGCGATCAGCAGCTTTGTCGAGCGCGGGGTAACGTTCGACGTCGCCGACGCATAAGCCGATACCATGATCGACAGCGAAAAGGTCGTCACCGCGAGCATGCTCGATGCCAGAATGTTGAGGATGTGATCGACTGATCCTGACGCGAGCGTCAACCCAGGATCGTACGGGATATAAGGTCCGATCAGCGCGGCAAGAATAGCAACGAACACCGCCGCTACGCTGAACAAAGCTGCCCGCACCCATATCTGCTTGCGAAACTGGCGGAGCAGCCATGCAGTCCGCCCTACAACTGAGGTCGGGGCCTTGCTCATGCGCTGGCTTCGGCGTCGCGTGTATCGCGTTCCGGGTTGCGGAAACGTGGGGGCGGCACGTCATTGCCACCGGGCCAGCCTTCGCGCTGGCGGTTACGATCGCCATCGGTCGCCTCGGTCTGGTCGTGGAAGAGCATGATCTGCGTCGGGAAGGGCAGGTCGATGCCATGGGCCTTGGCAGCGCGGAAGAGTGCCAGCACAACCCGCGCGCGAACGTGTACCTGTTCGGTTCGCGTCGAATCGGCCCACCACCGCACTTTCAAATCGACGCTCGATTCGTTGAGCACCCATGGCAGGACTTCGGGCGTCGGGTCCGCAAGCACGCCGTCGACGGCTGCGACGACTTCTTCGAATATGTCGATCGCGGCGCTCGGGTCATCGCCATAGCCGATCCCGATCACGAATTCATCGCGCCGCAGTTCGTAGGCCGTGTTGACGATAACCGGCGAGGTGTAGACGTCGCTGTTAGGGATGATGACGCGGCGTCCGTCATACGTCTTTATCAGCGTGGCGCGGCTTTCGATGTGCTCGACGGTGCCCTCGAATTCCTTGACGACGATCTGGTCGCCGCGTCGATAGGGCCGGTTGATCAGCAGCAGCAATCCGGCGAGCAGGTTCTGCAGAATATCCTTGAACGCAAAACCGATGGCGACCGACCCGATCCCCAGCGTGGCAAAGATGTCGGCGGGGTTGATGCTGGGGAAAACGATCGCGGCCGCAAACAGGAAAGCGGCAATCAGGAATGCGCCCCGCGCCAGCGAGCCGAGCAAAGTTCCCAGATCGGGGCGATTACGCCGCGTCGCGAGAGCGTTGATGCCGCGCGCAAGCCAGTGCCCAACGAGCCAAGCGACCAGCAGGAAGACTATGGCAGCGACGATGTTGGGGAGCTGGAGGAAGAACCCGTTGACGAAGCCGTTTACCTTGGCCGTCATCAGCTCGAGTGGTCCCCTCACCTGACGGCCGCCGCCTCGTTGGCAACGATGGCATCGCGCTGCTGCTGCGTCATGTTGGCGATCTTGTTGTCTCGATCAGCGGCGTCGATCGCATCGGCGCGCTGTTCGCCCGTCTCGCGAACCTGGTCGGCACGCTGCTCAAGCATGTCAGCTTGGTTTTCCATGGCGTCGGCGCGCACATCGGCGGAATTCTCGACCCGGTCGGCGAGGTTGTCCGACGGGGTCTGGCTGCACCCGCCGATCAGGAGCGCGGTGGCCGTCGATGCGAGGATGATATATTTGTTCATGTTGGTAACTCCTGTGTGCGGTTCGTTGAAGGGGTAACGCGCCAGATCGTATTCGAAAGGTCGTCGGCGATGATGAGCGCACCGCGCGGGTCGAGTGTAACGCCGACCGGCCGACCCCGCGTCTTTCCGTCCGCGCCCATGAACCCCGTGGCAAAATCGATCGGCGCGCCGATCGGCCGCCCGTTACGGAACGCGATGAACACGACTTTGTAACCGGAAGGCTGGCTGCGGTTCCAGCTACCGTGTTCGCCGACGAAAACGCCGTCGGCAAACCGGGTGCCCA
>JBGSMP010000048.1:0-4977 GCA_041740105.1 Sphingomonadaceae bacterium
CGGCGGCCCGCGCAATCCGTGGAGCTTCCCGCCTGCAGGTGGCGGCAAAGGCAACGGTGGCCGCGGCGCATCGGCGCTGGACCAGTTGCTTGGTCAGGCCAAGGGGCGCTTTGGTGGCGATCTGCCGAGCGGTTCGCCTAAATTGTGGGGTTATGGCGCGCTGGCGTTGATCGGCGCCTGGATCGTGTTCACCAGTTCGCATTTCATCGATCCGCAGGAACGCGGCGTCGTCACGCGGCTCGGCAAATATTCGCACACGCTCGATCCGGGCTTCACGATGACATTGCCTGCGCCGATCGACCGGGTGCAGACAATCGATGTCCAGAATATCCGCAACGTTGATATCCCGAGTGGCGCTGGCGAAAAGCTGGTTCTGACGCGCGACGAGAATATCATCGATCTCGACTATTCGATCCGCTGGAACATCAAGGATCCCGAGCTTTATCTGTTCCAATTGGCCCAGCCCGAACAGACCATCGAAGCCGTGGCCGAAAGTGCCATGCGTGCAGCGATTGCCAATGTTTCGCTGAACGACGCGATCGGGTCGGGCCGGACCGGCATCGAAGCCGAAGTGACGCAGCGGATGCAGGCGTTGCTTGACCGTTACCGCTCTGGCGTCAAAATTCAGGGGATCGCGATCAAACGTGCCGATCCGCCCGAGGCCGTCAACGAAGCCTTCAAACGCGTGAGCGCCGCACAACAGAAAGCGCAGACCGACGTGAACCAGGCCAATGCCTATGCCCAGCAGATCGTCGCAAAGGCCGGCGGTGAAGCCGCAGCTTTCGACCGCGTTTATGTGCAGTATAAAGCATCGCCCGAAGTGACGCGCCGCCGCATGTATTATGAAACGATGGAGCGCGTGCTCGCCAAAGTCGACAAGACGATCGTCGAGCCCGGCGTAACGCCTTATCTGCCGTTGCAGGGCACGCGCCCGACACCACCTGCTGCACAGACTGCCGGAGCCGGACAATGATCGACTGGACGCGGCTATCGCGCAATCCGATATTCTGGGGCTTTGCGGTCATCGCATTGCTCCTGCTGATCACGAGCACATTTTATGTGGTGCCCGAAACGCGGCAGGGCGTTGTGTTGCGCTTTGGCGAACCGGTGCGGACCATCAACCGATACAAAGCAGGCGAAGTATTCGGTCGAACCGGTGCCGGTCTGGTCGCGGTTGTTCCGGGAATTGAACAGGTCGTCTGGATCGACAAGCGCGTCCGCGACGTCGACATGGAGCGCCAGCAGGTGCTGTCGACCGACCAGCTGAGGCTGAATATCGATGCTTTCGCACGGTTCCGCATTGTCGATCCGTTGAAAATGGTGATCACGGCACGGACCGAAAATAATGTCGCTGACGCGCTGCGGCCGATTTTGGGTTCGGCATTGCGCAACGAGCTTGGCAAGCGGCCGTTTGCGGCTTTGCTCAGTCCCGAGCGCGGCGCCGTGATGGATAATATCCGTATCGGACTTGATAGAGTGGCGCGGCAATATGGCGCGGAAATCGTCGACGTGCGGATCAAGAAAGCCGATCTGCCCGAAGGAACACCGCTCGATTCGGCCTATGAACGGATGCGGACGGCGCGCGAGCAGGAAGCGCTGACGATCGAAGCGCAGGGCTTGAAGCGCGCGCAGATCGTTCGCGCCGATGCCGATGCGCAGGCAGCTGGAATCTATGCGGGTGCGTTCGGCAAGGATTCGGACTTTTATGACTTCTACCGGGCCATGAAGAGCTATGAGACGACATTCGGCGTCAACGGCAACACAGCCACAGGCCAGTCGTCGATCATCCTGTCACCGAACAATGACTATCTGCGTGAATTCCGGGGGCGACGTTAATTTGGCTGGTCGTTAACCGCGGCCATTCAAACCCCGTTCAGCCGCGCGCAAGCATTTTGACGTATCGATTTTGATTTTTGAAGAGGATTTGCATCCGTGCGTTATGCCTATGCGATTACCACTGCTCTCCTGCTCGGCGGCACCGCTGCGACGGTCGCGCTCCAGTCGCCCTCGAGCGCACAGGTTGCCCAGAACGAACCCGGCAGCATAAGTGCGGCGGGCGCGCCGCGGGCCGGTGCACCGCTCAGCTTTGCTGATCTGGCCGCAAAACTCCAACCCGCCGTTGTCAATATCTCAACAACTCAACAAGTTCCGGTTGCCCAGAATCCATTTGCAGGCACGCCGTTCGGCGATCTTTTCGGCGGACAGCAGGGCGGCAACAATGGTGGACGGCCGGTAACGCGTGAAGCGACATCGCTCGGTTCGGGATTCATCATTTCCGAAGACGGCTATATCGTGACGAACAGCCACGTCGTGTCGGGTGGTCAGCCCGGCGGCAATGCCGTCGGATCGATCACGGTCATCATGCCCGACCGCAAGGAATATGCGGCCAAGCTGATCGGCAAGGACGCGTCATCCGACCTCGCTGTGCTCAAGATCGAAGCGCGGGGCTTGCCTTTCGTGAAGTTCGGCGATTCGTCGCAGACGCGCGTGGGCGACTGGATTGTCGCGATCGGCAATCCATTTGGGCTGGGCGGTTCGGTCACGGCAGGCATCGTTTCGGCGCTGCAGCGCAACATCGGCGCGGGCCCGTATGACCGCTATATTCAGACCGACGCGGCGATCAATCGCGGCAACTCGGGTGGGCCGATGTTCGACCTGAACGGCAATGTCATCGGCATCAATTCGGCGATTTTCTCGCCCACGGGTGGGAATGTCGGCATCGGCTTTGCCATTCCCGCCGAACAGGCCAAGCCGATTGTCGATACACTGCGCGGCGGCGCGCGGGTGAAGCGCGGCTATCTCGGTGTGCAGATCCAGCCGCTCGATGCCGATTCAGCCGATGCACTGGGGCTTGCCAAGAACCGCGGTGAACTGGTCGGGCGGGTCGAACCCGGTCAGGGTGCTGCAAAAGCGGGCATCCAGCAGGGCGACGTGATCGTCAAAGTGAACAACCGCGACGTCACGCCCGACGAAACCCTGTCCTATATCGTCGCGCGTTTGCCGATCGGGTCGCGTATTCCGATCGAACTTTTCCGTGCCGGAAAGCGCATGACTGTGACCGCAACACTTGCCGAACGTCCGACGGACGAGCAACTCGCTGCCGTCATCAACACCGAAAACGGTGGTGGTCTTGGCAATGAGGATGCCCAATCGACCGGCAATGCCGCGCGCGAGGCGCTTGGTCTTGCCGTGCAGGGGCTGACGCCCGACATCGCGCGGTCGTTGAATGTGCCTGCGGGCACGCGCGGTGTCGTGATCGGTGCCGTCGATCCGTCGAGCGATGCTGCCGGCAAGGGTATCCAGCGCGGCGACATCATCACGTCGGTCAATCAGTCTGCGGTGGTAACGGCAGCTGACGTGGGATCAGCGGTCACGGCGGCGCGGGCAGCGGGTCGTGGCAGCGTTCTCGTTCAGGTTCAGCGCGGATCGGCTCGCAGTATCTACGTGCCGCTGAAACTGAAGGCCAAGTAACCGATATCGCGGCTCTTTCGGGGAGCGGCATCTTGCGCTAGGCGGTTCAACCAAGGCGGAGGGTTGAGCGTATGGCGCAAGAAGGTATTTTTGTCGGGACAGCCGCAGGCGGTGCACGCCAGGAGATCAATCTCAAGCGCGCGAACCGACATGGTCTGATCGCGGGCGCCACGGGCACTGGCAAGACGGTGACGCTGCAGGGGATCGTCGAAGGCTTTTCCGCCAATGGTGTCCCCTGTTTTGTGGCCGATGTGAAAGGCGATTTGGCGGGCATGGCGATGGCCGGATCGCCGACTGGCAAACTCCATGAGATATTTTCGGCACGCGCCACCGAGATCGGACAGAGCGACTGGGCCTATAAAGACTGCCCCACGCAATTCTGGGATTTGTTCGGGCAGACCGGCCATCCTATCCGCACGACAGTTTCCGAGATGGGGCCATTGCTGCTTGGCCGCTTGATGGACCTGAACGAGGTTCAGGAAGGCGTGCTGACGATCGCATTCCACGTCGCGGATAAGGACGGATTGCTCCTGCTCGATCTCGACGACCTGCAGGCAATGCTCGTCAGCTGTGCCGAACGCGCCGACGAACTGACGGTCACTTACGGCAATATTTCCAAGCAGTCGGTCGGCACGATCCAGCGCTCGTTGCTTCAGCTGCGCAGTCAGGGCGGCGAGAATTTCTTCGGCGAACCCGCGCTCGATATGATGGACTTCTTGCAAGTCGACGACAGCGGGCGTGGCGTGGTCAACATATTGGCTGCCGACAAATTGATGGCGAGCCCGAAGCTTTATTCAACCTTCCTGCTCTGGCTGCTGTCCGAACTGTTCGAGAATCTGCCCGAGATCGGCGATCCGGAAAAACCGATCCTGTGCTTCTTTTTCGATGAAGCACATCTGCTGTTCAACGATGCGCCCAAGGCACTCATCGAAAAAGTCGAACAGGTCGTCCGTCTGATCCGCTCGAAAGGCGTCGGCATTTATTTCATCACGCAAAACCCAATCGACATTCCCGATACCGTTGCGGGCCAACTGAACAACCGCGTCCAGCACAAACTCAACGCCTTTACGCCGCGCGACCAGTCGGCGGTCCGGGCCGCGGCTGAGACGTTCCGCGCCAATCCGGGTGTCGATGTTGCGACTGTGATCACCGAACTCAAGATCGGCGAAGCGCTCGTTTCGCTGCTTCAGGCGGATGGATCACCGTCGCCGGTCGAGCGCACGCTGATCAAGGCCCCGGCATCGCGCGTCGGGGCGCTCGACGCCAAAGAGCGCGGCGTGATGATCGCGACCGATGCGATCGGTGAAAAATACGACCTACGGATCGACGCCGAGTCAGCCGAGGAATTGCTGGCCATCAAGGCGGCAGAGGCGTCTGCTGCTGCTGCCGAAGCCAAGGCCGCAAGCGAAGCCGAAAAGACGGCTGCCGCGCAGGCCAAGGTCGATGCCCGTACCGCCAAGGAAGCCGAACGCGCGCGCATCGCCACAGAAAAGGAGGCGGCGCGCC
>JBGSMP010000065.1:0-13730 GCA_041740105.1 Sphingomonadaceae bacterium
GAAAAATTGTGGAAGAACAAGGCAAAGCCGCGCGACACCTTGTCGACTTCCCCGATCAGCACTTCGGCCATTGGTTTCTCACCGAATAGATGCGTAGCGAGCGTCGATCGATCGAGCACGACTGCATCGGCAAGGCGCTCATACGCTGCAAGCGCACGAATGAATTCGATGATCCGATCAAGGTCCTCGGGACATGCCGGACGGATAGAAATCGTCATGCCGCCGCCTTATCGCGCGGCATCAAGCGTGGCCAGAGCACGCCAAAGGCAAGACCCGACATGACGAGAGTGGCCGCCAACAGCTTCCAATTCTGCAGCGGTTCGCCCAGCAACAGCGCCGAACTGCCCATGCCGAATATCGGGATCAGCAGTGCGAGCGGCGACACCGTTGCCGCCGGGTAGCGCGCCAGCAGCCACCCCCAGACGCCATAGCCGAACATGGTATTCCCGACCGCCTGCCACGCCACAACCGCCCACGTCGCGGGACCGGCGTCGCGAACACTCGACAGCATGACGGCCCACCCCTCGACAATCAGCGTCAGCGCCAGCAGTGGCGGTATCGCAAACAGGCTAGCCCAAACGACATAGCCGAGCATATCGACCTGCCCCGCCGCGCGGGCAACGATGTTACCGCCGCCCCAGCACAGCGATGCCGTCAGGATCAGGACGAGGCCAAGCAGTGTAATACTGCCATCGGTATGCATCAGGATGACGCCGAGCCCCGCAATCGCGGGGACAAGCGCCGCCGCCTGATACCAGCGCACCCGCTCGCCGGTCAGTACGCGCGACAGGCCGATCGTAAAAAACAACTGCGACTGCATCAGCAAAGAAGCAAGCCCCGGCGTGACATCGGCACGCAAAGCCACGAAGAGCGCGCCGAACTGCCCCGCCCCGATCAGCACGCCATAGGCCGCCAGATTCGCCCAGCTCGCCGCCGGTCGCTTCACGAAAAACACCAGCGGAATGAGCACGGCTGTGAACCGCAGGGTCGCCAGTGTCAGCGGTGCCATTGTGTCCAGCGCATATTTGACAACCACGAAATTGCTGCCCCAGACCATCGTGACCGCGACCGCCAGCGCGAGATGCGCAGGCGTCAACGTTGTACGCCCCGTCATGCCGCTGCTTCGAGCTTGGCCAGGTCAGCCTTGTTACCGCGCGTTGCAATGATGCAGCCTGTAACAATCAATGCAGCACCGATTACGGTCGTCAATGTGACCGCTTCGTCGTAAAAAATAGCACCAAGAATCGCTGCCCAGATGAATGCGGTATATTCCACCGGCACCAGCGCCTGCGCTTCGGCGCGCGCATAGGCCCAGCTGAGCAGGAGCAGCGATACATAGGCAAGTACGGCAGACAGCGCGAGGAGCGGCCATTCGTCCATGCCGGGCACGACGAACAGCGCCGGCTGCACCAAAATTACGATCGGTAGCACCAGCCACAGGAAACCGCCCGCGAGCAAATTCTGGAAAAAAGCGACTTCGGGCGGCGGCGCGAGCAAGGCCTGTTGCCGCATCAGGATGATGTTCCATGCGTAGAATACCGCCGACACGAAGATCGCGAGGACGCCGTCAAGTGCGCGCGGGGCCCCGCTGTCATCACCAATCCGCGCGACGACCAGCACGGCTACCCCTGCCACCCCGAGCAACGACGCAATGATGCTCCCCCGCCCCACGCGCTCGCCGAGCAGGACGACCGAAAGATACAGCGCGATCAGCGGTGCAATGAACGAAAGCGCGATCCCTTCGGCCAGCGGCACGCGCGCTATGCCGTAAAAAAACGAAACCGCCATGATCGAGGCAACGAACCCGCGTAACACGTGCACGCGGATCCCGGCGCGGCTCGGCCAGCCCGTCCGGGTCATCATATAGGGCACAAAGCCGATCGACGCGCCGACGACTTGCCGCCAAAGCATTGCCGAATAAGCACCGATGGCAATCGCGACGCCCTTCATCGCAGCGTCCATTGCCGAAAAAAGCGCAACGCCGAGGCAGGCGACAAGAAGCGGTATGGCGGCAGACGCGACAGGCTTTGGCATGCGCGCTGCCTAGCGGCCCATGATGATGCCGTCCATGTTGGCTTGCGCAGTCATACTTGGCAGGAAAAAATGCGGCTTCGCGACTACCAATCCGGATCGTCCATCCACGGGCTGAAATGCGGCAAGTCTTGCGATACGCGATCGGGATAGTGCGCCGCGCGCTTTTCAAGAAATGATGACACGCCTTCACCTGTGTCGCCGCTGCTGCCGCGCGACCAGATCAGGCGGCTGTCGAGGCGGTGGGCATCCATCGGGTGGGCTGCACCCATCATCCGCCACATCATGTTGCGGGTCAGCGCGACCGATACCGGCGCGCTGTCGGCGGTCAGTTCTTTGGCGAAATCGCGCGCAGCGAGGAGCAGATCGTCGGGTGCGTGGACACTGCGCACCAACCCGCCCCGCATTGCTTCTGCAGCATCGAACACGCGCCCCGAATAGCACCAGTCGAGCGCCTGGCCGATCCCGATCAGTCGTGGCAGGAACCAGCTCGAAGCCGCTTCGGGAACGATCCCGCGCCGGGCAAAGACAAACCCAAAGCGCGCGGTTTCGCTCGCCAGCCGGAAATCCATCGGCAACTGCATTGTCGCCCCGATGCCCACTGCTGCGCCATTGATGGCACCGATCACCGGCTTTTTGCAGGCAAAGATGCGCAGTGTCAGCTTACCGCCGTTATCGCGCACACCGGCATGATCATAATCGACCGAGCCGTCGCTCTGGATCGGCGAGCCCTGTTCGAGCTTGTCGGGGCGCTTTGCGTAATCGAATGTCGCGCCGCCGCCGGCAAGGTCCGCACCTGCACAAAATGCCTTGCCCGCACCAGTCACGATTACGGCGCGAATGCTGTCATCGGCATCCGCCATGTCGAACGCCGCGCACATCTCGGTCATCATCAACGGCGTAAAGGCATTCATCCGGTCGGGGCGGTTCAGCGTCAGCGTGAAAATGCCGTCGGTTACGTCTGTGATAATCGTTTCAAACATCGCTACCTGATCCCATCGCTATCGACGTCGTTTGGCCGGTGGGCTTAAACAGGCGCTATCGAAACGCAACACTGCAGAAAAGGACTGGCCTTGACCGATCGCGATCTAACACAACGCGCCATCGCGCTCTATGATGCCTTTACGCACACGCACCGCAACCGTCGGACGTTCATGCGCGATCTTACAGCACTTGCCGGAAGCGCCGCTGCGGCCAATGCGCTTTTGGTTGGGATCGGCGCCAGCGCTGCTGCCGCAGCTATCGTGCCGCCGGGCGATCCGCGATTGAAAGCACAGGAACTGACATGGGCTGGCGGTGCGCCCGGACGGACGATGAAAGGCTATGCCGTGCGACCCGCAGGGCCACTCGTCAAACGTCCGGCAATCATGGTGATCCATGAAAACCGGGGGCTTACCGATCATATCCGCGATGTCGCGCGTCGTCTTGCCCTTTCGGGCTATCTCGCCGTTGCGCCCGACTTTCTTTCGGGCGCAGGCGGCACCCCGACCAATGAGGACGACGCCCGGACGCTGATCGGGAAGCTCGATCTTACCGAAACCGTCGGCGATGCCGTCGCGACCGTGGGCTGGTTGAAGCGCCTCAACCAATCCACGGGCCGTGTCGGCACCGTCGGTTTCTGCTGGGGTGGGGCGATGGTCAATCGCGTTGCCGCCACGGCGGGTAACACGTTGCGCGCCGGTGTTGCCTATTATGGCCCGGCCCCCGATCCGGCACGGGCAGCAAGCGTCAAGGCCGCGTTGATGCTCCACTATGCTGGAATCGACGATCGCGTGAACGCGAGCGCGCCTGCGTGGATTGAAGCACTGAAGGCCGCTGACGTCACCGTCGAGGCGCATAGCTATGCTGGCGTCAACCACGCGTTCAACAACGACACGTCAGCGGCGCGATACGATAAGGGCGCAGCTGACCTGGCTTGGGATCGGACACTCGCTTTCTTCAAGTCGCACCTAGGCGCTTGAACGAGACACAAAAAAGCCCCGGCAGATTGCGCTGCCGGGGCCGTTTTTAATGCGTAATCGTTGATCAGTCGCGCGAGCCCATGAAGCTCAGCAGGAACTGGAACATGTTGATGAAGTCGAGATAGAGCGACAGCGCGCCCATGATCACGGTCTTCCCCACCATGTCGGTGCCCGCCACATAGGCATACATCGACTTGATCCGCTGTGTGTCATAGGCTGTCAGACCCGCAAAGATCAGCACGCCAAGGGCGCTAATTGCGAGGCCCATCACGCCCGATTTGAACACGAAGGCGTTCAGCAGCATTGCCACGATCAGGCCGACGACACCCATGATCAGGAACGAACCCATGCCCGACAGGTCGCGCTTGGTCGTGTAACCGAACAAGCTGAGCCCCGCGAACGCTGCGGCTGTCGCAAAGAATGCCTGTGCGATCGACGTGCCCGTGTAGACCAGGAAAATCGAAGACATCGACAGACCCATGACCACGGCAAATGCCCAGAACACAGCCTGTGCCGTCGCTGTCGACATGCGGTTGATGCCAAAGCTCAAGGCAAACACGAAGCCGAGCGGCGCGAGCATGATCACCCACTTGAGCGGCGTGTTGAGCACTTGTGCCGCAAAGCCCGAGCTTGCAAACACCATGGCAACAATGCCGGTCAGCAGCACGGCCGACGCCATGTAGTTGTAAACAGACAACATATAAGACCGCAGACCCGCATCATATGCAGCGTCGCGGACACCGATCGACGGCGCGGCCGCGCCGGCGGTCATACGGGGATCAGACCAATTGGCCATCGAAAATACTCCTTTACCCAGCGACCATCGCCGGACGGTCGAGATATTGGGGGTATTCCGCTCGATTTCAAGCAAAACACGACATGACGCTTGTCGATTGTGCTGCCGTCGATTAGCCAAGCGCCAACAAGAGGATGTCCATGACCGAGCAAACCGTGACGAGCAGCAGCCCGGCCCCCAACGCGCGCCCCGCCCCTGCACACAGTCGCGGTTACGCCAATTACGTGCTCTGCGTTCTCGTGGTCGTGTATGTTTTCAACTTTGTCGATCGCCAGATCATTTCGATCCTTGCCGAGGACATCAAGCGCGACCTGAACATCGGCGACGGCGAACTCGGCTTTTTATACGGGACGGCGTTCGGCGTCTTTTACGCGCTGTTCGGCATTCCACTCGGGAGGCTTGCGGACAACTGGAACCGCGTCCGGCTGATGACAATCGGCCTGTCGCTCTGGTCGGCGATGACCGCGTTTTCGGGTCTTTCGAAGAATCTCGGGCAATTGGCGGTCGCGCGCATGGGTGTCGGCATTGGCGAGGCGACTGCAAGTCCCAGCGCCTATTCGCTGATTTCGGATTATTTTCCGAAAGAGAAACGCGCGTCCGCGCTCGCGATCTATTCGTCGGGCTTGTATATCGGCGGCGGTGTGTCGCTGTTCATCGGCGGCCTGATCGTCGAGCGCTGGAATGCTGCCTATCCCGGTGGTGGTCCGATGGGGCTGGTCGGTTGGCAGGCCGCTTTCATGGCCGTAGGCTTGCCAGGGCTGCTGCTTGCAGGGCTCGTTGCAACCCTGCGCGAACCGGTGCGCGGATCGGCCGATGGCATTGTTACGCCGACAGCACCCAATCCGTTCAAGGATTTCTTGAGCGAACTGGTCACGATCATTCCCCCCTTCACGCTGATCGGTGCCGCACGGCGCGGTGCGGGACCGCTCGCGGTCAATCTGGCCTTTGCGGCCTTTGCAGGGGCATTCGCTTACACCTTGATCAAGCTGACTGGCGCCGTGCCGCAATGGATCGCGGTTGGCATAGGCGTTTATGCGGTATTTTCGTGGGTTAGTGCGCTTAAAGGACGCGACTTGCCGACGTATACGCTGATCTGGCGCAATCCGGCCTTTCTGTGCACCGCGATCGCTTATGGCCTCATCGCCTTCAACGCGTATGCGCAGTCCTTCTGGTCCGCGCCTTATGCCATCCGCGTGCTCGGCGAGAGCAAGTCGATCGCCGGGTTCTGGGTCGGCAGCACCGGCGCATTGTCGGGCTTCCTCGGCGTCATCATCGGCGGACAAGTAGCGGACGCATGGCGGAAGAAGCATCCGTCGGGACGGTTGCTGGTCATCCTCATCGGTGCTGTCGGACCCGTTATACCGACGATCCTCGGCTTCACGACGACGAGCACGACAATGTTCTACATCTGGAATTTCATTGCCGGTGTTCTGGCAAGCGCAGCGCTCGGCGCAGCCGCTGCGACCACGCAGGATCTGGTATTGCCCCGGATGCGCGGGACGGCAACCGCGACCTTCTTTCTGGCGACGACCTTGATCGGGCTTGCATTGGGTCCTTATCTGGCAGGCGCCATTTCCACCGCGACCGGCAACCTTGCCACAGGCGTCATGGCGCTACTGGCCGTCACGCCGGTTTCGGCACTGCTTATCTGGGTCGCGTGGTCACGCGTGCCCACCGCAGAGGCGACAATGGTCGAACGCGCGCGCGCCGTCGGCGAACCAATCTAAGGCGCCGTCAGGACTCCACAAGCGATGCGCGCGCCCGACTTACCGCTCGGGTCGGTGCGATAGTCGTCGGCGTCGGCATGGATGATGACCGATGCTCCGTCGGTATCGAGCAGTACAGCGATCGTCCCCGGCACGTCGATGGTGACGGAACCGCGCCCGTCGGCACCGATCATCAGATTGGGCATATCGCCGTGATGGGCACCAGCGGCGTTGTCGCGGCCATGCTGCCTCGACGTCGGATTCCAGTGTCCTTGAGCCGATTCAAAGTCTGGAACGTCGCACCGGCCCACTTCATGGATGTGGATGCCGCGCGCACCAGGCGCAAGACCCATGGCGTCAACCGTCAGACGCATGCGATCGGCGCCGACCCTCAATGTCGCAAAACCGCGGTCGGCACCGTCTGCCGCTGCAAGCTTCGCAACAACGTCATTAGGGGCAGAGGTTTTGGGCAGGATTGTGCTGCATCCGCCCAGTGCGAATACCATCAGAACAGCGCAGCGCATTTCGAAACTCCCGGATAATTCAGACCGGCCGTCCCACACAATGATAAGCAAAGCCAAACCGCGTAACTTCCGCTGCATCATAAATGTTTCGCAGGTCGACGAGTATTTTCTCGTTCATCGATGCCGCCATCCGCCCGAGATCGAGTGCACGAAATGCATCCCATTCAGTCACGATCGCGACAGCATCTGCGCCGTCGGCAACCGAATACGCATCCCTGCACATTGTCACCGCGGGCATCATCGGCGCTGCAAGCGCCATCCCTTCGGGATCATAGGCTTTGACATTGGCACCGCCGTCGATCAGCGCTTGAACGATTGCCAGCGCCGGCGCATCGCGCATGTCGTCGGTGTTCGGCTTGAACGTCAGGCCGAGAATACCAACGGTCTTGTCGCGCACATCGCCACCCATCGCCGCAATGATCTTGCGCCCCATCGCGCGCTTGCGGCTATCGTTGACGGCGGCCGTTGCCTCGACAATCCGCATCGGGACACCGTGGTCGTCGGCGGTCTTCAGCAGCGCCAGCGTATCCTTCGGGAAACACGACCCGCCATAGCCCGGCCCGGCATGGAGGAATTTGCTGCCGATCCGGTTATCGAGCCCGATCCCGCGCGACACGTCCTTGACGTCAGCGCCGACCGCTTCGCACAAGTCGGCGATCTCGTTGATGAACGTGATCTTGGTCGCCAGAAACGCATTGGCGGCATATTTGATCAGTTCGGCCGTCCGCCGTCCCGTAAACATCAGCGGCGCTTGCCCCAGCGACAAGGGTCGATAGATATCGCGCATCACTTTTTCGGCACGCGCATCCTCACACCCGATCACGATCCTGTCGGGTCGCTTGAAATCGCCGATTGCGGCCCCTTCGCGCAGGAATTCGGGGTTCGACACGACAGCGACATCCACACCTTTGGCCACCTCGCGCAGGATGCGTTCGACTTCGTCACCAGTGCCGACAGGAACGGTCGATTTCGTCACGACGACCGTCGGCCGGTCGATGACCGCGCCGATATCGCGCGCTGCCTGAAAGACATAGCTTAGATCCGCATGGCCATCGCCGCGCCGTGACGGCGTGCCTACTGCAATGAAAATCGCATCTGCGTCCTCGGCGGCTGCTGCAAGGCTCGTGGTGAACGACAGTCGACCAGCGGCGACATTACCGCCCACGAGCTCGGCCAGCCCCGGCTCGAATATCGGCATCTTGCCACTCAGCAGCGCATCGATTTTCCCCTGATCGAGATCGACGCACACGACGTCATGGCCAAAATCGGCAAAACATGCGCCGGAAACGAGGCCTACATACCCTGCCCCGATCATTGCAATCTTCATAAATCCGCTTTCCGCTTGGTATCCCGTGTCGGTCTTTAAGTCGGCAATTCCTACCAAACCACCCCAAACCGCATTTCGTTGCGCCGCGCCGGCACTCGCACTATCGCCACGACATATGCCCCTTATCGCACTAATGCCCGGTGACGGGATCGGCCCCGAAGTCATTCACGAAGCGGTGCGCGTGCTCGATGCCCTGCAACTCGGGCTTGAATTTCGGCATGCGGACGTCGGCGGCGGTGCCTACCGCAAACACGGCCATCCGCTCCCGCCCGAAACGCTGGACATCGCGCGTAACGCTGCCGCAATCCTGTTCGGGGCCGTCGGTGATTTCGAACTCGACACATTGCCGCGCGAATTGCGCCCCGAACAGGCCATTCTCGGTCTGCGCCGCGAACGCGATCTCTTTGCCAATTTCCGCCCGGCCATTGTCTGGCCCGCGCTCGCCGATGCATCTGCGATGAAGCCCGAAATCGTCGCCGGCCTCGACATCCTCATCATCCGCGAACTGACCGGCGACATTTATTTCGGCACGCCAAAGGGCATCACGGGCGAAAAAGGCAGCCGCGAAGGCTTTGACACGATGCGCTATACCGAAGGCCAGATCGCGCGCGTTGCGCACGTCGCCTTCCAGGCGGCACGCGCGCGCTCCAAACGCGTCACATCGGTCGACAAGGCAAACGTCCTCGACACGATGCAGCTCTGGCGCGAGGTCGTGATCGAAGTCGCCGCGGAGTATCCCGACGTCGCGCTCGACCACATGTATGTCGACAACGCCGCGATGCAGCTTGTGAAGTCACCCAAGCAGTTCGACGTGATCCTCACAGGGAATATGTTCGGCGATATCCTGTCGGATCAGGCGTCGATGCTCACCGGTTCGATCGGCATGCTGCCCAGCGCGTCGCTCAACGCCGCAAACTTCGGGCTTTACGAGCCGATTCACGGTTCGGCACCCGATATCGCGGGCAAGGATATGGCCAACCCGCTGGCAACGATATTATCGGCTGCAATGATGCTGCGCTTTAGTCTTAACAATGCAAGCGCGGCCGAACACATCGAACGCGCGGTGCAATCCGTTCTGGAAGCGGGGCACCGGACGCGCGATCTCGGCGGCAGCGTGGGTACCCGCGCAATGGGTGATGCGGTCGTTGCCGCACTCTGACGCTCTCGATCGATCAATCCGGCGCGGCGTCAACAATCCGCGCCTCATGGAAGCCGCGCTCGCTCTTCATGACAACCGATTGTCGGATGCAGAGCCACTTTTGCGCGCACATCTGAAAGCCGATCCGTTCGATGTCGCGGCGATCCGCATGATGGCCGAACTTGCCGGGCGGATCGGGCGCTACAATGATGCCGAAAACCTGCTGCGCCGGGCGCTTGAACTGGCGCCCGAATTCGGCGCCGCGCGCGCCAATCTTGCGACATGCCTTTATCGGCAGAACAAGCCGACCGAAGCGATTGCCGAACTTGATCGGGTGCTGATCGATGACCCCGAAAACATCGGCAGCGCCAACTTAAAGGCCGCCGCGCTCGGCCGGATCGGCGGCTTCGACGAAGCCATCGCGCTTTACGAGCAAGTCCTCAAAGAAGTGCCGAAGCAGCCCAAAGTCTGGATGTCGTATGGCCACATGCTGAAAACTGTCGGGCGACAGGCCGATGGTATCGCTGCCTACCGGCGCGCGCTCGATATCCAGCCGACTCTTGGCGAGGTGTGGTGGAGTCTTGCCAATCTAAAGACCGTCCGGTTCACCGCCGATGATATTGCCGCGATGCAACATGCGCTAAAGGCCCCAATCACCGACGAAGACCGCTTCCACCTCGATTTCGCGCTCGGCAAGGCCTTCGAAGATGTGAAGGACTATGCGACGTCCTTTGCCCATTACGACGCAGGCAATGCCCTGCGGCGCACAAAGATTGATTATAATGCCGATGAAACGACGGCATTCGTCGAAAGCCGGATTGCCCTGCTCACGTCTGATTTCTTCGAAACCCGCGCGGGCCAGGGCTTCGCTGCGCCCGACCCCATTTTCGTGCTCGGGATGCCGCGCGCGGGGTCCACGCTGATCGAACAGATCCTCTCGAGCCACAGCCTTGTCGAAGGCACGTCGGAGCTGGGCGACATCCCCGCGCTCTCACGCGGCTACAGCGATCCAGAAAAGCTGGCGGCGCTGTCGCCCGCCCAAATGCGCGAACTCGGCGAGGACTATCTGAAACGCACACGCATTCAGCGCAAATCCGACAAGCCGTTTTTCATCGATAAGCTTCCCAACAACTGGGCGCATATCGGGTTCATCCACTTGATCCTGCCCAACGCAAAAATCATCGACGCGCGCCGTCATCCGCTCGGCTGCTGCTTTTCGAATTTCAAACAGCATTTCGCCAAGGGACAGGCATTCAGCTACAGCCTCGACGATATGGGGCGTTATTATGCCGATTATGTGCGTCTGATGACGCATATCGACGGTGTGCTCCCCGGTCGCATGCACCGCGTCAACTACGAAACTATGGTGGACAACACCGAAGCCGAAGTGCGCGCGCTGCTCGAAGCCTGCGGTCTGGCATTCGAACCTGCCTGCATCGAATTCCACAAAACCGAACGCGCCGTCCGCACCGCTTCATCCGAACAGGTGCGCCAGCCGATCTTCCGCGACGGCACAGAGGCCTGGCAAGGCTTCGAGCCTTGGTTGCCCCCCCTGAAATCAGCACTTGGCAACATATTGACGGATTTTCCCGCGACAGCGTAATAGTTGCAAAACTGTCACGCCTACACGCGCAATTGTCGCGCAGCACGAGTTAGCCGTTGACCCTCGCTCCCCTGCGGCACAGACTTGTCGCCAATAAAAATCCGGGGACAATCATGACAACGCGCCACACGCTCACTGCCGCTCTCCTGACAAGCACCATGTTGATGGCTGTCCCGGCTTTCGCCCAGACCCCTGCCGATGAAGCGACCAGCGGCGACGACATCATCGTTACAGCGCAAAAGCGGTCGGAGAGCTTGCAGGATGTGCCGATAAGCATTCAGGCGCTGGGGACGAAAAAGCTCGATCAGCTGAACATCACCAATTTCAACCAGTTTTCGCAGCTGCTCCCCTCCGTAAGCTTCGAGACGACGCAGCCGGGTTCGACTAATGTCTATATGCGCGGCGTTGCCTCGGGCGGTGACGGCAACCACTCGGGTCCCTTGCCGAGTGTCGGTGTCTATCTCGACGAACAGCCCGTCACGACGATCGGCGGCACGCTAGATATCCATATTTACGACATTGCGCGGATAGAAAGCCTGTCGGGGCCGCAGGGCACGCTGTACGGTGCATCGTCACAGGCAGGCACGATCCGCATCATCACGAACAAGCCCACGACAAACGCGTTCGAGGGCCGTGTCGACGCCGAAATCAACACGGTCGAGAAGGGCGGTCAGGGCGGCCGCTTGCAGGGAATGCTGAACTTCCCGCTCAGTGAAAACGCCGCCCTGCGCATGGTTGGTTGGTATCAGCGCAACGCCGGTTATATCGATAATGTGCCGGGTACGCGGAGCTTTTTGCCCACGGTCGGCGGGATCACCGTTAACAACAATACGTTCGTGAAGAAGGATTTCAACACCAGCGAAATTTACGGCGGCCGCGCCGCGCTCCAGATCGATCTTGACGACAACTGGACGGTGACGCCCACGATCTACGCGCAGGAAACACGCAACAAGGGCGTATTCGGGTTTCAACCGACTGTCGGGGATCTGCAGGTCCAGCGGTTTTACCCTGATTCCGCGACGGATCGCTTTATTCAGGGCGCACTGACAATCGAGGGCAAGATCGGCAACTGGGACCTGACTTATGCCGGTGCCTATCTCGACCGCAAGATCAATGCGACAGGGGACTATACCGACTACGCCGAAGCCTATGACTCGCTTTATGCAAGTTCGGGCGGACTTGCGGGCTACTTCTACTTTCAAGATGCTGCCGGCGCCACCATCGACCCGCGCCAGTTCACAACAAGCACACCGAAATATCGCAAGTTGAGCCAAGAGTTGCGCGTTTCGTCTCCGCAGGACGAACGCTTCCGTGTTGTCGCGGGCGCATTCTACCAGCGCCAGGCTAACGATATTGACGAACGCTATGTCGTGCCCGGTCTCGGCTCACAAGTGTCGGTCAACGGACTACCCGGCATCCTGTGGCTGACGAAGCAGCAACGCGTCGACCGCGATTACGCGATGTTCGGCGAAGCGAGTTTCGATATTACGCCGGATCTTACTTTGACAGCGGGGGGCCGCGGATTCATTTATGATAACACGTTGATCGGGTTCTTCGGCTTCGGTCGCAATCCGGCTGGCTCGCCGTTCAATGCGGCAGGCAGTTCGCGCACGGGTGTCGCAGGCTGTTACACGACCACGGGCCAGATTCTGCGCGACAATCCCACTGGCACATTGTTACCTTCAGCGATTGCGCCGGGGCCTTGCACTAACCTCGGCGACTTTAACACACGAACGGGGCGAGTCGATCCGAAGCAAGCCGATGGACAAGGTTTCACACACCGGCTCAATCTTACGTACAAACCCAATCGCGACCTTCTGTTTTACGCCACGTGGTCGCGCGGTTTCCGGCCCGGCGGCATCAATCGCCGTGCCACCGTACAGGCCTACGCGCCCGATTTTCTAACGAATTACGAAGTTGGCTTCAAAACAACGCTGCTCGACGGTAAGCTCCGGTTCAACGGTGCCATTTACCAGCAGGAATGGAAAAAATTCCAGTTCGCATTTCTGGGCCAGAATAGCTTTACGCAAATTCAAAACGGTCCTGATGCGCGCATTCGCGGTGTCGAAGCCGACATTAATCTAGTACCCTTTGAAGGCCTGACGCTCACGGCATCAGGTGCCTATAATGATGCCAAGACGCGTGAGAATTTGTGCACAAATGCCACGGACGCCCCACCCTGTCCTGGCGGCTTTCTCGCACCTGCCGGAACCCGCTTGCCGATCACACCTCAGTTCAAGGGCAATGCAACCGCGCGCTATAGCTTCCCGATAGGCGCGGCGAACGCACACTTCCAAGGTGTTGTCATCCATGCGAGTTCGGCATCCACCGATGTTCGCACCAGCGATGCAGACCAGATCGGTCGCCTACCTGCCTACACCTACGCAGATTTTTCAGCGGGAGTCGCTTTCGGAAACTATTCGACCGAATTGTTCGTCGCCAATGCCTTTGACGAGCGCGCGCAGATTTCCCGCGGTATCGCGTGCAGCGTTTGTTTCCAGCGCGTTTACATCAACGTCGTTACCCCACGAACGATCGGGCTGAGGCTGGGCGCGAAATTCTGAGTCCGTGAGCGGGGGCAGCACAGCACCCGCTTCCCCGGTCCCGTCTCGGCCATTCGGCGTCTGGACGGCGGCTTCGCTTG